>JBLFYO010000044.1:0-13872 GCA_047609165.1 Francisella sp.
ACCCGATTTAAATCCAATAAAAAAAGTTTGGGCTAATTTTAAAAATATTTTAAGAAGAATAAGGCACAAATATAGTGATTTTAAAGATGCTATAAAAGCGGCATGGAATTGGAATAAAACTCTTTCAGATTGGCTATAAGTATATAGTTATTAGCAGATTCAATATCCATTGTTGAAATAATAAATCCACCAGCTCGGTTATTATATGGGCCTGATGCAAGAATTAGCTCTTTATCGTAAAAGCTTGTTAAATACTCTGTATGTGCTTGTTTGTATTTGTTTACAGTTTCTAAGTTCTTTTTGTATTTAACTTCGATTAATATCATAATTATTGTCCTTGTTGATAAATTAAATTTCTATAGAAATATTACCCTGATTCTTATATCATATTAATAGTTAAGATATAGAAACACTGATAGTAAAAAAGAATCAATGAAAATGGAAATTCAACATTACCGAATATTTGATAAGCTTTCAAATACTCTAAACTTTCGGCAAACTGCAAAAGAGTTAAATCTATCTATTTCAATAGTTTCAAAGAAGATAAAGGAGTTAGAGAATTATTATAATGCTAAGCTTTTTCATAGAACCACAAGATTGGTTTTATTGACTGAAATAGGTCAAAATATACTACCTAGAATAAAAGAGCTTATACTTCTTGAAGATCAAATTAGATTGGATTTAAACGATGATTATCAGTTTATTGGCAATTTAAAGGTAGGCGTTCCATTTTCATATTTTGAGTCTATTTTAGATAAGGTAAAGTTATATTCTGTAAACAATGATAATGTTTATATTGATTGGAAGGTGGGAAACTATTTAGGCAGTTTATATGAAGATAATTTTGATGCTGTTATTTTCTGTGGCTCACTTCCAAATGGTAACTTTTATGCGAAAAAGATTACTGAATGGAAAAAAGTTATATGTGCTTCACCAGAGTTTCTTAGAGACAATGGTATTCCTAACAATCCAAAAGAATTAGAAAAATACCCTTGCCTAGATCATTCTGAAAACTTTAAATCCACCTGGGGATTAGATAAAGAGTATAATATAAATTTAAAGCAGAAATGTTCTTTTTCGACATTACTAACAAAGATGGCTATTAATTCTTTGGGTATAGTATATCTACCTTCGTTTACCGTAAAAGAGTATATTAAACAAGGGGTATTGGTAGAGATTTTAGAAGAGCATACTACCAAAAAGTTTGATATATACTTGGTATCTAAAACGCCTTTTTCAGAAAATAGAAAGGCTCAAGAGATATTGAGTATGATTGTTAAATAAAAATGGCAGATACTTGGATAATTATTGTAGATGGTGTCTTGTGAAAAATTCATTTAAAGTGATTTTAATTTGATATTGAGGTAACAGTATAATGTTTGATGACAATGCATCAATTATTTCAATGCAGGCGTCTGTGCTGTAAGGAAATAGTTTACGAAAATTATTTCTAAATCTAGCTAAAGAAGTGTTTAAAATGTCCATAAAATAATCAATGAAATTGTTTTCTTAAGTATGACTCACTTAACACCTTAATCTTAAATTCCAGATACTACATGTGTTTTTTGTCAAAACTCCAGTTATTTAAATTCTAATATGTATTGTTATAATTTTAAGTGAAGCATTATGGTCTTGGAATGTGGTGGGCCCAGTAGGATTCGAACCTACGACCTACGGATTATGAGTCCGGCGCTCTAACCAACTGAGCTATAGGCCCAAAACATAAGAATAAGTATATTTAAATCATTGCCATTAGTCAATATCTTATTTATATATTTTTGCAGAAGAGCCAACTATTAAAGGGTCTGGCTGCATTGCCACATCAGAAGACTTATTATCATAATCAATACTATCAAGAATATATCTAATAGCATTTAGTCGAGCTCGTTTTTTATCGTCAGATTTTACTATTACCCATGGTGCATAAGGTTTGTCAGTATATATAAACATTTTTTCTTTAGCTTCGGTATAGTCATCCCATTTATCAAGAGATGCTTTATCTATAGGGCTAAGTTTCCATTGTTTTAATGGATGTTGTTCGCGAGCCTCAAATCTTTTTTTCTGCTCATGTTGACTCACTGAGAACCAAAATTTAATAATTATAGTGCCACTACTTGATAGCATCTTTTCGAGCATAGGAGCTTGCTCAAGGAAGGAGAAATACTCTCTTTCGGTACAAAACCCCATTACACGTTCGACACCAGCACGGTTGTACCAAGATCTATCAAAAAGAGTTATTTCACCACCTGATGGTAAGTGCTGTATGTACCGTTGAAAGTACCATTGATTTCTTTCTCTTTCACTAGGTTTTTCAAGAGCAGCTACTTTAGCTCCACGAGGATTAAGATGTTCCATCATTCTTTTGATGGCACCACCTTTACCTGCGGCATCTCTACCTTCAAATATAATCAGTAGCTTTTTATTATTTTCTTTAATCCATTTTTGTAGTTTTAATAACTCTATTTGGAGATGATACTTTTGTTTTTCATAGATTTTTCGTTTGATATTGTGCTTATATGGGAAAATATTTTCAACAAATAATTTTTGACGTTCGGCTTGAGTTAGAACTTCCATAAGAACCTATGTGTTATATATTATATGGCTAATATTTTAACATAATTTAAGACTGGTTTATAAGTCTAAGCTTTAGAGTTTTTAATATTTAGTTTGAAACTGAATAGAATATAGAAAATAGTAAATGCTAATATTATTGAGATAATAGGCGTAGGTGTTTTATGTGGATAAGTAATAACTGCACAAAATGTAGAGATTGCTGCTAACATCGTAAACAAGAATGTAAATATTTTTATTAATTTACTTTTGCTTATATGTTCAATTCTTGATAAATAGATATATTTAATAGGAATAAATGAGAATATAGTTAAGATAATAATAACTATTTCATTCATCGATTGAGATGATTGAAAGCATAGCATAAAAATAATTATTACATTCCAGTAGCTTGGGAAGCCAACAAAAAAATGATCATCAGTTTTAGCATTCATTTGACAAAATTGATATGATGATGATATTGTAATCATAACTATAATAGGAATCAACCAATCAGCATTAACAACACTTGATACATATATCCAGATACATGGTACTATTGAATATGTCGTAAAATCGATTATATTATCTAATAAAGCACCATCAAGAGGAGCTAACTTCTTTATATCTACTAGTCTAGCAAGACTACCGTCAATGGCATCGATAAACACAGCTACTATAATCGCGTACATTGAAAATTTGATGTTGTAGTGATAGTTTCCAATATCTCCTAAAACATTTGCTTTAGCAGCTTCGATAGCATATATAATAGCCAAGATACCAAACACAGCGCCTAAAGATGTAAATAGGTGGACAAGCCAAGCATATATTTTCTGAAGATTTAACATTGAAGTTAAGTTTATGAAGTGAATTTATGAAATTGTAACAAATAAGCTTAATAGTTTCTATCAATAACTAGATTGATAATGTTTTTGAGCTCATTGCAATTAATATTGCGATTTTCAAGATTCATAATAAGGCTGTATATTTCGAGTTTTTTTTCATCTAAAAGAGCTACGGCATTTTTAAGCCCTAATAAAGATATATAGGTCGATTTATTTGAGCTTATATCTTTTGCAGAGGTTTTACCTAACTCACTTGTAGATTTTGTTACATCAAGAATATCATCTTTTATTTGAAAACATAGCCCTAGTAGTAGAGAGATATTTTCTAAAATTTTTACTATATCTATATCAGAATTTTTAGATAGAAAGTATGGCATAATCATACTTGCATAAAATATTCTAGCCGTTTTGTTTATATGGACGGTTTCTAAATTGATTATATCTAGTGCCTTATTTTCACCCTCAAGGTCAAGTTGTTGACCTGCTACCATACCATTTGCACCTGAGCATTGAGCCAAAAGAGTAGTTAGTTTCTTTAATGTACTAATATCATCTACATCAATTTCTTGAATCGCTTGGAATGCTAATGCTTGTAGGCTATCACCAGCAAGTATTGCAGTAGCTTCATTAAATTTTACATGACAGGTTGGATTACCTCTTCTTAGTATGTCGTTATCCATTGCAGGTAGGTCGTCATGTACTAGAGAGTAAGTGTGTATTAGCTCAATAGCCATTGCAATCTTATGGCATTCAGAGGTTTTAATATCAAACATGTCGCCAATAATATAAACAAGCTGAGCTCTTATTCTTTTGCCACCACTAAAAAAGCTGTACCTCATAGCTTCAAGCAAAGTGTGAGATGGGCATTCGAGTTTATCAAAAAAGCTTTCGGCAAAAATATGGAAATTATCTAGTATTGTATTTTTCATAAAAATTTTACGATCTCGTTATATTGCTGTTCTAAAACATTGCTATGATCTTTAAAAGTTTTATATGAGTTATTAGCCATTTGCTCAAGCTCTTTTCTGTCATTAAATAAAGCTAATATTTCCGTAGCCAGCTCTGTTGAATTTCTCACTCGTTTAAGAGCTTTGTTTTTTACAAGGGCTTTTGATATTTGGCTGAAATTATAAAGGCTAGTACCACTGATGATAGGTTTATTAAGAGCAGCAGGCTCAAGTAAATTATGCCCACCATTGTCTATCAGGGTACCACCGACAAACGTAATGTCAGATATATAGTATAGATGCAGCAGCTCTCCCATGGTATCACCTAGGTATACTTGGCTATGACTATATATTTCGTTTTTAAAAGAGCTACGTTTTTGGAGTGAAAGATCGTGATTAGCGATTATTTTTTCAACTTTTGTAAATCTTTCTTTATGTCTGGGAACTATGATTAACAAGCAGTTAGGCTGCGTTTTTAATATTTCATTATGAGCTTGTAGTATAACTTCTTCTTCACCTTGGTGAGTGCTGCCAGCTATCCATACAGGACGGTTTTTAATGCTTTCTTTGATGTGGAGCATTTTTTCATTTAAGTTTTCAGGGGTGATAAGGTTGTATTTTAAATTTCCAGTAATTGAGATTTTATCTTTAGAGATTCCTAAAGAGTAAAAACGTTTAGCATCTTTTTCTGTTTGAGCACTTATATGTGAAATATTACTAAAAAGCATCTCTTTCCCAAATGGTACTTTTGTATAATTTCGTAATGATTTTTTGGATAATCGAGCATTAGTGATTATCACGGGAATATTTTCTTTAAAACATTTATTTAAGATGTTGGGCCAAATTTCAGTTTCAATTACAATAAATAGTTTAGGGTTTAGTTTTACAAAAAAGTTATTAATAAATATTTGTACATCATAAGGTATATACATATGGTATACGTTGGGGTAGGAGCTGTATAAGCGAGTTATAACGTCGCTACCTGTAGGCGTGGTCGTGGTTATAACAAATCTTTCGTTAGGGTATTCTTGTAAAAGTTTTTTTACTAAAGGTTCGGCAGAAAGTGATTCTCCAACTGATACTGAGTGAATCCAAATACAATCTTTTAATCGTAATGGAGTGTGAGCAAAGCGTTCAGCCCACCTTTGCCTATAGTGTGCATTTTTGAAACTTCTTTTAAGTTTTTTAAGATACACAATGGGTATATAGATCATGAAAAGACTAGAGTATATGTAAGCAACAGAATGATAGATGATTTTTTTAAAAGAGTTCACAAGCTATAATGAGTAATTATTGTATAGAATATTATACTATATTATATCATATAAGTTTAATTGAGTTGTAGCTGTAAAAGTTATATTTTTGTACTAAATTGGCCAATAAGTTTAGATAGAGCTGTTGCTCTATGACTGATTTGATTTTTAGTATCACTACTGACTTGAGCCAGGGTTTTGTTTAAGTGTGGTACAAAGAATATTCGATCATAACCAAAGCCATCTTCACCATGCTCTTTTGTAGTTATCTCACCATTTAATTCACCTGTTGCAAGTATGGGTGTAGGGTCATTTCCATGTCTGAGAAAAGCTAGTGCACATATAAATCGAGCTTGTCGTTGATCCGAGTTTACAAGGTTTGAGAGTAGTTTATTAATATTGGCCCTGTCATCACCATGCTGTCCAGCATATCTAGCTGAATATATACCTGGCTCACCATTAAGTGATAGAACTTCTAATCCAGAGTCATCCGCTATAGCGGGCAGACCTGTATGAACGGAGCAGTTACGAGCTTTTAAGATCGCATTTTCTATGAATGTCAGACCTATTTCGTCAGCATCTGGAATGTCAAACTCAGTTTGTGGGATTATTTCAATACCTATTTTGCGAAAAATCTCTTTAAATTCTTTGATTTTGCCTTTGTTACTGGATGCTAAGATGATTTGTTTCATATTATTGAGGATATTTTATTTTTTAGATATGTTAGCAATATTTAACTGAAATGTTATTATATTTAGCATCTTTGATTGAAAATTGTTTGGATAAAATGAATAAGAAAATATGTTTTGTAGGTGGTGGTAACATGGCTGAAGCTATGATTGCTGGATTGATTAGTAAAAACTATGACTCTAGATTAATAAGTGTTGTTGATAGAAATCAAGACAAATTGTCAGCTCTAAAAGATAATTATGATGTAATGACTTATCAATCGTATAGAAGTATCATAAGCGATAGTGATGTTATTATCCTGGCGATTAAACCTCAGCAAATGGGTAGTTTAATAACTGAAATAAAAACCTATATTAAGGATCAGCTAATCATCACTGTAGCAGCAGGAATAGAGGTGAAAGTTTATGAAAGTCTTTTTGCTAAGCAGGTAGCCTTCGCTAGAGTTATGCCAAATACGCCTGCTAGCTTAGGCTATGGAGCTACTGGGGTTTATTTTAATCGCAATGTGAGTTCCTCCCAGCAAGATGTGGCTGAGAGCATACTGCAAACTATGGGAATCGTAGAGGTTGTTGATGACGAGTATAAAGTGGATATCGTAGCTGCTTGTTCAGGCTCGGGCCCGGCATATTTTTTTGCATTTATGGAATATCTAGTTTCAGCTACTACCAAAAAAGGCTTAGATAGTGAACAGGCAAAGCGACTTGTAATTCAAACTTGCTTAGGTGCTGCAAAGATGGCACAAGCTAGTAATCAGAGTATCGCAACTCTAAGACAGAATGTAACTTCTAAAAAGGGTATTACAGCAGAGGCATTAAATGTCTTTGAGAAATCTGATTTAGTAGGAATTGTTGAGAATGCTATAGATGTAAATATTAGCAAAGCTAAAGAGATATCCAGAGATCTCAGAAAAAGTTTTCTATAAATCTCCGTTGTGAATTTAAAATAAATAATTGCTTTAGGTAGATTATTCGTTATACTAGAACTATAAAATATATTATAAATTAAAATAACATTCAAAAACTAAGACAAGGTAATTTATGCGATTATTATTATGTGAAGATGATTTAAACTTGGGCGAAGGTCTATTCGAAGCTCTTCAAAAAGAAAATTATAATGTGAATTTGGTATCTGATGGTGAAGCGGCTCAAACTTTTATAGAATCAGGTCTTTATGATATCGTGGTGTTGGATATTGGTTTGCCAATTAAAACAGGTCTTGAAGTACTTAGAAATGTAAGAAATCGTGGTATAAAAACTCCTATCCTTTTGCTTACTGCTAGAGATGGTTTAGAAGACAGAATCAAAGGTCTAGATTTAGGTGCTGATGATTATCTAACAAAACCATTTGAGCTTAAAGAGCTTATAGCTAGAATCAAAGCGGTATCTCGTAGAGTAGATATGAAATCTGGTAAAAGTGTAAATGAAGAGATAAAGTTTGGTGACTATAGCTTTAACCCAAGTTCTGAAACAGTTACTAAAGAGGGTGTAATTATCCCTGTATCTAAAAAAGAATTAGCGTTACTTTCTATATTGGTACAAAATGCTGGTCGTGTAGTGCCAAAAACTCAGTTATTAGAAGAAGTTTATTCTACTGATAAAGAAATGGATACAAATACATTAGAAGTGCATATGCACAATTTAAGAAAGAAAATTAGCATGCCTAACTTTATTCAGACTATTAGGGGTGTTGGATACTTTATCCAAAAAGATAAAGTAAGAAGATAATATGGAAATCTTTAATTATTTTCTAAATTTAGGCTTCACTTTTTGGTTATTGTTTTTAACGATAGCAAGTGGAGCAATTTATATTATAGACTTTCTTTTTTTTCAAAAGGCTCGACTTGTACCTTATAAAGATCAGTTGGCTGGACTAAATAAAAAAGAAAAACGACAGTTTTACAAAGATCATGGTTTAAAAGCGCCATTTATAGCAGATCAAGCTAGGTCTTTGTTTAGTGTTTTTATCATAGTTTTTTTCTTAAGAACATTTCTTATTGGTAACTTTATGATACCAACAGCATCCATGACTCCAACTTTGCCTGTAGGTGATTTTATTTTTGTAAATAAAACTGCTTATGGAATTAGAGCCCCGTTTAGTAATGAAACTATTATTAAAATGGGCAAGCCTGAAAGAGGTGATATAACAGTATTTCATTTCCCTGTGAATCCTGATGTGGATTTTGTGAAGCGAATAGTTGGTATGCCTGGTGATGTGATATCGTATAAAGATAAAATGCTTACTATTAATGGGCATAAACTTGAATATACCGACTGCGATAGAGATGCTATGAATTACTATAACCAGTCATTAGCTGGTGGTAGTGGGGATACTGTCTGCACAGAAGATTTACTTGGTGTTAAACATCAGGTTGATTGGGTAGAGTCATCATCTGCAAAAGACTTTGAAGGTCTTAAAGTTCCCGCAGGACATTACTTTGTAATGGGTGATAATCGTGATAATAGTGAAGATAGTCGCTATTGGGGTTTTGTTCCAGAAAAAGATTTGGTTGGTAAAGCTAAAGTCGTTTGGATGAGTTGGGATAAAATTGATAAAAAAGTCCGTTGGGGCGAACTAGGTAAGATGTTCTAATTCAATATGATTCAAAATTTCTCTAAATTCCACCGAAATCTCGGTTATGACTTCAAAGACAATTATCTTTTAAATAGAGCTTTAACTCATCGTAGTAAAACTAAAAAAAACTATGAAAGATTGGAGTTTCTTGGTGATTCAATACTTGGCTTTGTGATAGCTGAAGTTTTGTTTGAAAAGTTTCCTGATTCTGACGAGGGTAAGCTTTCACAAGTGCGTTCAAAATTAGTTAAAGGTGTAACCTTGGCTAAGTTGGGCTTAGAGCTTCAAGTTGATGAATATATAATACTTGGTGATAGTGAAAAAAATGGTACTCATAAGCGAGAAAAAATTATTGAAGATGTGGTAGAAGCTATTATTGGGGCGGTGTATTTAGATAGTGATTTTGTAACTGTAAAAAAAGTTGTGCTTGGCTGGTATAGTGAGATTTTAGCTACAGAAGATTTTGATGTAGTTAAGGTCAAGGACAATAAGTCAACATTACAAGAAATACTCTTACAACAAGGTTATAATCTACCTATCTATGATATAGTAAACATAGATGGTAAGGACCATGAGCAGATTTTTACAGTGTCAGTAGCTTGTATCGAGTATGAATTAACTGTTGATTCAGAAGGTAAATCTCGTAAAAAGGCTGAGCAAGCTGCGGCAGGTAAGATGATTGAAATAATACAAGCAATACAAGAAAAAATTATAAATGAAAAAGAATAGATTGAATTTAAATGGTGTAATAGTCGTCAATAAATCAAAAGATATTAGTTCCAATAGAATTCTCCAACAATTAAAACACCTTTATAACGCTCAAAAAGCTGGGCATACGGGTACTTTAGACCCGATGGCTACAGGTGTGCTACCGATATGCTTTGGTAGAGCTACAAAAATTGCTCAATACTTGCTGGATGCAGATAAGGAATATATCGCAACTATAAAGCTTGGTGTAGAAACTGATAGTGGTGATGCGGAGGGAAATGTAATTAAAGAAAATTCCGAGAGTATTCCTAAGCTAGATAGTGATTTGCTAGAGAGAGTATTTGATGGTTTTCGTGGTGAAATATCGCAAGTACCACCAATGTACTCAGCACTTAAGTATAAGGGGCAGCCATTGTATAAGCTTGCTCGTGAAGGTATTCAAATAGAGATAAAGCCACGCAATATCACTATATATAATTTAGAGTTATTAGAATATACGGATGATACTTTAACTATAAAGGTTAGAAGCTCAAAGGGTACTTATATTCGTTCATTAGCAATGGATATTGGTAACAAGCTAAATTGTGGTGGGCATCTGATTGCACTGCAACGAACAAAGAGTGGACCTTTTAGCTTAGAAGAGTCATATACACTAGAAGAGTTAAAAGATTTAAGTTTTGATGATAAACTTGCTACTATATCTCATATAGAAAGCGTTTTTGAAGATAAGACTAGTTATACTCTAGCAGAAGAAGAAAAAGAAGATTTATATAAAAGAGGGAAATTCCCCTTAAAAGAAGAACTCAATGGCACAATTAAAATATACGATGAAGGTAAATTTGTTGCTATCGCTGAGTTTGATAAGGGCATACTAATTAATAAACGGTTTTTTGACCAGGAAATACTAATAAGTGAGTAAATATAATATACAAAATGATCCAAATAAGGATCTTGAAGCACAAAAATATGAGAATCCAATACCTAGCCGTGAGGTTATCCTAAGTTTTATAAAAGATACTGGATTACCAGTTAGTATAGAGAAAATAGCTGATGCTTTAGAAATATATAAAAAGGCAGCTTTAGATGGCTTGAGTTTTAGACTTGGTGCGATGGTTCGCGATGGACAAATAGCCAAAGATAAGTACTACTTTAGTGCTTTAGATACTAAGCCTATATTTATAACTTCAAAAGTAAGTGCTGATAGAGATGGCAGAATGGAAGTATTTAGTCATTCTCTAAATACCAAGGTTTCGGTATTGCCTGCTCAAGCTAAGATGCTTTTTGTAGGTGATGAGGTAAATGCTAAGGTACTTGGTATTAATAAAAGGTCTCGTTTAGAAGCAGAAGTGAAATCTATAGTTTCTCGTTCGCAGAAGACTATCACTGGTTATTACGATAAAATTTTTGATGGACATTTTCTAAAACCTATTAGTAAAAATAGTAGTGTAGTAGTAACTTTGCTGCCACCACCGATAAAGCTTGAGCCAGAAACTCTTATAGAAGCTGAGATTATCATTCAACCAAGTGTGTCCGCTCCTGCAGTAGCAAAGTTTACTAAAGAAGTTGAACAAGTATCTCCTGTAAAAGAGGCTATGATGCTAGCATCTAAGAAATATGACCTTATTGAAGAGTGGAGTAAGAAAGCTCTTAATTATGTTGAAGATATTTCAGATGATGTGATTGTCGGTGAGAGAGTTGATTTGCGTGATATGGGCTTTGTAACTATAGATGGCGAAGATGCTAAGGATTTTGATGATGCGGTTTATGCACATAAAACTAAAAGTGGTAGTTGGAAGCTATATGTGGCGATTGCTGATGTATCTAATTATGTACAAAAAGACTCTGCTTTAGATTTAGATGCTAAGCGTAGATCTACTTCGGTATATTTTCCTGGTTATGTAATTCCGATGTTACCTGAGAAGCTTTCAAATGGTTTGTGTTCGTTACAACCTAAAGTTGATAGATACTCGCTTGTATGTGAGATGAATATAAGTGCTAAAGGTAAGCTTTCAAAGACTAATTTTTATTCTGCAGTTATAAACTCAAAAGCTCGTTTGACTTATACGGAAGTTGCTAAATTACTGGGTAAAGAAGCGAATTCTATAGTTGAGAATTCACCTGAACTTGTATCTGGATTATTTGCGTTGCATGACTTGTACCATATATTACATAAGTCACGCCAAGAAAGAGGTGCGATAGATTTTGATACTGTTGAAACACAGATTATCTTAGATGAGCATAATCATATAGAGTCGATAGTTCCAAGACATCGTAATGATGCTCATAGGCTTATAGAAGAATGTATGCTTATGGCGAATGTGGCAACTGCTAAGTTTATGATTAAGCATAAGAAACCATCGCCTTTTAGGGTTCATGGTGAGCCAAAAGAAGATAAGGTAGCAGCTCTTAAAAAGTATCTAGGATTACATAGTGTACATTTAGCTTACGGTAAAGATGGTAAGGTAACTCCACAAGCTTTGGCTGAAATGCTTGAGAGTGTGAAGGGTCGCGATGATTATGATGATATTCAGATGATGACATTGCGTAGTATGAACCAAGCTGTTTATAGTATAGATAATGAAGGACATTTTGGACTTGCGTATAAAGAGTATACTCATTTCACATCTCCTATTCGTAGATACCCAGATCTAGTAGTACATAGGCTTCTAAAATCTATTATCAAGGAATACAATCTTGGTGGTACAGACTATGAGAAATCTGAGCTTGCTAATATCTGTGATAATGCATCATTACAAGAGCGAAATGCCGATGGTGCCTCTAAGCAGGTTGAAGGCTGGTTGAAGTGCTTCTTTATGAAGGATTATGTGGGTCAAATTTTAGATGCCAAGATTGTACATTTGAATGGTTTAGGGTTATTTGCTGAGCTTAAAGATATGTATATAGAAGGTTTAATACATGTATCTAAGATACCTGGAGATTACTATATATTTGATGAGCTTAAAGGTATTTTGATAGGTAAAAGAACGCATAAAATCTACAAGATAGGTCAAGATATAGTGATTAAAGTTTCAAGAGTTGATCTTGAAAATACTCATGTAGATTTTGAATTATATGATCCTAATCAAAAGCCTTCGGATAATAAAAAACATTCTAGTAGTGATCCTAGTAAAAATAAAAAACCTAGAAAAAGAAGAGTTAAGCGCAAGCCAATAGCTAAAAAGCCTATAGAAGCTTAAAAGAATTTTAGTTATGGTGCTGTTTATCAGATAGAGCTCCTTTAAAATTTCAAACTATTCTACACTTTCTAAGCACACATAAAACTATATGAGCAATATCAATCAGCTAAAATTTAGTTTATTTCTCCCTGAGTAAATAGCTTATAATAATTTACCGTCAAAAATATTTATTATTAATTCATGTACTGGGTTGATATTATTTTACTGATAGAATATATTTTTTAAATTATCTTATATGATTTTTTAAAATAAATCATGGTTTATGAAAAATAGTAATTCTAGTCTGTATGTTAGTTATAACAACTTCCTTTGCTGCAAATTTAAATAAAAATATTGGTCAACTTATGATGGTTGGTATGAAAGGTACGGAAGTAAATCAAAACTCTGATATTGTTCGTCAGATAAGAGATTATAATGTTGGAGGAATTATATTATTTCCTAAGACAGAAAAATATCCTGATCAAAATATAGTCAATGCAAAACAATTAAAAAAACTAACGCATGATTTACAGGCTTATGCTAAAGAATTTGGGTTGCCAAAACTTTTGATTGCCGTAAATGAAGAGGGTGGACAAATCAATGCTTTAAAGCCAGAAGATTTTCCTGCGATTAAACAATGTGCAGATGAGGGGTTAAATTTATCTCAAGCAGATATAGGTAAAACAGGTAGTCTTAAGTTAGCTGAAAAACAATCGTATTGTATAGCTGAAGCTTTGAAAGAATACGGTGTTAATATGAATCTTGCACCAGTTGCTGCAATCGAAGTAAATCCTGATAGTGATGTGATTGCTAAATGGGGTAGAAGCTATGGTAAAACTGAACAGGTTGTTACAGATTATTTAAAATATAGTTTAGATGGTTATAAAAAAATCTTCAATTATCTCAGTATTGAAGCATTTTCCTGGATTAGGAAGTGCTAAAGATAACACGGATTTTGGCGGTATGGTTAATATAACTGATACTTGGCAGGAATCATAAGGTAATGTGTATACTGTCGCCCTTTGTCAATACCAGTTATAAATATATTTATATTCCAAACCTCTAAGCTGCTTGTAGTAACACTTCTCTAGCATTATAACACTTATCAGATGCGCAATTATAATATGCTTCA
>JBLFYO010000045.1:0-13791 GCA_047609165.1 Francisella sp.
TTTATGATATTCCGGCTGTAATTGTTACAGGTACAAATGGTAAAACGACGACAGTTAGATTGACTGATTTTATCTGTAGATTTGCTGGTAAGCTTACAGGCTATACATCTACAGACTGGGTTAAGGTCAATGATGAGCTAATAGATGAGGGAGATTATTCTGGTCCAACTGGGCATCAATTTGTTTTAACTAATAAGAAAGTAGAGGTAGCACTTTTAGAATCTGCTCGTGGTGGACTTTTAAAGAGAGGGCTTATTGAGAGTTATGTAAATGCAGCTGCGGTGACAAATGTATCAGCAGATCACTTAGGTGAAGATGGTATTGAGACTGTTGCAGAGCTTGCAGAAGCTAAATCTATAGTTTTTAGAACTATGGGGCAAAATTCTCATGCGATAATCAATCTTGATAACTCTTACATGAAAGAAAAGTTTGATAGCTTAACTTGTAATAAAATCATCGTCACACAAAATCCTAATCAACATGATATGGATTATTATTTAGCAAAAGCTGATTATGCTTGTATTATTGATGATGGTAAGTTTATTTGGATTGAGAATGGCCAAAAAACTGAGCTTTTAGATGTTAAAGATGCTTCCATTACAGTCAAAGGTTTTGCTAAGCACAATATCGAAAATGCAATGGTTGCTATAGCCTTGTCATTTAAGTTGGGCATTGAGTTATCGACTATTGCAGAAGCACTTAAAATTTATAAAAACGACACTAAAGTAAATCGTGGTAGAGCAAATATATTTGAGTGGGATAATAAAGTAGCAGTACTTGATTATGCTCATAATGAGGCTGGTGTAGAAGCATTGTTGTCTATGATGAAGGCTTATGATAAAGGTGGTAAGACTTATCTAATGATAGGTGCAACTGGCGATAGAAAATATTTAATTTCTCCTATTAACGATATCATTGTAAGGCATAATGTCGATTTTATTGTTTTGAAAGAAACGGCTAAATATCTAAGAGGAGCTGAATTTATGGAAATTCCTTTAACCATTAGAAAAGATTTAGCTGAAAAAGGCTTTGATGTCTCTAACACTTTTATTTCGCATGGTGAATTTGAAGGTGTGAAGTATATACTTGATAAGCTTGAAGATAATGATATTGCAATACTATGCTGTCAAGCTGAGATTGAAGCTGTGGCTGGTTATTTGGAAGACTATACCGTATCTAAATAGTTTTGATATTTCTAATTGTATTCTAGGTGTTTCTTTATACTTTTGCTTTTAAAGCAAATATCAGTTTGTCTTTTAGATTCTATCGTTATATATGCGTATAATTAATATATTAACTTATTTAGACGATTTAAATAAATTAGAAAAATATGAGTCAATTGACCGAAGTGATGCAAAAGACATGACAGAAAAGCTATATAAAGGATTTATAGAAATATTATATAAATTAAGAAATGCATTATTTCATAGCGAAGTTGAACCAAACAAAGATGTTATGAAAGTGTATAAATTGACATATTTTATTTTAAGAAAAATTATACATAAAATACCGACTTAGGAGATTACTAATGGGAACACCCGATACAAAAGTAACTTTAAATACCATAAATAGTGATAGTAATACTGGAAGCGTTTCTCAAAATCACATCAATGTAGTACAAACTATTTTAAATTCTAAAAATAAATCAGAAATATCAAGGTGTTTAGAATGTTCTTACTACGAGTATCAAGAATACGGAGATTATCAGAATAGTGTAGGTTTTGTAAATGTTTTTGTAAAACCAGAGTTTTTTATGATATTGCAAGAAATAGAGCAAGAAGATAAAAATGTTTTGATAAAAATATTTAATGGTTTAAAACAAGTATCATATGAAATACGAGATGTTGAATTTGCAATAAATACTGAATATGGTTTATTGGTACCTGATGTTGAGTTATTTACTGTTTGGGAACAAAATCACTTTAAGTTGTTTATTTCACATCTTGCAATAGATAAAATAAGAGCTACAAGGTTAAAACAAGCACTTAAACAGTATGGTATATGTGGTTTCGTAGCACATGAAGATATAGAACCAACTAAAGAATGGCAATTAGAGATAGAAAAAGCATTACATACTATGGCTTACTTAGTAACTATTTTAATTGACGGCTTTAAAGAAAGTGATTGGTGTACCCAAGAAGTAGGCTTTGCTTTAGGTAGAAATATTCCCATTGTAAATATTAAAAAAGGACTTGATCCTTATGGATTTTTTGGTAAATATCAAGCTATACAGGGTAATGGAAAGAGCATGTCAAAAGTAGCATGTGCTATTTTTGGATATATTGTCAAAAATAGTAAAACTCGACAGAAAATGCTTTCTATATTATCTAATTTAATTTCATCATCTACTAATGTTGAAATGTCATTGAAGCAATTAAAAATATTATCAAAAGTTGATGATATTCCAAAAGTTATTTTGCAACAAATGGCGGATCAGATACAAAAGAATATCATTCTAATGAAATCTAAAGACTTTAAGGGTGAATTAACTAAGTTATTAGATGAGTATGATATTGAACTACAAACTGTAAATGATGAGATTGATTGGTCTAGTGATGATATACCATTTTGATTTACACACCAAACTATTCTAACTTAGTCACCAAACAAACCACATGAACAGCAATCCCTTCCTTCCTGCCGACAAATCCAAGTTTTTCTGTAGTTGTAGCCTTGATATTTATTTGTTCTATCTCGATAGCTAAGATGTTAGCTAAACAGCTTTTCATACTCTCAATATGAGGAAGCATTTTTGGTGCTTGAGCTACTATGGTGCAGTCAATATTGCCAATCTTATATCCTTTTTCATCAAGCATTTTTTTGATTTCAGATAAGAAAAATTTGCTATCAGTATTTTTGAATTGTTCATCAGTATCTGGAAAATGCCTACCAATATCACCTAAAGCTAATGCACCTAGGATAGCATCACACATTGCGTGGATAAGTACATCACCATCTGAATGAGCTTCAAGTCCAAACTCATAAGGGATCTCAATTCCACCAATTACGATATTTTGTTTATCAATAGTAAATTTATGTACATCATATCCATGACCTATACGAAACATCTTTCTAACCTGGTGTCACAGGGTAGCCATTTGCTAGCCAGCCTTCTTTGATACCGCCAGCCATAGAGTAAACATTGCTATAGCCCATCTTTTGTAGGTTGACACCCGCCAATAATGATCTATAACCACTACCACAGTATAGGTATAGTTTTTGTTCTTTGTTTGGGATTAGGTTTTCGATTTTTACTTCTATTTGACCTTTGCTAAGGTGTATTGCTCCAGCTATGTGTGATTGAGTAACTTCTGAATCTTCGCGTACATCTATTAGCACTCCATCAAGCTTGTCTTCATCAAACATAGCCTTTATTTCACTAGGCGTAATTTCAGGAACTTGCTCATGAGCTTCTGCAATAAGTCGAGCATATTCGGTGGGGTAGAAGTCTTCAGGTTTTGCTATTGGGAAGTTATTAACATTCCAAGCACGCCAGCCACCATCTACAGAAACTGTGTTTGTATAACCCATTTCTTGTAAAAGGTCTGCTACTAAAGCAGATCTAAAACCACCACCACAATAGAAATACATCTTTTGATTTTTATTTGGGATCATTTGCTCAATACGACATTCAATCAAACCTTTGCTAAGATGAATAGCGTTTGGGATAAATCCGTTAGCAAATTCGGATTCTTCACGAGTATCTATGAGTAGGCCGTCAAGTGTGTTTGATTGATTCATCGCATTAATATCTTCTACGGTGCATTCTTGTATACGAGTTTTAGCATCATTTACTAAATTTATAAATTCATTGTTGTGTTGCATATTCATTCCTTAAATATTTATAAAAAATTGTAGTGTATAACAAATATTGCTTTACCAAGCAGCAATAGCAGCATCATTTGGATAATACTTATCAGCTACTTTTTTGATTTGCTTATTATTTAATGCTTGTACATACTCTTTTAGTTTAGGGTTGTTTTTTTGATCTTCATTTACCGCGATGATATTTGCAAAAGGTGAGTCTTTAGGTTCTACAAATAAAGCATCTTTAAGTGTAAGACCTGCTTTGTTGATATAATCATTATTTACTACACCAATATCTACATCTTCTAAATTGTTAGGGATTTGATCGGCTTGTAGAGCGATAATTTTTAGCTTTTTAGGATTGCTGATTATACTATCTGTAGTGGCTTGCCAAGTTATGCCATCTTTAAGCTTAATCAAGCCCATATCTTGTAGGATCATCAAAGCTCTACCTTGGTTTGTAGGATCATTTGGAATGGCAATAGTTGCACCATTTGGTATTTCATCAGCATTTTTATATTTCTTGGAAAATACACCCATTGGATAAAGAAAAGTCTTTCCGATATATGTAATGTCATAACCAAATTGTTTATTTTGATCCTCTAAGAAAGGAATGTGCTGGAATACATTAACTTGTAGTTCGTTGTCATTTAAAGCTCTGTTCGGGATATTGTAATCGCCGAATGTAACAAGTTTTACATCAAGGTTATATTTTTCTTTAGCGATTTTCTTGCTAAGTTTCATAATAGCATCTTGAGGGGGGCTAGTTATATAGCCAACTGTAATTTGATTTGTATTTGTCGCAGCTGAGTAGTTTGAGTAAACTTGAACACCGCAAGCAAAAACCAATATAGCACTTACCAACCATAATGAAGTAAGTTTTTTAGCAGAAATAAGATAATTACCAAAAGATTGCGTGATTTGTACAAGTATCACTAGCATAACCACACCACCTAAAAGTAAAGTGTAATTACCATAATTGTACCCCTTGAAGTAAGTAAGGTCACCAAGACCACCACCGCCAACGATACCAGCCATAGCTGAGAAACCAATCAATGATATGCAAGTAAGAGTAGCTGCATCAATTAGTAGGGCTTTTGATTCTGGCAATAATACCTTAAATATAATCTGGCTACGCGTTGCACCCATAGACTTAGCTGCTTCTATAAGACCGTTATCAACTTCGCGTAATGCTGACTCTGTAAGGCGAGCATAGAAAGGCAAAGCTGCTATAGCCAAGGGAACAATTGAAGCGGTAGTACCAATTGTAGTACCAACAAGTAGGCGTGTAAGAGGATATAAAAGTATAAGTAAGATAATATACGGAATACTTCTCGTGACATTGATAATTATTCCAAAAGCTTTATTGAAACTTTTTACAAGTAGGTTTTTACTATCTTTGGTTATATAAAGCAATATACCTAATAGTATGCCACCAATTACAGCTACAACAGTAGCTATAAAAACCATGTAGATAGTTTCCCATGTTGATTGAGCTATTAATCCAAGCTCGTGGAGATTAATTGTGTGCTGGTGCATAACCTAATACCTTTAAATTTACATCTTGGTTAGAAAGAAAACTTAGTGCATTTTCCCAGTCTTGGCGTTCACCAGTTATATGGCAAATAGCTATTCCTACGATTTGATCTTGGATAGTTTCTATATTTGCTTGAATGATACTAGCACTAGCATTAAATTGACGCGAGATTTCAGCAATGATAGGCATTTTACCCTTATCACCATAAAAAGTCAGTTGAACCACAGGATAAATGTTGTCGTGACTATAAGGGTTATCGAGCATTGTCTTGGCAATGTATTCAGGCACTTTAGTATGAATGCTTGTCTCAACGAAAGACTTTGTAACATCAGCTTTAGGGTCTAAAAATACATCAAGCGTTTTGCCCATTTCACTAATTTGCCCATTATCAATAATAGCAACTCTATCACAGATATTTCTAACCACATCCATTTCATGAGTGATAAGTACGATAGTCAAACCAAGCTCTTTGTTTAATTTTTTTAGTAAAGCTAAAATTTGCTTAGTAGAAGTTGGGTCAAGTGAAGAAGTTGCTTCATCAGATAATAAAACTAGAGGATTTAATGCTAAAGATCGAGCAATAGCAACTTTTTGTTTCTGACCACCACTTAGCTCATTTGGGTAAGCAGTTGCTTTATTTGGGAGTTCAACTAAATCAAGTAATTCATGTACTCGTTTTTTGATTTCAGATTTAGAAACTCCTTGTATTTCTAGTGGTAGGGCAATATTTCCAAACACAGTTCTTGAAGCTAATAAATTAAAATGCTGAAATATCATAGCTACTTTTTTACGAAAAGCTCGTAATTGGCTAGGGCTTTTTTTAGTGATGTTTTCATCAGCAATGTGAATAGAGCCATCAGTTGGCTCTTCAAGTAGGTTTAAGCATCGAAGTAGAGAGCTTTTGCCAGCACCACTATGTCCGATTATGCCAAATATCTCGCCTTGATTGATTTCAAGGTTGATATTGTCCAAGACCAGATTACTAACATCGTTGGTAATATATTCTTTTTTTAGATTTTTGATTTGAATCATTTTATTTAGCCTTTGCCTCACTTTTAGCTTTATCGCCAATTTTGCTTTCTTGTCCATTTATTAAGCGTTGAATATTACCTTTATGCTTTACAAGTATCATTACCGCAATTATCAAAAATGGTGCGGCAATTTGTATGTTTGCTGTAAATATAACAGATATGCTAGCTACAACAGTTGCCACCAATGCAGATAAAGAAGAATAACGACTAATCATAGCTACTACAAACCATGTAACTACAAATATAAGTCCTAAAGCCCACCAAAATCCAAATAGCGTACCAATCAAAGTTGCTACACCTTTGCCACCTTTAAAGCCAAAGAATATAGGGAATACATGACCTAAGATTGCATATAGTGCAGTACAAGCAATGATTAATTCATTGTCTGTAAGCATTCTAGCAATAATCACAGGAGCTAGACCTTTTAATATGTCAAATGCTAGTGTGATTACAGCAGGTACTTTTCCACCTATTCGCAGTACATTTGTAGTACCAGGGTTGCCTGAGCCAATACTTCTAGGAGATGGTAGCCTAAAGATGTAACAAACGATAATCGCACTATTGATAGATCCTAGTAAATATGCAAATATTAGTAGGCTAAAGTTTAAATAATTCATTTTTATCCTTTCAGGTTTAATATAACTGATGTTATGCACCAAACACAAACTCGAGTGGTATAAGTTACATTGAAGTGCTAGACCGTAATGTGTAGGAGCTACTAGTAGCTTAAAATCTTACTAACAACTCAATTTGATGTAAATTATACCATCCCCTAGGACAAAAAGATAAAGCATCCTCTGAATGCGTTAGAACTTTACCACCATAGCTACTAGCTATGCTGATAAAAACCTGCCTTGCATATGACGCATTCTCTTTTTGCTCAAAATTGTGTTTGGTGCGTAATATCGGTTAAGATAACTATTTTAGATATTATAGAAGATAATATTATTGAAGCAATATATTAATGCAATGATATTGGTAGTAAAAGTATGTTTTATAGCTAAAATTGAAAATAAACTTTCTATTTTGATCTAATCAAATTATAGTTATGAACTTATATATACATAAGCCACCTGAAATTATCAATAAGGACAAAGAAAGAAATCGATGTTTTTAGGTGATTTGTGTACAATATTTATTCTGATTATTTCAGAGCATAGGTAATTGATTTGAGAGGATTAAATAATGAATAAACTATATAAAATAATTCTTTTATCACTTTTGTTTTTTGGTATCTCAATATCAGTTAATAGTGCAGTTATTGATCATTTCATGTATCTTACCGATGATCTATCTAAAACAGTTGAGAGCTTTAAAAAGTTAGATAAAAATCTTGTCATTAAATATGGTAGCAGCTCTAAAAATGCATATAATGCTCTTCTTTTACTAAAGAATGGTACTTATATAGAACTTTTAGAGCCGAGTAACTACCCTAATAAAAAAAGAGTTGATTTTAATCGAATAGCTTTTAACCTAAAAATAGGTAAACATTTTGGGCTTTATGCTTTTGATACAAAAGGTTATTCAAAAAATCTTGTTAGTGATTTTAATCAGACTTTTGGATATATGTACCCTAATTATTTTCAGATGAGTAGATTAAGAGCTGATAACATAAAACTTAACTGGAGTTTGACTGCTAGTGACAGCATTAAATTACCACAACTGATAGCTGATGAGACTGATATAAAATATAGAAATTTTGTGGATGAATATCCAGAATCAACGAGAAAAGTTTCTTTGAAGTCATTTTATATAGCTAGCTACGATATAGGTAAAACAAAAGAAATGCTTAGTAAATTATCAAATAATAAGCTGAAGTTTTCTAAAAAAAGAATATCCATGCAATATACACAGGCTTTTTGTGCAAAAGATCATGGTACTGATATATGCGTATTAGCACCAACATCTAACAATTCGGAAATCTTTAAATTTTTAGCAAATTACGGAGAAGGATTGTATAGCTTCACATTAGATGATGGTATAAAAATATTATCAACAGATAAAATATGATAATGTAAAATATACTAAAATGACACTCAATATTTTAAAGGTAAATTTATGACAATAATGAAATTCAATCTTCTAAAAAAAGAAGGTAAAGCCCGCAGGGGAACTATAAGCTTTCCAAGGGGAGACATTCAAACTCCTGCATTTATGCCAGTAGGTACTTATGGTGCCGTGAAATCTGTAACACCAGTAGAGCTTAAAGAAATGGGAGCTGATATTATACTTGGTAATACTTTTCACTTATGGCTTCGCCCAGGTACTGAGATTATCAAAAAGCATGGTTCACTTCATGGGTTTAATGGTTGGGATAAGCCTATTCTTACTGATTCGGGTGGGTTTCAAGTTTTTAGTCTTGGTAAAATGCGTAAGCTGACAGAAGAGGGTGTAACTTTCAAATCACCTATCAATGGTTCAAAAGTGTTTTTATCGCCAGAAATTTCGATGCAAGTACAGAGAGATCTAGGCTCAGATATTGTGATGTGTTTTGATGAATGTACACCGTATCCTGCTACTGAAAAAGAAGCAAAAGACTCGATGGAGCTTTCAATGCGTTGGGCTCAAAGATCAAAAGATGAGCATGGAGATAATCCATCAGCACTTTTTGGTATTATCCAAGGTGGTATGTATGAGCATTTGCGTGATGAGTCTTTAGAAAAATTAAAAGAAATTGATTTTGATGGTTTTGCAATCGGTGGACTATCAGTTGGTGAGCCAAAAGATGAGATGATAAAAATACTAGACCACACAGCTCATCAGATGCCAGAAGACAAGCCAAGATACCTTATGGGTGTAGGTACTCCTAAGGATCTAGTCGAGGCTGTCTATAGAGGTGTGGATATGTTTGATTGTGTGATGCCTTCGCGTAATGCTCGGAATGGACATATATTTACCTCAGAAGGGATTATTCGCATAAGAAACTCTCAGTATAAAGAAGATACTTCAGCACTTGATCCAACTTGTGATTGCTATACTTGTAAGAATTTTACAAAAAGTTATCTACATCATTTAGATAAAATTAAAGAGATACTTGGTTCAAGACTTAATACTATTCACAACTTACATTATTATCAAAAGCTAATGAGGGATATTCGTTTTGCGATAGAAGAAGAACAGTTTGGCGAGTTTAGAGAAGAGTTTTTAGCTAATTATAAATAATAAAAACAGTACGAATTCCTCCGGTCACTGAGCTTGTCGAATGTGGACTAGGGATCTCATAAGCATAGCTTTAAATCTTGGGAGACTTAATGAAAAACACAATACTAATAGTCGCGGACTTTATAAATGAAATAGTTGATGAAAAAGGCGCTTTTGGTGCTCATAACGCTAAGCGTATCAAAGATGGTGGAACTATGCAAAAAGCTAATCAACTTATAGCTTGGGCAAGAGAGAAAAATATTAAAATTGCTCATATAAAAGTAGGGTTTAGTAAAGACTATAATGAATGCTCAAAGGTTTCTCCAATGTTTAAACAAGCACCGGAGTATGGTGTTTTAAAGCTTGATACTTGGGCTACTGAATTTCACCCTCAAATGGATGTTCAATCTCATGATATAATTATTACTAAACACAGAGTTAGTGCATTATATGGTACAAATTTAGGAGTTATATTACGCGGCAATAATATTTCAGAAGTAATAATTTGTGGTGTTTCTACAAGTTTCGTAGTTGAATCTACAGTTAGAGAGTTACATGATAGAGACTACAAGGTAACAGTTATTGCAGATGCTTGTAATGCAACAACTCAAGAAGCACATGACGCTAGTTTGCAAAATTTAGAGCGTATCGCAGAGATAAGTAGTATCAAGGGATTTGTGTTGAGAAATTAAGCTTTATATCTATGGATGAGAGAAATAAGTCAAGATAGAAGCATATAATTGTTGGTATGAGAAAGCTAGTAATGTACCTGGCAATGCAGTCACTTGGACTGCTAGTGGATTCAATTAATAGCAGGTAGTTTGTGTATAATCCCAATAGCAATTTGTCCATCATAAAAATGATTGCAAAAACTTAGGAAATCTAAAAGTCCGTAAATCTACTTCGTAATCTCAACTAAAATACGGTGATAATTCTTAAATCTTAGAGAAGCTATATTACCATTTTCAACTTGCTTGACTATCTCACAACCTTTGGAATTTTCTTCATGTGCACAGTTTCTATATTGGCACATACCATTATATTTTGAAAAATCTCTAAAACCACTAAATAGCTGATCTTTAGTTATATGCCATAGTCCGAATTCTCGTATACCTGGTGAATCAATAATTGAAGTAGTATCATCAATCTCATAAAGGGTCGATGTGGTAGTTGTATGGCGACCTTTTTTTGTGGATTCGGAAATATGTTTTGTGTTAATTATCTTATCGCCGAGTATAGTGTTTAAAGTTTCAGATTTACCAACGCCAGATTGCCCTAGGAATATAGAGGTTTTACCTTTTAGTGAGTCTAATAGTTTATCTATGCCAATATTGTTTATAGCAGATATATAAAACACCTCATAGCCTATAGCCTTGTAGATGTCAGCAAGATAACCCATATCTGCCTTGTTTTGCTCAGTTTGTGAATCGACTTTGTTGATGATAATGATTGGCTGGATATTGCTATTATGCAGAGCGGCAAGATATCTGTCTATATAATGCTCAACAGGTGCTGGAGCATGAGTTATGATGATGGCTGCTTGGTCTATATTTGCTGCGATGTTTTTGTTTTTGCGTTGGTATAGATTTGGGCGAGAGATTAGATTTTTTCGTTCAAGAAATTTATTGATAACATAAGTAGAGTTATTATACTCTAGCTCGACATTATCACCCACAGTTAGCTCACCTTTGAGATTACTACGCATTGTGGCATTTATTTTTTCGTCGTTGGAAAGCTTCACAACGATACTACCACCAAAATTGGTGATGATTTTTCCTGTATAAGTCAAAATAGTAGTCAAAAAATTATTCTATTAATAGATTATAAGCTTTATAAGCTGATTTGTTAAATATAATCGTAAAGTCGTTTGAATAAAAAAATTAACTTTGTTACCATGATTACAAAAGGTATAAATATATTAACAACTACAAGTGAATAATTATGAAAAAATCAAAATTAATAGCAATGCTAGCTTTAGCTGGTTTTGGTACTTCGATTTACGCTACAGAAGCTTCAAAAGCTAGTGCTAACCTTTATGAAGGATATTGGGTGCAGTTTGATGAAGATAAAGATGCAGGTCGTGGTAAAGTGCAAGGTATTATCCATTCTGAAATTTCTGCTAAAGACAGTGATTATGGTAAGAAAGATACTCTACAGATGAGTATAGTTGTGCCAATTATGAAAGTTGATCTGAAAGGTAACATAACTGCTCCAGATGTAAGGTTTGAAAAAGGCGGAGACATCAAAGCTGTTTCTGGTGATAAAAATGGTTTTAAGTATGACTACTCTTCAGATAAGTCTAACTTTACAGAAGGTTTGGTATTTTCTGGTAATCTACAAAAGCAAAGTGATGGTACTTATGATAACGGCGGTGTACTAAATCCTAATGACGGTAAGACATATAATGCTAAAGCTACAATCGCAGATGGTGGTAAAACTCTTGATGTAAGAGCTTATATGGGTTGGTTTGGTAAAGATGCTCATTGGAAAAAAATAACACCAGAGCAATATGAAGCTGTTAAAGAGAAGTGTGGTTTGACTGCGGATAATGTATATCCGTACCAAAATAACAGCAAAGATGCTGAAGCTAAATTCAAAGCATGCTATAACTATGATTTTGGCGTAGTTAATCCTACTAAATAATCTCATTCTAATTAGTTTGTAAAACTACAACTTTTCTTTATACTAATATCTTATAATTATTTCTAAATTTTTCACAATGTTAAAAAAATCTCTTTTAGTGTTTTTTACCGTATATGCTATAGCAGGCTTTGCGGCTGATAAGAAATCTTTGCCTAACGGTTATTGGTTACAAAAAGATCCATCTACTAAGTCAAATACCTCTGTAATACATGCATATAGTAATAAAGATGATAATCTTAATGCTGAAATATTCGTACCGCTTTCAAATGTGGATGATGATGAAGTTCATAGACCTATGATTTATTGCAAAAATTGCGGTAAGGGCAATGCTTATGGCAATAAGTATGACTACTCAAGTGGTAAAAATAAATATCAAGGTATGGAGTTTGTTTGGAATGTAAAAAACTCTAGTGCAGATGCAAATGATACTAAAGGATCACTATATAAAGATGGTTCTGTGCTAAATCCTCATGACGGTAAATATTATCATGTGAAAGCTCAGACTATAGAAAATGGCCAGAAAATTTATGTGAGAGCTTTTTGGGGCTTTTTAGGTAAAGATGAATATTGGGAAAGAATAACATCCAAAGAAGCAAAAAAAATCAAGAAACTTTGCGGTCTTACAAAAGACAATGTTTATCCGTATGAAGATAAAGATGGTAAGGTTGTAAATAAGAAGCTCTTTATAGAATGCTCAACTAGAGATTTTATAAAAAAGCCATTATAACTAATTGATTGTAGTGGGCAGTACATTACACTGTTTATTTTGTGGCTTTATGTATAGTATGGGTAGTATTAATGTAGGAAAGTAGTGACTTGTCGAGCGTAAGAAGTTTAGAAGAGAGTTGATTTAATAGCAAAAGCTCATTGAGCTTGTCGAAATGTTTATGAGAATCTAGGGAAACCGAGGCTTAGACTCCGCTCAGCCATCTTATTATTATGACTTAAATTAACAGTCGTATTTGTTTAAAAAAAGAATAAAATCAGTAACAAGCACAAGGTCTAGCTGTGGAAAATATCCGTCAAATAAAAGTTTTATCCGAAAACCTAGCTAATCAAATAGCTGCAGGTGAAGTGATTGAGCGACCATCATCTATCATCAAAGAACTAGTAGAAAATTCTATAGATGCGGGTGCTACTGATATAAGTATAGAGATACAAGAGGGTGGTAAGTCATTTATCCGCATCAGAGATAATGGTAAAGGTATCTCAAAAGATGATTTGGCCCTAGCATTAGCACCTCATGCAACTAGCAAGGTCTACAATCTTGATGAGCTAGAATCTGTAGCAAGTATGGGCTTTAGAGGAGAGGCTTTAGCAAGTATTGGCTCAGTAGCAAAAGTTAAAATAATCTCAAAGCATATAGTTTGCGATGATGCTTGGCAGATAAATAACATCTCAAATGATGTTATACCAGCTGCTCATGTGACAGGTACGACTATCGAGGTTGGCGAGCTTTTTTACAATACTCCTGCACGACGCAAATTCTTAAAAAAAGATAATACTGAGTTTTTACATATATTTGAGCTACTTAAAAAATATATGCTTTGCTATTTCAATATTGCTTTTAAAGTTATTCACAATGGTAAAGAAATCAAAAGTCTATTTGCTGCAAATGATGGTCAGTTAAAA
>JBLFYO010000046.1:0-13231 GCA_047609165.1 Francisella sp.
AAAATATTTTAAGAAGAATAAGGCACAAATATAGTGATTTTAAAGATGCTATAAAAGCGGCATGGAATTGGAATAAAACTCTTTCAGATTAGCTATATCCTTACAATTATGTTTAAAGAATCTTCTGTCGTTATCGCTCAAAAGTACTACTATACTGAATTTGACTGGAGAATTGGGGTATTAAATAACAAACCAATTTATGCGTGCAAATACTACATGGCGAAAGGACATTGGCAAATAACTAACCACGCTAAAAAAATACAGCATGGTGGTACAGAAGCCTTCGCTATACAGCAAGTAGATAAAGCAGTTTTAAAGGCCGCACTAAAAGCAGCTAAAACTATAGGCAATGGCTTATACGGCATAGATATTAAAATGGTTGGAAACAAGCCCCTCATCATCGAAATAAATGACAATCCTTCTATAGATGCTTATGTTGAAGATGAGTATACTGGTGACCAACTCTATACAACAATTATGCTAGAGTTTTTAAACAGGATGAACTTAAAGAAAAATCCTTATGCTAATCACTAAAGCAACGCCAGCTGACTTAATCTCTCTCATAAGTCTTGAGCAAGAACTTTTTAAAAGCGATTGCATTTCAAAAAGGCAATTCCTATATCACATCAGGAAAAACCCTATTTTTGTATCCAAAATAGCTAAAAATCTAGCAGGATATATTTTATATTTTGAGCATAAAAAGACTATTAGAATATACTCTATCGCAGCAAGTCCAAGCTACCAAGGGCAAGGCGTAGCTAGAGCTTTAATAGAACATCTTTTAGCAACCTCTACCAAAGATATCTCTCTTGAAGTTAATACAAGTAACGATAGAGCAATTGCGCTATGTCATAAATTTGATTTTGTGATTATCAAGACGATTACTGGATATTACGAAGATGGTGCTTCTGCATTTAAAATGCTACTGAATAGAAGCTAGTAACTCTTCTAAATCTACAGGCATTTCATCAACATCTAACTCTACTATTTTTTGCCTAGAAATATGTCCTTTTATTATCGTTACTTGATTTTTTTTAAAGTTAAAATGCTTTGCTAAAAAAGCTATTAGCTCTTTATTAGCTTTGCCATTATCAGCAGGAGCTTTTATTTTGATTTTGAGCATACTATTATGCTCACCAATGATTTCATTCTTTGAAGAATTTGGTAGGATATAGACAGATAGTAAAAAAATCATTTACTACGCAAATAACTGAGCAAGAATACTTTGTAAGAAGATTTGAATACAAAACAAACTAACCAGCACTATAATTGGTGAAAAATCAAACCCACCTCGTGGAGCTATCAATCTTCTAGCTTTTGCTAATACTGGTTCAGTAATTTGATATATAATCATTAGCATAGGATTATAACCTCCTTGAGCAAACCAGCTTGCGATAGCTCTAATTACAATCAAGTAAATAAACATATTTATAACCGCAAAAATCATATCCAAAAATGGCTTAATCAATATAACCAACATATCTAGCCCCATACCGTTCAGTAGACTCAAAAGCAGGTTTTGAATCATAAATACAAAGTACACAGCTACAATACAAGCCCAATCAAAGCCAAAGACCCCTGGTACAAGCTTTCTAAGCGGCATCACGAAGATATTTGTAGCTTTCATAACTAGCTGACAGATAGGGTTATAAAAATCCGCCTTTACTTTCTGTAAGAAAAATCTAAACAATAGAATAAAAGCATATAATCCAAAGATTATGCTTATCAGGAATTCTGCGACATTTATTAATCCATTTAACATTTTTATAGTGCCTTCTTATTTGTTTTCTATTATTTTTTATTATTTATGTAATCTAATGCTGAAGTAATCGCTACCACTTGAGCAACTATACATTCTTCCGGATTAGTCTTAGGGCTATCAGGATAAACTTCTGTGGTCGTAGTATAATTTGCATCAGTAAATGACATACATAGCTTTTCTTTATCTGAATCACACGACATATAACCATCGATGAGAGTATCATCACCAAGGATTTTAGAACCAGGATCATTAGGTGCAATATGTGTTACCTTTACCACAGCATCGATAATATGCTTTTGAAATTTAGGTTCTATCTTATTTTCATTTGCTACAAGATAAAAACCATCTGGCACATGCCATTTATCGATGAATATACCCTCTCTAGCAGCCAATGCTGGTCTAAACTCACTATCATCAGTATTTGTAGTTTCATGCAAGTCTATGTGCATAAAAATATCAATATTAAGAGAGTAAATATACCGCATCGCTAAAGTAGCTTCATCACAGTAGCTTTCTAAAAAAAATGATCTATTTGGATCAATCGCATCAGGGTTCCAACGATTGATAGTTTCGTATCCCCAAGGGCTAAGGCAAGGCAGAATTATGATATTGAAATGCTTACTATACTCAAGTGCTTTTGTCTGGGCAAACCTTATAGCTCCTTGCACACCACTTGTCTCGTAACCATGTACACCACCTGTAACTAGTACAGTTTGTTTGTTACGGTCCCAATTTTTTGTTTTGAGACCGTAGAGTTTATATTCACCTACAGAATATTCTAATACACCATAGCTTTCGATATCAAAATCGTTTGCAAGCTTATCAAGTTTATCGACGACTTCTTCTGTATAGAACCGTTTTTTTTGTTGCTTGTTGAGCCAGTGAGTTTTTTCTTCGTCGCCCCATTTTTGATTAGGAGTACCGATGTGATAATGATTGTTGAGCATATTAGTCGCCTATAACGTAAATATCTACTGATAAAGATATTTTAGCATATCTGATAAAAGCTTTCTCTTGTTACAACAAAAAATTATAAAATATAAGAAAATTGTAGATATATTTAAAATAGAAGAAGTTTCATGGCTGGGCTAGCAGGATTCGAACCTGCGCATGACGGGATCAAAACCCGTTGCCTTACCGCTTGGCGATAGCCCATCAAAATCTAACTAAAAGTTAGTAGACATAGTTTAATGTCTTGACTAGCCATTTGTCAAGAGATTTATCGATTTTTGTAGCAATTTTTTCTAGGCATGCTCTATCATCTGATAATAAATAAAAGCATGAACCCGTGCCTGTCATTGTGATGTTTTTATCTAAGGCATTTACATAGGCTTTAAACTCGGGGTGTAGTGAGAAAAAAACTTCTTCAAAACTATTACCCATCACAGTGCGATCAAGTTCAGAATTTTTTGATAAAAGTTTTGTATGCTTAACAAGCTCTTTTGAGTTAAAAAACTCTTTTGTGCTAATATGAATATCAGGCTTGATCAGAAGAGCATAAGTCTCTTTAAAATCCTTATGATGCAACACTTCACCGACACCTTCTGCCCATGCGGATTTACCATATAAAAAAATTGGCACATCAGCACCTAGCTTAGCTGCAAGGTGTAGCATTTCGGTATTTTTAAGGTTTAACTTATAGTAATCTCTCATAGCTATCAAAGTTGTTGCAGCATTAGAGCTACCTCCACCTAGTCCTGCACCCATAGGAATATTTTTATTTACATGAATCTCTACACCCATATTAGCTAGATTATATTCTTCTTGAAAAAGCTTTATAGCCTTGTAAACAAGATTATCCTCTTTTGAGGATATGGCAATATTGCTAGATATTGTGATATTGTTTGAATCATTGAACTCAAATGACAATTCATCTTTTAAATCCACAAAAGTAAACCAAGTTTGTAGATTGTGATAGTCATCATCGCGTTTATTTAAAATATGCAGAAAAAGATTTATCTTTGCATAGCTGTTGTATGCTATAGCTTTCAAACCTGCCATGACTTAATTATTATCTTTAGTGATAAATCATCTCTAGTCATTTTTATCTTAGTTGGCAGAGGATATTGGTCATCAAACATTTTATAACCATGATAGTCTATTTTCCAACCTTTTTCTAACAATACCTGTGTTAGATTATTATTATCGATATGCCTATCAATATCTTTATCAGAAACTGGAATTCCCTTGATCCAATTTTTAAGTCCTTCAACTGGCACGAACCAACCAAGCTTATGCATCATAAGGCTTTCGACATTATTTGCTTGTGTCTTTTTGCCTTTATTATCAACAAAAACAGCTTCTTTATCATTACCCTTAATTTCAATACTACCGATACCTAATGGTCCATAAAGCTTGATGCTAAAATCATCACCATTTTGGCTATACACATAATTTGCTGAATCAGCCTTTCCATTGTACCTTATACCGATAACACCCTTAGCATCCCACTTATTAAGCTTTTGCAGTTTAGCCTCTAAAGCTGTTATATCAAATTTTGTTGATTTATTAATCTCGGTAGAATTGTTTACGCTTAAGCTTTGACACGATGATAATACGAACAAAGCAATTACTATAAAAGCAATTCTAACCTGTCGTTTTATATCTATTCTTAGTTTTGACATAATGAGTTGCATTTCCTAGCATATCTTGTTTTTCTTTGTCTGAAATCGGACGAACTTTTTTAACTGGTGAGCCTAGATACATATAGCCTGACTCAAGTATTTTTCCAGGAGGGACGAAACTAGCTGCACCGACAAATACATTTTCCTGAACTACAGCGCCATCTAAAACTACAGAGCCCATACCTATCAGTGAATTATCGCCTATATGGCAACCATGCAAAACCACGCCATGGCCAATAGTTACATTTTCACCGATCACCAAATCAAACCCTTCACCAGAATCTTTTGGATACTCCGTAGTGTGTAAAGTACTGCAATCTTGGATATTGCTACCCTTGCCTATAGTTATACATAGTAAGTCTCCACGCACACTCACACAAGGCCAAACTGATGCATCTTCACTAATTATTACATCACCAATAACTACAGCAGCTTCATCTACATAAGCCGTGGTGTCTATTTGAGGTTTTTTACCGTTGAATTCTCTTATACTTCTAGACATAATTGATTTTTATTTTCTTTAACATCATCTCTTAATGATACCAAACTATAAATTTCTAATTTGATTTTTTTACCTTTTACAAAAGGTTGTGCATAACCGTTAGCATCAATAATAAATAAAGCTATTGCATTTTCATTATCTATAAAGAATTTTTCTAGCGTATAGTTAGGCGTTATATTTGTACTTCTAATGCTCGCACCTTGATTAAGCCTATCTATAAGGACATTAAAATCAACACCTTCTTCAAAAAGCAAAGTTGCCAAATTTGTCTCGATTGAACCGATACCTTTATAACTTTCTTTCTGAGCTGCTCGTAATACATAGGTACTATTTGAGCCAAAATCATGCTTGTACTTCATCGCAGAAACAGCATTTACATACTCACTTGTAGACAAGCCCAGCATTGCACCAATACCAACTAGATTAATACTCCAATCAGCATGAATGGAAACTGGACTTCCATAATAAGTATTTAAGCCTACTTGACGACATTTTTGTACATTGCCCCAAGAAGAATCTGTAATTATCACCTCAATATCATTCTTGACAAAAACTTCCGCCAATTCACGAGCAAATCTATTGCCGCCAATAATCAAAAAACCTTTACCTTCTGGCTCTGTAACATCAAGGGCTTTTGAAATTGCAGGTGTAAATATGCTTTGAAAAACTACTGTGAAAACAATAATCATAAACACAAAGAAGACCAATATATCAGCTTCATGATGAAGCTCTGGATGCATCTTTATAATCTTTACAGACACAAGGGCTGCCACTGATGCAGCAACTATGCCACGAGGGTAAATCATGCCCATCACAAACCTTTCGGCATAGGTTGTTTTTGACCCAATAGTACATAAATAAACTACAGCAGGGCGCAATACAAACTGTAAGAACAAGAATACTTCTATAAGTGACAACCAATAAGTTTTAAACAAACTAAAATCTATCTCTGCACCAAGTACTATAAATAGTATAGATATTATAACTATGCTTAAATTTTCTTTAAATGAAACTATGTCTGACATGCGAATATCTTTCATGTTTGCCATTACAAGCCCTGCAACGGTAACCATCAAAAGACCCGCCCCATGCATCACAGAATCAGATATTATAAAGCCAACAACTACAACAGCTAGGACAAAGAAGCTCTTTAGATACTCTGGAATGTAATTTCTTCTAAAGCAAATCCCTATCAAGAATCCAATAACAAAACCTGCTATGGTTCCCAAGAAGCATACTAAAATCATATAGATTGAAAACATTATCGCACTGTCAGGCTCGCCAGCAAAGTTACCACCTATCACAAACCAACTCAGCATAAATACAACTACAAGAGCGCCAATAGGGTCTACTATAATAGATTCCCACTTCAGAATACTCGCAACATGTCGCTTAGGTCGTACAGTACGCATTAGTGGTGGTACAACAGTTGGACCACTTACACAGGTTATACCACCTATAAGCAATGAAAGCTCTAAGTTTAAACCGATGACATAGTAACAAAATGCTGCCGTAAAAATAACAGTAAGAGCTAAACCTACCGTTATAAGCAAAGTCACAACTCGACTTACATTTTTAACTTTACTAAAATTAAGAGAAAGACTTCCCTCAAATAGTATAATCGCCACACAAATAGATACAAAAGGAGATAACGCTTCACCGAAGATAATATTGCCATCAACAAGCTTTAAGCTACCCGGTAAAACTGATTCCGACAATGGCCCAAGTATTATGCCGGATAGAATAAGGAATAATATAGATGGTAGCTTTAGCTTCCATGAAAGATACTGTGATACCATCGCAAAGAATAGTATTAAACCCGCAGCAAGCAATATATAGTTAGAAGAATGTGCAAATAATTCAATAGAATTATCTAAATTAGTATCCAATATGTAAACCTTTACTAAATTTAATTGATAAGAATCAGTGTAGATATTATATGATATTAAAGTTTTTATCAACCACTCAGCAGTTCCCGCTGGGATAAATTTTACTCTTTATCTTTTGCCCCTAAATATAAAGAGTAAGCAATATCATCACTATAAGCTTTGTATTTTCGTATGTATTCTTTTTTGAGATCAAGGTTATATTTTAAGTATGGCAATAAGTTTAGCTTCTAATCAGAATTATTTAAAAATCATCCAAATCATAGGTCACGAACACGAGCTCACGCAATCCTGTTAAGTAGCTCAGGCGATACGATGTATGATATATCGAAAATATTTTTTGTAAGTCAAATTGATACTATTTCGCAATGGTTTACACGTCGGGATACAATCTGCATAGTTGGATTATTTGATGAATTTCACTCAGGACGCCCAGAAATTTAGCAGTAGAAGAAAAAGCATCCGCTATCAAATCAGTTGATGATAACCCAAGAAGTTTAAGATTATCATTGGGTGAACTATTTGCTAAGGTAAAGAAAAAAGTGAGTATTGATACCTTAAAACGTATTCTTAAAGCTGCTAATTATAGTTGAAGAAGAGTACAAAAAAGCTTTGAAAACAAAAGGAATGAACAGAAATTCCAAAAAGCAAAAGGTGAAATAGATATATTGAAACATAGGCATAAGTCTGGTGAAATTGATCTTCGTTTTTTTGATGAAGTGGGTCATGATTTAACGCCTCCAGTTCCTTATGGCTGGCAAAAAAAGGGAGATGGTATTGAGTTGCCATCATATCGTTCACAGCGTATTAATGTACTAGGTTTTATGAACTTAGATTCGTAGCTTCAATCATATAATATATTCAACTGTAGTATTATTATTACTACTGATGTTGTCGTGGGTTGCATGAATGACTTTGCAAAAAAGATACAAAAACTAGCTTATATAGTGATTGATAATACCCCTATTCATACAGCAAATTTGTTTCAAGATGGTATTGAAGAATGGAGTGAAATGGATTTCCATATCGTTTTTTTACCACCTTATTTTCCTGAGTTAAATCTAATTGAAATCTTATGGCGTTTTGTGAAATATCAATGGCTAAGTTTAGATCCTTATAAAAGTATTGTCGATTTAAATAAAAATTTGGATGAAGTACTAAAAAATATTGGCTCAAAATACATGATTACTTTTGCTTAGGTACTTATATATAGACTGACATATCCAAAGTTAGCGTATTCATATATTGTCCATTATAAAGTTTTTGGTAGGAATACTCTGGTCCAAAAAGCACCTGTATTAACCATACTACCATCACCATTAAAGTCTTCTTTTTGAGTAGTTGCTGACCAACTACCTTGGAGCTGCCAAACACCCCCAAGCATTGTATACGATAGCGTTCCGTCAAAATTAAGTACACCAACATCATCTTTACTTTTATTCGCATTTTCCAGAAATTGTGATACTCCACTATTACCAGCACCCGCTATATTGTAAACATAACCAACATTAAAACCTGCCGATAGATTTGTGCTCAACTTATCGGCATAAAAAAGTGCTGTTGAAAAGTTTGCTCGTTTATCATCAGAGCCAAATACAGTTATGTTTGTATTTATAATGTCATTTTTGTAGTTCAACTATAGATTGGTAACTTTGCTCGGTGATAAAACTCGTCGATAATACCACTAGTCCAAGGTTAATAAGCAGAAATCTCAAAAATTGATATATTTTGAATGACAAAAAAATTAATATTAAAATAAGTTATTTTACTGTAAAGATAAAAAATTATTATTCTAGATACTGCTTTATTTACATCTTTTTAAGATATTCAGCAGCATTATCATCAAGCGAAATCATACCTGTATTCGCGTCAAAAAAGATAAGCTCAGCATAACGAGCCCAATCAACAAATGTATCAAAAATACGCTCAGCTTCATCTGTAGAAAAATAATCATCAAGTTCTGCTAAAAATCTTTGTTTAGGTGCAGAATTAGAATCTCTATCACTAAGAACTTTAACCACATGCCTTGCTAGAGGAATATATTTCAAAAATAATCGACCAAAGATAAATTTTCTATCATCAATATTTGATTCAATAAATTTACGCCCCATTGCAGTCATCTTAATATCACCTTCAGAAACCTCTGCAAATCTCAATACAGATAATATCTCAATAATTGGGAATAAATCATTAATGTCTAAATGTAACTGATCTGCTAATTCGGGCAAATCGATTGCTTCAACATCTTTAATATCAGACATCTCATCAAGCAAGCCATTCATTTCTGAAATATCTACATCAGGAATTCTATAGCCAATTGTCATAGCTGTTTTCTTATTCATTCGCTCACTAAGCTCTTTAGTTTGAGCTGTGGTCATCATTCTATAGACCTCATCAACCAAGTCTGCAACTTGTGGATCTTGAGATGTACGAGGATGAGGAATATCTATTTTCAACTCACCACGAATAAAACCTGGATTACTACCAAAAATTATAATTCTATCAGCCGTTAAAACTGCTTCTTCGATACTATGCGTTACATACAAAATGCCTTTCATAGCATCATTTGCTTCCCATAGCTCAAGTAAATCTTCTCTAAGGTTTTCAGCAGTCAAAATATCAAGTGCTGAAAATGGCTCATCCATAAGTAAAACATCAGGCTCAAGCACTAAAGCTCTAGCAAAACCTACTCGTTGTTTCATGCCACCTGAAAGCTCCTTAGGATAAGCATTTTCAAAACCATCAAGACCAACCATATCGATAGCTTTCTCCGCTCTTTCTCGACGCTCTTCAGCGGGAATATTTCGAGCCTCTAAGCCTAACTCAACATTTTGTAATACTGTAAGCCATGGCATAAGTGCAAAACTTTGAAATACCATTGAGATGTCTGGCACAGGGGCAGATACTTTTTTACCACGATATAAGACTTCGCCACTACTCGGACTCATTAGTCCTGCGATAATTCTCAACAAAGTTGATTTACCAGACCCTGACTTACCAAGTAGAGCCACTATCTCACCTTCATGCAAAGTAAAATCAATGTTATCTAATACTCGAAGATGTTGATCGCCTTTTATTAAGAAATTTTTACTTACTTTCTCTACTGTGAATATTTTCTTACTCATTTTTTAAACCCTTTACTCTACATATTCATGCTAAAACGATTTTCTGCATAATTGTATAATCTTCGCCAAAATAATTTATTTGATGTTACAACCAAAATACACATCACCATCACACCCAACAATATATTTGCCGTATGGTCACCTTGAACATTGGTATACTCACTAATATAACTTCCAAGACCTGATGCTTGGATAATAGATCCTTTACCCCAGTTAATATACTCACATACTATACTAGCATTCCAAGCCCCACCAGCTGCTGTAATAGCACCTGTAACATAATACGGCATAACAGCAGGAACTAGGAATTTCTTCCACTTGGTAATTCCTTTAAGCTGCATATTACCCGCTGCTAACTTTAGCTCCTCAGGTATAGCAGAGGCTCCTGCAATTACATTAAAAAGAATATACCACTGTGTACCAAGTGCCATAAGCACAATACACCATATATTAAAATTTAAATTAAATGTAATCACTAGCGTACCAAATACACCATACAATACATTTACTGGAAATGCTGCAGCCATTTGAGCATAAGGCTGTACTTTTTGTGCAATTTTAGGGCGCATACCAATCCACACACCTATAGGCACCCAAATAATAGAGGTAATAATAATTAAAAATACAACTCGCAGACCAGTAAATAAGCCATAACCAAAAACCTTTATCGCTTCAGCTAGACTTATATTGCTATTTTCACCAAAAACTGTTTGGTAAGCAAAATAACATAATGCCAATATCACTCCAGAAGTAACTGTAACCCAGAGGATTTTTTGAAGTATAGTCTCTTGTTTATCAGCTTTATTATGTTTTTTCTGATTATAAGCTTTATTTAAATCTTTTTTGAAAAAATTTAAATTTACTACAGCTGTAGTAAATTTAGCAAATAACTTTGTTATAAAACTTATAGCTACAGATTTTTGCAATACGCGCAAAAACCATGATTCAGCATAAACTTCCGATTGATTTTCCCCTAATACAAATTTCTCAGACCAGGCTACTAAAGGTCTAAAAAGGAGTTGATCATAAATAACAATTGTCACTATCATCATCAATATTGCAGCACCAACAGCACCAAAGTCTTGTGCATTATTTGCTGCATCAATAAATGAGCCTATACCAGGCAAATTAATAGGGATAGATTGTGAAGCACTAAAATTTACTACGATTGTCTCAGATGCAACCACCATAAACCAGCAAGCTGACATACTCATCATAGTATTCCACACTAAACCAGGCATGGAAAATGGAACCTCAAGCTTCCAAAATCTCTGCCATGCTGAAAGCTGATACATATCAGCCGCTTCTCTAAGCTCTTTTGGTACAGTTTTAAGCGATTGATAAAAGCTTAAGATCATATTCCATGCTTGAGCTGTGATAATTCCAAAGATTACAGCTGATTGAGCTCCCCATAAAGATGTAGGGAACAAGACCAAGAAACCCGATATAGTGATAGCAAAGAAACCCAAGATTGGAATAGATTGCAATATATCTACAGCGGGTATAATTATGTTTTCAGCTCGTTTACTTTTAGCCGCTAAAGCCCCAAGTGTAAAAGTTATAATTAAAGAGAATCCTAAACCAATAAACATACGAATAGTAGTTTCAGCAGTATAGTATGGCAATAACCATAAGTTTAAAGATATACTCGAATACTTCTCTACACTTGCTTGATCAGTATAGTCAACCGCTCCACCCAAGCCAGATGTAGACCAAACAAATATACATAGTATTAGTAAGATTACAGATAGGGCAAGAATATCCCATTTCGTGCGAGAAATTCTTGATGACATATTTGCATTATAAAGCCTTTTCATATGTCAAATCACCATTGATTTTTTATACAACGCCTTTAGTATAAGTTATTTAGCCTAGTTTTTGTATTATTAATTTCTACTGATTTTTGATAAACTTTATACACATTTAAAATAGTCATTCTAGTAAGCTATGAAAAAAGAACAAAAAATTATCCGAGTGCAACCGAACGAGAGAATTAGTTGCCCAACAAAATACCATGAGAATTGGAACTTACACCCTAGGGTAGCGATAGATCTTAAAGATAAAAAAACAAATAATTGTCCTTATTGTGGTACAACATTTAAAGTTGAGAAATAACTTAGCTTGCTTTTGATTCATTAGAGGCCCCATTATCTTTTAGAGATTGAGTGAGATAACACAATCCCATCTTTATTTTTTTGTAGATGTAAAATACACATAAATTTCGTTTAATTGCTTATAAATGCTGCAAAGTAGAGTTTATATTTACATAAATCCTACATAATACTCACTTTTTTAGTCGAACCAGTTGTTCATATCTCAAAAGGTTATATGTAAGATTTAAGAAATCTATAGATGATTTGATTCGCTTTATTCCTATTGACCTCATATATAAGGGCATCTCTAAAAACTCATGAGCACGCATCTTAATGCCCAAATTCACCACATCTGCGTTGCAAATTTTAGCAATAGATATACTATTACCCTCAATTTTCGCCTTGTTGTAATAAATTTAAAACTATTTAATCTGCATACACAGAGTTTTTAGAGGTGCCCATAATGCGTTATGCATAGAATTTGTCATAAAACAAAATATATGCTCAACTCTTGCTCTTACTTTAGACTTAGCCTTATTTGACAGCTTTTGTTCTTCAGTAAGAGGGCTATTTCTATATCCCTTTTTATGAACAAAACTTTCAGACTCAATACCCTTTAAATATGTTTCTATTTTTTCACTTCTATAGGCACTATCGGCATGAAGCTTAATATCCTCTTTCTCAAAAGAAGCTGGTATTTCGCCTTTCTTAATACAAGCATTCTCTTCTCTTGAGTTTCTTTGTCTTGGTACATCTACAAATGAAGCATCTATCAGACTTCCTTCTTTTGCTATAACTCCATGACTCATAAGCTCGTTAGTAAATAAATCAAATAATTTTTCTGATAAATCATTGTCTGCTAATTGATCTTTAAAAAACCATATTGTTTTTTATCAGGTATTTTATTGCCTATTTCTAAGCCAAGAAACTGTCTAAAAGAGGTTCTATCATTTATTTGAAATTCAGTTTGTTCATCTGATAAATTATAATATGTTTGTAGAATTAAAATTTTGAACATGAGTAACTTGTCATATGGAGGTCTACCTCCAGCACCTTTAGGTTCAACATACAGTGCTGTTTCTATTGTATTTCTAAAAAATTCCCAGTTTATGATTTTATCCAATTTGGATAATGGTGGTTGATATAGCTAATCTGAAGGAGATTTATTCAACAAAATTGTATATACTGTTTTCTATTTTATGAGAGCATATAGTCAAGATTTGAGAGATAGAGCTATTT
>JBLFYO010000047.1:0-13099 GCA_047609165.1 Francisella sp.
GATGAAGCATATTATAATTGCGCATCTGATAAGTGTTATAATGCTAGAGAAGTGTTACTACAAGCAGCTTAGAGGTTTGGAATATAAATATATTTATAACTGGTATTGACAAAGGGCGACAGTATATGTGTAGCTGTTGCTACATTCATAGAAAGTTTTGACAGTAGATTCCTGTCTTTTGATAATTGATATTTAAAATCCCAGAAGTCGTTATTGTGCGACCATTCCTTGCGAGATTTGCAGATCCATTTTAGTATATTTTCACACATGAGTATATTTTATCACTCTGAGAGTATGCTCTACAAGTATAAATATCGCCAATGTATTAGTTTGTATTGGAATTGGTATAACTCATCTAAACTTCAATTTTCAAAATATCCAAATAGATGTCAAATATCGTAATTGTAGCTGCCCAATGGGGCGATGAGGGTAAAGGTATAATGTTAATTCTTAGGTTATGACTCTTTTTTTCTTAAAAAGTCATCTACTACTACTATTTTAAACTATTAATAATTTTGATTCTATCATATATTTCTTGAAGCTTTGAGTGATGTATATTCTTGTCTTTAAACGCTATCGTAACAAGATTTTTATCTCCATTAAATGTATCTAAAAAAGAATATCCTGAATTAATGTTGAAGTCAGCACGAGCTTCCACAACATTCAACTCTTCCATAGTAGATGCCTTAACATTATCCCAGTTAATAATGTGTTGGGATATTCTTTCTGGTTCCAAATGTCTTCCTAATTTCATTAATGGACAGTGTATACTCAACTTATCTGAGAAATATAATTTTTCCCAATATTTATTTGAGTTATAAGAGTTTAGTATAGAACCATCATTACTTTTTTTAAAAACACTAAAATAAGAAGCTCCATGGAGATCACCAAGTTCTTCAAAAATGTTTTCAAATTGATCTAGAATTTTCTTATCCATATTATTTTATAGCTCCCTGTAACAACAATTTTTTTAATATCAGTATCTATTTTAACAAAAAAAGTATTCTTTTTCTCGGTATATATAACTTTTCCAAAATAAGTTAAGCGATTACTATCCGTTAGAATATAATAATTACCAACAATAACTTTTTTTATATCTATTTCTATACCTAATATTAAATCACCTGGGTTAATAAGACCGTCAATTACATAACTAGAAGTAAATGATTTTATATTTTCGTTACTGTAATTTCTTTCTATATATTCTTGATCAGAAAGACTGGCTATTCCTTCATGTACACTAAACGGTGATACACCATTTCCACTTATGAACCATTCAGGTGATATTGCAACACCAAAATTACTAAAAAAAACAGAAAGCTTCTGTGCTTGAGCTGGTGTAATGTCATCTGTCCTTTGAAGTATTTTGAAAGTATCATATGTCATGCCATATTTATAATATTCAGAAGTTTTTATATTTATAAAAGCTTTTTTAGCTTTCATGGTACGAGTGATACTCATTCTGTTAATTCCTGTATATTTTCATTTGTTACTTGCATGATTTTTTTGTCTGTGGTTATGAAACATTATGTAATAGAGCTGTACAAATAAAAGTCATCTTTATTTGTGAAATATTATAAATACTGCATTTTATGCAGATTGTTGAGTGATAAGACAATTCTTTCCTATTAGATTCCAGTTCAAAGTGAGACAGAGTTTAATTCCTTCTCAAAAACTTGATTATGACTTAGCCAATTCAATCATTTTATATGTCTATTATTTATCAAATGCACATATTTAGCAAGGTCATCATCAAAATTTTTACCTTTGGGTATCAACTTATATTGCTCCGCCGTAAGAGATTGAATTGTAAATTAGTCTTTAATCACTCTAGGGCACCTCTATTTAATGAAAGCATATAGTCAAGATTTAAGAGGTAGAACTATACAATCACAAATAAGCTTATACTGCTATTATGATATCTAATACCAATACTAACCAATATATTCTCTCTTTGCTACATGTCTTTATCACCATCTATCAACTGCCAAAAATTAGTACCGCTAAATCCTCCACCCATTTCGTCTCCACCATATGTAACAGAAATTCTCCAAACATATTCTTTATTATTGCCAACTTGTACAGATATTTCCCCCAAAGATCCGACTTTGCAGCCCGTATATTTACAGATATCTAGTTTATAAGATTTTTTTTGTTTTTATTGATGATGCTACAGGTAAGCTAATGACTTGTCATTTTGCCCCTAGTGAGTCTACAAAATCTTATCTGCATGCCCTATCTGATTACCTTGATTTACATGGTAATCCTCTTGCACTATATAGTGATAGACATGGAGTATTTAAGGTTAATCATGTGGATAAAGAGCAAGAGCTAACTCAATTTGGTAGAGCCATAAAAGAGTTTGGTATTGAGGCTATATTTGCTAAAACTCCACAGGCTAAGGGGAGAGTAGTGAGAGCAAATCAAACCTTGCAAGATCGGCTAGTTAAAGCTTTACGATTAAATGGTATAAGTAGTATTGAAGAAGCAAATAAGTTTTTACCTAGTTTTATTGAGAAGTACAATAATCGCTTCGCTGTCGAGCCTCGTAGTAAAGAAGATATTCATAGACCTGTATAGCAAAGTAAAGTAGAAAAGAGAGCTATATTATCCATACAATCAACTCGCAAATTAACAAAGAACCTAACGATAAGCTATCAAAGTACTGAATATCAATTAATGGGCTATGGTAAAGGTAGAATAAGGTTATCAGGGTGTGTCAAAACTTTGATGGGTCTATTGAGTTATTTCACGATAATAAAAAACTAGACTATAAGTGTTTTGATAAGGGGAAAGCTCCTAAGCTTGCTTGTAGAAAAGGACTAGATGAAATTATCAATAACATTAAAAAGGAGAAAAATATCAAATATAAGCCAGCTAAAGATCATCCTTGGAGGCAGTATAAAATTCAAACTAAACCCCTCTCTAAAACAGGACATTTTAGCTTGAGGTTGACATCAAATATTAATCAAATGTTGGTCCAAAAAACTACTGCTTAACCCACACAAGCTTATCAGTATCAAATCCTAGATTATTTGATCTAGCGATAAAATCTTCCTTGATCTCATTTGGTACTGTCTTTGTTCTTGACAACAGCCATAAGTAGTCTTTACCTTTGCCACCAGCGACATAAGCATATTTATAATCATCATCTACTTTAAAGACAACATACGCACCATAAAATGGTCCAAAGAATGATACTTTTAAAAATCCTGTGTTTGAGTTTTCAACAAATTTCGCCACACCTTCAGCATAGCTTCTAGTCGTAGAACCGGCATTTACACCGCTATTTAGAACTTTGATACTACCATCAGAATTTAAACTATACTCTGCATTTATATGTGTCATACCTTTTTCAAAACGATTATCAAGTCGGGCTATTTCATACCATTTACCTAAGTATTTATCAGCCTGAAAGCCTTGCACGGGATTAATGCCAGCTGGTTTAGTTACACAACTTGTCAAAAATAACAGTGTTGTAAGACAAATTATTAGTAGTTTTTTCATATCGCATATAGTTCTTTTGTTATTATCGCTAATATAATAAACTATGACTTGTGAATAATCATAATTAATATTTTGTAATTTATGCAACTAAGCTATTTCGATTTTATCAAAAAACTTGAGGTTACAGCCGCCAAGCTTTTTATTGTTACAGGTGATGAGCCTCTACAACGCCACAATGTAGTAGAAAAGATAATCACCGCATTTAAAGACAAAAGCTACGAAATATCAAGACATGATTTAACCGAGCAAAATCATAATGACTTGTACCACGAAGCAGATAGCCTAAGCCTCTTTGCTATGGATAAACTCGTTCAGTTTAGTTTTGAAAAGCCTCCATTGAAATCTCTACAACAAGCATTAGTTCAGAATATATTAAAACCAAGTGACAATGTTTACCTACTTATATTCAATGGCTTCAAAAAACAAACTCTAACGACAAAATGGTTTCAAAGCTTAGCTCAAGAAGCCACTCACATCCATATATATCAGCCGAATGTAAACAATGCTATAAACATAATAAATCACGAACTAGAACAGTCTAACTTATCTTTAGATAGAGAAGCTGTACAAATTCTAGCTCAAAAAACCGAAGGTAATCTTATTGCTACAAAGCAAATACTCAAACTGCTATCAAGGCAAGACACTTCTAGCTTTGATGCTCAAACTATAAAGCCATTTTTACATGAACATGCAAGCTTTGATGTATTTGATTTATCTGATGCTATACTCATGCGACAAAAAGCAAAAGCTTTGAATGTACTAAATAGTATTTTGAATGAAAAAGATAAACCACCCCTTATACTTTGGACTATAAAAAAAGAGCTTCGTATTGTTTCACAGTTACAAGCTACTGCTCAAACTTATCATCAGAAAATATTTAAAGACAACAATGTATGGGCTTCAAAGCAGAAATTTTACTCAAGCCTTGCAAATAGACTGCATAAAGAAACTATCTCTCAAAATTTAAAACGATGCCTAGATATAGATCTATGTATCAAAGGAGCAATAAAAGGTAATATTTCTCTTATGTTAAATGAAGTGGTTTTTGATTTAGTTAGTTGAATTGGTATATAGCTAATCCACAAAAAAAACTGCTTAGCTACCCTGAACTTGTTTGACAGATCTCAATAAAATCAATACCTGTCGTGAGATGCTGTACTTTAGCTACGCTTAGCAACCAAATTTAGCATGACGCTTTTATGGTGGTTTGACTATATGACGTATCTCTCAAAATTAAAATTTCAAACAAGTATCATTAAATAATTTATAGCTTATCTATCTTATTCATTTACTTTTTTTTATCTATTGATATCATTATATGTGATGTAACACTTTCAAAGTAAAAAAGGATCAATAAAAGATGACGGTTATGACAGCGGAATATATTTGGATTGATGGTAGTGAGCCTGTGCCAGAACTTCGTTCTAAAGCGCGCGTACTTCCTTTCAAAGAAGTTTTAGATGCAAAAGACTTTCCTGAATGGAGCTTTGATGGCTCATCTACTAATCAGGCAACTGGCCATGATTCAGATTGCATACTTAAGCCGGTAAACTTTGTTATGGATCCACTTAGAGAGTGTGGCTATCTTGTACTTTGTGAAGTATATAATCCAGACAACAAAACTCCTCATAAAACAAACAACAGAGCAAAACTGCGAGCTGTTCTTGAAAGCTCAAAAGATCACGGTATGTGGATAGGCTTTGAGCAAGAGTATACTATGTTTCAAGATGGCAGACCATTAGGCTGGCCTACAACTGGTTTTCCTGGACCTCAAGGACCATACTACTGTAGTGCTGGTGCTGAGAAAGCATTTGGTCGCGACCTTGTTGAAGCTCATATGCAAGCATGTCTTGATGCTGGCATCTTATTCTACGGAATAAATGCTGAAGTAATGCCTGGTCAATGGGAGTTCCAAGTTGGCCCTAGAGGTGTTGATAGTGAAGATGCAGGTGTATTAAATGTTTCTGATCATACACATTTGGCTAGATGGTTACTAGAAAGACTTGGTGAAGAGTACGACATAGCTGTCACATTTGCAAACAAGCCTATCAAAGGTGATTGGAATGGTGCAGGTATGCACGCTAATTTTTCTACAACAGAAACTAGAGATGCTACTGTTGGTAAAAAAACTATTGATAGAATTGTCAAAAACTTAGAAAAAAATCATGCCAAAGACATCTTAAATTATGGTTTTGGTCTAAGCGATAGATTGACAGGTGAGCTTGAAACTAGTGATATCAATACTTTTAATGTTGGTGACGCTGATAGAGGTTGCTCAATCAGAATACCTCGCCCTGTTGCTATCAAAGGCTATGGCTACTTTGAAGACAGAAGACCTGGTGCAAACTCTGACCCATACCTAGTTTCAACGGCTCTTGCAACTGCTACAATTAGCTAGTAACAATCCTCTTCTCAAAATAATTTTCTAACCTTAGGGACTGTCCATAAATAAGTTAAAATTAGTGACGCCGAATAGTTTTTCATAATTAAGGCGTTAAAATATAAGCATAGCTGTGCTTATGGTATATTTTAACAACGCAAAGTATGGGAAAATAAGCAAGTTAATCGTTTAACTTATTTGTGGATAGTCCCTTACTTTTTAAATACACATTATAAAATTCACTACTTTCTTTATAATTAAATTAAATGATATTAGAAATGTACTCAAAACAAAGAGACTAAATATGAAAATAAATAAACCTGTAGATATGACAGCACACTCTTTTGGGGAAGATCATTACAAAAAAATATTCGATACTATTTGTAATAAAGACAACTACATTACAAAAGTAGATATTCTTGATTGTCTTCATTCTGCTGGTATAGTCAATGATGATCCACGCATCACAAAATTAATGCTAAATCTAGAAGATTTATCAAAGGTTGATAAAATCTATTTCGAGCAATTCATGGAAATAAGCTCAGATAGTATTGGTATAATTGAAAAATCAATAAACAAAGGATTTATCATACCTGACTTTCAAGCTTTCAGAGATGAAATTACAGCGATATTTGAAGAAACCAAAGAAAATAGGCTTGGCAAAAATGCTAGCTATATCCCGCAGTTAGAACGAGTAGACCCTGAACTTTTTGCTGTATCTTTTTGTAGCATTGATGGTCAAATGATTGCACTTGGGGACTATACGCACCCATACTGTGTACAATCCACATCAAAAGCTATTACATACTGTATTGCTACGGAACTTAATGGTGAAGACAAGGTTCATGAGCATGTAGGTCGAGAGCCAAGTGGTGAGACATTCAATGCCATTGCTTTAAACAAGTACGAACGACCACACAATCCAATGATAAATTCTGGTGCGATAATGACTTGTTCATTGATTAAGCCTGAGCTAAATTTAGCAGATAGATTTGAATACATCACACAGATTTGGCAGAACCTCTCTGGTGGAGAACGCGTAGGCTTTGATAATGCTACATATCACTCAGAAAAAGCAACCGCTGATAGAAACTACGCTTTAGCTCATTTTATGAAAGAAGTTGAAGCATTTCCTAAAGGCACAGACATTCATTCAACCTTAGATTTTTATTTCCAGACTTGTTCGATTCAAGTAAATGCAAAGAAAATGTCCAAAATAATGTCTACGCTTGCAAATGGTGGTATTTGCCCTTTGACAAACAAAAAAATATTTTCACCAACAACTATCCGTAATTCACTCTCAATGATGTATTCTTGTGGTATGTATGACTTCTCAGGAGAGTACGCTTTCTCAGTGGGATTACCTGCAAAATCAGGTGTGTCTGGTGCTTTGGTAATTGCTATACCGAATGTCGGTGGCTTTGCGATATTTTCACCTCGGTTGGACAACAATCACAACTCTGTTAGAGGCGTAGAATTTAGTAGACGATTAGTAGATAAGTTTAGTTTTCATAATTATGATCAGATAGATAGCAATGAAAAGATCAATCCTGTTGAGAATCGTATGATGGTTGAATCTAACCTTACATTTGAGCTGATTTGGGCTGCTAGAATGGGGGATATATCAGAGGTCAGAAGAAGTGTTGCTCTTGGTGCTGACGTAAATAAAGGTGACTACGATAATCGTACAGCTCTTCACTTAGCAGCTGCCGAAGGTCAAGAAGATGTTGTGAAATATTTACTTGATAAAGGTGCTGATGCAAATGCAAAAGACAGGTGGAAGCTAAAACCTATTGATGGTGCAAAAATTAATAATTATGATAGTGTTGTTGAAATCTTAAATAACGCGATGAAATAGCTCATCTGATTTTATTACTTTTAAACTACTATTTAGATATCTTTATAAATAAATAGCTTTACAAATTCTCAAGGGAAAAGAGTATGATTAACAAAATACTATCTATAATCGAAAAATTTATATTTGGCATTCGTTGGTTGCAAGCTCCAATCTATATGCTTTTGTCACTTGTACTTGTCGGATTTATTTACGAAATTTACCACGAACTATTTGTATTATTTAGCTCATTAGGAAGTTTTAATGAAGAGAAGCTAATCATACTAGCCCTAACCCTCTGCGATGTCGTTTTAGTTGCAAACCTAGTTGTTATCGTAGTTATTAGTGGCTATGAAAATTTTGTAAGTAAGATGAACTTAGAAAAAAGTGGCGGTGGTCAACCTCTTTGGATAAAGAAGCTATCTCCAAATGCTGTAAAACTAAAGATTGCTGGTTCTATCATTGGCATATCTTCTATTTCTCTACTAAAAAAAATTCTTAGAAATTTCTCAAACATTAGACAGAGATTTATTATGGGCTGCTGGTATCCATATAATATTTGTAGTATCAGCTCTGCTTATAGCTACAACTTCTTATGTAGAAGGTAAATCTCATAAAGCTAGCTATGATGATGACCAATACCAATACCAATACCAATACCAATACCAATACCAATACCAATACCAATACATATTGGTATAACAAGGCATAATCAAATGAAACAAATTGCGATTGTTATAATTTTAACTGTGGCTGCTGGAGGTTATTTCTTTGTATTTAATCAAAATAGCATTCCAACTTGTGACTCAGCTGAAGTACAAGTAAGCTCTTTAGTAAAAAAGATACTTGGGCAAACAAGTTCTCAAAAAAGTATTAAATTTGAAGTGGTAGATATGCAAGAAACCAAGGTTTATGAGCATAGTAGAGTGTGTAAGGCTCAACTTGATTTTGAAGATGGTACGGACACTAGTATTTCTTATGCAGTGGAAAGAAATAAGCTAGGCAAAACAGAAGTAAGGATTATTCCTGGAGGATAACCAATCAGTACTCATCGAATACTTAAATCTGAAACTTTATTTAGGCTGCCTATTCTTACTCTGCAACTTTAAAAAAGAATCTATTAGTGATGAAAAAGATGCTAGCAAGAAAATATGATATAAAAATATAATAGGTACCATAAGCATTAACAAAGCAAGCAATATGCCAATAAATAATAAAGGTGATATTTGCTTGAGGGCACCTCTGAAAACTCATGAGCACGCATCTTAATGCCCAAATTCATCACATCTGCGTTGCAAATTTTAGCAATAGATATACTATTACCCTCAATTTTCGCCTTGTTGTGATAAATTTAAAACTAATTAATCTGCATACACAGAGTTTTTAGAGATGCCCTTGATTGAAGAAATGAAAAATATAATCAATTATATTGTTTGAAGGACTTCTTTACTGAATGGAGCATTAAGCAATATTAGCAATAATATTGGCCATGACAAGGCTAAAATAAAAACAATAAAATTAGTCCAAATTTTTAACTATCGTTTCTTTCAGCATATAGATAATACCATGCTACTCAGGCTTCATGTGTGGGAATAAAATAACATCTCTTATTGATTGTGAATTTGTAAGATACATCACAAGCCTATCAATACCGATACCTTGACCAGCAGTTGGAGGCATACCGTACTCTAACGCACGGATATAGTCTTTATCATAAGGCATAGCCTCATCATCACCCGATGCTGCAGCCTCAACTTGCTTTCTAAATCTCTCTGCTTGATCTTGAGCGTCATTAAGCTCAGAGAAACCATTTGCAATCTCTCTTGCTCCGATGAAGAATTCAAACCTATCAGTAAATTCAGGGTTACCATCTTGGCGACGAGCAAGTGGCGATACTACCGCAGGATAATCTGTAATAAAAGTTGGCTGAATAAGCTTATGCTCTGCAACTTCTTCAAATATCTCGTTAATAAGGTGACCAAGCTCGTAGAATGATTCAATTTTAAGTTTTAAGCTTTCTGCAATTACTTTAGCTTTATCAAAATCAGCTAAATCTTCTTTTGTGATATTACCGCTATGCTTAACGATAGCATCTACCATTGAGATTCGTTCGTATTTACCTGCGAAGTTGATTTTATACTCACCATACTCTAGCTCAGTCGAACCTATAACTTCTTGCACCAGCTTAGACAGCATATCTTCTGTTAGATCCATAAGATCATTATAATCAGCGTACGCCATATAGAACTCTAGCATTGTAAATTCAGGATTATGGCGAGAAGACACACCTTCATTACGGAAATTACGATTTATCTCGTAAACACGCTCAAAACCACCAACAACTAGTCTTTTTAGATAAAGCTCTGGGGCTATGCGGAGATACAATGGCATATCCAAGGCATTGTGATGCGTTCTAAATGGTTTTGCAGCAGCTCCGCCTTGTAGTACATGCATCATCGGAGTTTCAACTTCCATGAAATTCATATTATCAAAATAGTTACGGATAAAGCTAACCACTTTTGAGCGAACTTTGAAAACATCGCGGGCTTTTTCATTTGTGATAAGATCAACATATCTTTGGCGGTATCTAGTTTCTTGGTCTGCTAAACCGTGGAATTTATCTGGTAATGGGCGGATAGCTTTTGTCAAAATTTCAAAATGACTAGCTTCTACTGAAAGCTCGCCAGTGTTAGTTTTAAACATCACACCAGTGATGCCTACAATATCTCCTAAATCACATAGATTTTTGAAAGTATCGTACTGACCTTCTGGCAAGTCGCTTTTTTTCAAATAAACCTGCACACGACCAGAATAATCTTGTAGCGTAATAAACGAAGCCTTACCCATTACACGGCGTAAAACTACTCTACCTGTTACACTGTATTGTTCTTTATTTTCACACTCTTCTAGCTCAGGCTTTGTAAAGTTTGCATATTTGATTTGCAAATCATTTGCCACAGCATTTCTTCTAAAATTGTTTGGGTGGCTTATACCATTGTTTTGATCAGCTAGGGATTGTAGCTTTTCTTTTCTCAAAGTCATTTGAGAGCTTTCTTGTAGCTCGGTAATTTGTTTTTTTACCAATGATGCTGACAGCTCTTTTACACCATCGCTTTTTTCATCAAGGCCTTTTTCTGTGATGATGTTTTGCACTTGTTCACGAATCTTGCCTCTTACGGCATCTTTCATCACAACTTCATTAGCTTCTAAATATTCCTTAATAGAAACTTTGATTAAATCCTTTAATTTACTACTCATTTTTTCCTCTTCTAAAACTAAAACCAATCATTCTTTTATAACTAAAACAACTACACACCACACCAACATCTAACATGGATCCTACGGTCAAGCAGTAGGATGACACCGTTGTGATGATTTCACTTCAAACAAAAACCTATCATTCTATAACTTGACCATAGAATCTATCCCAAATCAGTCCAAAATGTCATTATACAAATCTAACCACTCAGGATTAAAGGAATCTATCAAATCAATTTTCCATTGCCAAGCCTTTAATCTCTTTTCTCTTTGGATAGCATTATAAATATGGTCAAACTGCTCATAATAGACCAACTTCTTTATATGATGTTTTTTAGTAAAGCTTTCTACAAAAGCATTTTTATGCTCATAAAGCCTTCTAATTAAATCAGAAGTAACTTCCACATACAATGTACCGTGATATTTGTTAGTCATTATATATGTATAATACATATTTTACCCTATAAATAATCCTCTACAACCCACTCTTCAAACTAGCTTCAATAAACTTATCCAAATCACCATCTAGCACAGCTTGAGTATTTGAACTCTCCACACCTGTACGCAAATCTTTGATACGCGACTGATCAAGCACATACGAGCGAATCTGACTTCCCCAACCAATATCTGACTTAGAGTCCTCAAGAGCATCTCTCTCTGAACTTCGCTTTTGAAGCTCTAACTCGTACAACTTAGATTTTAACTGTTTCATCGCACTGTCTTTGTTTTTATGTTGCGATCTATCGCTTTGGCTTTGTACTACGGTATTTGTAGGCACATGAGTTATACGCACCGCAGAGTCTGTTTTGTTGACATGTTGACCACCTGCACCACTTGCACGGTAAGTATCTATACGCAAATCTGCGGGATTGATTTCTATATCAATATCATCATCAACCTCCGGAGATACAAAAGCCGATGCAAATGAAGTATGTCGCTTACTACTTGAGTCAAATGGTGATTTTCTAACCAATCTATGGATACCTGTTTCAGTACGCAACCAACCATAAGCATATTCACCCTCGATCTTTAGAGTACAACCTTTTATACCCGCCACATCTCCATCAGAAACATCATCTACAGTCACTTTAAATCCATGACTGTCTGCCCAACGCATATACATACGCATCAGCATCTCAGCCCAGTCTTGTGCTTCTGTACCACCGGAACCAGACTGGATATCAAGATAAGCATTATTTGCATCCATTTGCCCTGAAAACATTCTTCTAAATTCAAGTTTTTCAATTTCTGCTGTGGTTTCTTGGGTATCTTTTACGATTTCTTCCAACAATGACTCATCGCCATCAGCCATCTCAAGTAACTCTGTGAGTGCCTCTAAAGTATCGCAGATATTATCACAATTATATACTATGCCTTCTAGCTCAACTTTTTGTTTACCAAGATTTTGAGCATATTCTGGATTGTCCCAAACAGAACCATCTTCTAGCTCCATCAAAACCTCTGTTAGCTTTTCTTTTTTGACATCATAGTCAAAGATAGTCCCGTAATGACTCAATACGGGAGGTTAAATTTTTAAGCAAAACTTTGTAATTTATAGATTCCATTTTATAGTTTTTTATATAAAAGAATTAATAGGATAGATTTTATATTTTTAAAATCAGCAAAACAATTACTTAAACATTTTTTCTTGCAAAAACAAAAAATCCATATTGACTTAAGGTAGTGTGGGGGGGTATGCTTCATAGTAAAGTCGCTTTGGCAAAAAAATCAAATAAATAAACTGGAGAAAACAGAATGAACTGTATAAATTGTAATTCAGAGAATACTCAACGCCTTGAAGTTATATACGAAGGCGGAACTCAGCATATTAACACTAAAAGCAATACCGCAGGAACAAGCCTTTTAAATCCAATAGGTGGATTTTTTGGAGCAAAAACGACTACGAAAGGAATTTCCATGTCATCAGCTGCTCAAAAAGCAGCTCCTCCAGCTAAAAAATCTCTTAAGTGGTCTATTAGTATGATAATAATTGGATTTTTTTGCTTTCAAGGCTCTATGGGAGTAATTGCAATTGGCTTATTTTTAATAGCAGGTGGTGGATATCTCGGGTTTACAAGCTTTAAATACAACAGTGAAGTTTACCCACCAATTTACGATGT
>JBLFYO010000048.1:0-12904 GCA_047609165.1 Francisella sp.
AATAATGAAATAGCTCTATCTCTCAAATCTTGACTATATGCTCTCATAAAATAGAAAACAGTATATACAATTTTGTTGAATAAATCTCCTTCAAATTAGCTATAAAGTAATTATTGCCGAGTTATTATAAAAAAATCAAATAGTAACTTTCTATCTTAAATGCTATAATCTACTTCCATGATTTCTTGTATATTCATGTGATTCAAAATGAATTCTAAAACTAAAATAATTTTTGTAACTGGTGGGGTTGTTTCTTCACTTGGTAAAGGCGTAACAGCTGCATCTTTAGCAACTTTGCTAGAAAGTCGTGGTCTTAATGTAACGATGATGAAGCTTGATCCGTATATAAATGTCGATCCAGGTACGATGAGTCCACTTCAGCATGGTGAAGTTTATGTCACAGAAGATGGTGCTGAGACAGATCTTGATTTAGGGCATTATGAGAGATTTATCCGCAACAGAATGACTCAGTCAAATAACTTTACTACAGGTAGAGTTTATCAAAATGTACTTAAAAGAGAACGAAAAGGTGATTATTTAGGAGCTACTATTCAGGTTATTCCACATATTACAGATGAAATTAAAAATCTTGTATATAAAGGTATAGCTGATGATATTGATGTAGCTATAATTGAGATCGGTGGTACAGTTGGCGATATTGAATCTCTACCCTTTTTAGAAGCGATAAGACAGCTTAGAATCGAGCTTGGTCGTACAAGGACTCTATTTATACACCTTACGCTACTACCATATATTAAAGCGGCTGGTGAGATGAAAACTAAGCCAACACAGCATTCTGTAAAAGAGTTAAGAGGTATTGGTATTCAAGCAGACATACTTGTATGTAGGTGTGAGCATGAGTTTGAAGAAGATGAAAAACGCAAAATAGCACTTTTTACGAATGTAGATCAAGATTGTATATTTACAGCAGAAGATGTAAAAACCATATATGAAGTACCGCTTAGATATCATGAACAGAATTTTGATGCAAAGGTTGTTGAGCTATTAAATCTAGAGACTAAAGAAGCAGATTTGTCAGAATGGCAGGGTGTGGTTGAAGCTATTCGCAATACTCAAGGTGAAGTTACAGTAGCTATGGTTGGTAAGTATGTGTCCTTAACCGAAGCGTATAAATCACTAAACGAAGCACTATATAATGCTGGCTATAAAAAGGGTGTAAAAGTAAAAATAAAATTTGTAGATTCTGAAAAGGTTACTGGCAATAATATGGAGAAGCATTTTGTAGGTGTTGATGCAATTCTTGTACCAGGTGGCTTTGGTCATAGAGGTGTAGAAGGTAAGATTTTAGCTATTCAATATGCTCGTGAGAATAATGTGCCATTTATGGGTATTTGTTTGGGTATGCAGCTAGCAGTAGTTGAATATGCTCGTAATGTGCTAGGTATAAAAGATGCCCATTCTAGTGAGTTAGATCCTAAGACTACAAACCCAGTAATTGCACTTATAACAGAGTGGCAAGATGAGTTCGGAGAGATTCATCAAAGAACTGTAAACTCAGATCTTGGTGGTACAATGCGTTTAGGTGGTTACAAAGCTGTACTAAATGAAGGTTCACGAGTAAGAGATATTTACAAAAAAGCAGAAGTTGTAGAGAGACATCGCCATAGATATGAAGTAAATAATAAGTATGTTGAAGAACTTGAAAAATCAGGATTGATATTCTCAGGTAAGTCAGAAGATGATAATCTTATGGAAATAATAGAAATTCCCAAACATAAATGGTTTGTGGCCTGTCAAGCACATCCTGAATTTACTTCTACACCTAGGTATGGGCATAAATTGTTTGAGTCTTATATAGATGCTGCTATCAAAAAATAACTATTTTAGACTTGTTGTTTTGATATTTACATAATAAAAGTGCTATAATCCTAGCTAACTAAATATTGGAGAAATAAATATAATGAGTAGTCAAAGAACACTATCAATAATCAAGCCTGATGCAGTATCTAAAAATGTAATAGGTGAAATATACAGCCGTTTTGAAAAATCTGGTTTGAGCATCATAGCTTCTAAAATGAAGCATCTTTCAAAATTAGAAGCTGAAGGTTTCTATGCTGAGCATAGCGAAAGACCTTTCTTTAGTGCATTGGTGGAATTTATGATTTCTGGTCCTGTGATGATACAAGTACTTGAAGGTGAAAATGCAGTTGCAAAACATCGTGATCTTATGGGTGCAACTAACCCTAAAGAAGCTGCTGCTGGCACAATTCGTGCTGATTTTGCTACTAGTATCGATGCTAATGCAGTTCATGGTTCTGATGCTGTAGATACAGCAGCTAGAGAAATCGGATATTTCTTTAGTGAAATAGAAACTTTTGCATAGTAATTTGAATATTTATATCCAAAAAGGAGAGTTAAATGAGTTGGTTAACTAGAGTAATTGGAAAAAGTTTAGGATTAAGTACTCAGAAAAAAGATATGCCTACAGGTATATGGAGCCAATGTCCTAGTTGTCAGGTTACACTTTATTCTGAAGAATTAGCTAATAATAATTCTGTATGCCCAAGCTGTAATTATCATTATAGAATTTCTGCTAGACAAAGATTGGATATGTTTTTTGACCAAAACTCAATGACTGAGCATTTTGCAAATATCTCTCCTGTGGATATGCTTAAATTCAAAGATACTAAATCTTATAAAGACAGACTATCTCAAGCTCAGAAAAAAACTGATGAGCAGGATGCTTTGGTAGTAATGGAAGGAACGGTTGAAAACCTTCCTGTAGTTGCTGCAGCATTTAATTTCATGTTTTTAGGTGGCTCAATGGGCTCTGTGGTTGGAGAGAAGTTTGTTCGCGGTGTAAACCTTGCGATGGAAAAGAAAGTTCCATTTATCTGCTTTACTGCTAGTGGTGGTGCTAGGATGCAAGAATCTCTTTTCTCACTGATGCAAATGTCAAAAACAAGTGCAGTATTGCATAAATTAGCAGAAGCCAAACTACCATATTTAGTAGTATTGACTGACCCTACGACTGGTGGTGTATCTGCATCATTGGCTATGCTTGGTGATGTACATTTAGCTGAGCCTAAAGCTTTGATTTGTTTTGCAGGTCCTAGAGTGATTGAGCAAACAGTTAGAGAAAAACTTCCAGAAGGCTTTCAAAGAAGTGAATTCCTGTTAGAAAAAGGTATGGTTGATATGATTGTTGATCGTAGAAATCTTAGATCTGAAGTATCTAAGCTTGTAGATAAGTTAATGCCTAATCTTACGAAAATCAACCATAATAAGGCTTTAGAGCATAAATCTGCTGAAGCTGTTACTGCACAAGGTTAAATTCTCATAAAATGAGTATCGAAGCTAAAATAGCTAAAATAATGGCTAACGATACGCAAGTCTGTAAACTAAATGATCTTTTATTTATTCTCGATAGATTTAATTTTCATAAGAAATTTAAAATCATAACGATAGCTGGGACCAATGGCAAGGGTACTACGGTAGCCATGTTAGAAGAATTACTGGCTGCTAATAATAGAAATGTATTAAGCCACATATCGCCACATATATTCAGTTTTAATGAGCGAATATCTCTTAATAAAAAGCCAATTAGTGATAGTTTGTTGTTAGAGCTTTTAGAGCGACTAGAGGAAATTACGATTGATTATAAATTGTCCTACTATCAAATCGCTTTTTTGTGTACTTGTATTTATTCGCAGAAAATTGATATTGATTATTTGATTATGGAAGTCGGGATTGGCGGTAGACTGGATGCTGTAAATATATTGGATCATGATATAACTGCTATAACCAATATCGATTTTGACCATTGTGAAATACTCGGAGACACTCTTGATAAAATAGGATTAGAAAAAGCAGGGATATCTCGTAATGGAATACCGTTATTCCTAGGCTCAAAAATGCCAGATAGTGTCTATGACTATGCTAGTGCAGTACAGGCAAAGGTGCATGAGAAAAGTTATATTGTAAGCTTAAAGGATTGTTTCACTGATAGTTTTAACATCGCCCAAGGCATCGCAGACTATTTATTGCTCAAGCAAGAAATAAATTATATACCGAGATTGGAACATATTAGAGCAAATGCTCGAATAGTAAGTTTAAAAAGCGATGCTAAAAAGAAAAGTTACATTGTTGTTGATGTGGCTCATAACCCAGCTTCCGTGAAATATCTATTTAAAATTTTGAATGATAAATTTAGTGCGATAAATGTTGAGTATGAGGCTGTGTTTGGCATACTAGGAAGTAAAGATCTAGCAAATGTATTGTCGATCGCAAAAAAATATATCAGTAGGTGGAATGTGATCGATTTAAGTTATATAGATCTTCGAGCGCAAAAGCTTGATAATATAAAAAAAGAATTTAATTTACAAAGTATAACTAGAGTTGATTACCACAAAAATTTAACTTGTGTTTATCTATCTAAAAAGAGTACTGTAACAGTTGTTTTTGGGTCTTTTGTATTAGCTGGAGCATTTATAAAAGAATATGAAAAAAGTAGCAATTAACGAAAAAGAAATGTTTGAAATAGCTAAAAAGTATTCGAGTCAGCTCAAAGCAGGGATGGTTGTTTTTTTACATGGTAATCTTGGGGCTGGCAAAACTACTTTTGTTAAGGGTGTTCTGCGAGCATTAGGCTATGAGGGTAATGTCAAAAGTCCAACTTATACTCTGGTTGAAAATTATGAGTTAGGTGATTTTAATCTCTACCATTTTGATTTGTATCGTTTAGCTGATCCTGAGGAATTAGAATGGATTGGAGTGCGAGATTATTTTAATGAGAATAGTATTTGCTTTGTAGAATGGCCAGAAAAAGGTGATGGTTTCTTGAGTAAAGCAGATAAAAATATTCATATAAAATATTTGGATAAAGGTCGGGAGCTGAATTTTTCATAACTATCGGTTGAAAACCATTATAAAAGATTTAATATTACTCTATACTATTAATGTAATTAATACTTTTTAAAAATTTTGGTTGAGACCTGTAGGAGGTTAGATGAAAGCTAGATTCTTGGTTACTTTTCTAGGGGTATTTTTTTTTAGTTCATCGTACGCGACTTTAGAGCAGTGCTATAAAAATGGTTTAGATGAAAATTATGAAAATGTGCTTGAGACTTGTAAGACTTATTTTAAAAAAGATGCTAGAGCTACAGGATTATTAGCTGAGGCTAATATTCAGCTTGACCGAAATGATAAGCTAGCTTTAGATGATGCAATCTGGAGTGTTAATTTCTATAAAAAAAATAGCCCGCCCACAAGTATTGAAGGTCAAAAATCTTATGCTTATTTAGTATATTTAATTGGCGAATTATATTACTTTGGCTCTGAAAATGGACATATTAAAGTCGATGCAAAGAAAGGCTTTGATTATATAAAAAAGGCTGGTAATTTAGGCTATGCGGTTGCTCAAAATCAGTTGGGCAATTTGTATGTTAGATCTACAAAGATTCCTCGAACAAATTTTGCTGAGGCCTATAAGTGGTACAAGCTGGCAGTTGCCAACGGTAGTCTTGATGCTAGAAAAGCTTACATTTTAAGCAATGAAAAGGATTTTGTTGAGCAATATCCATACTGTATATCTCAAGGTAGAACTTTGATTGGCGATGCTTACCTTGTAGGAAATGGTGGTTTGCTAAAAGATAATGCTAAAGCTATTGAGTGGTACAATAAGGCTTATGGTGTTGATCATGTATCTCCTGTAGAGGTTGGTTTGGCAAAAGCCTATATGGCTAGTGGTGATAATAAAAAAGCACTAACTTATGCTAAAGAAGCAATTACGCAACCTTATGCTCCTGCATTTTTAGTTATGGTAGAATTAACAGACGACAAGGTAGAGAAATATATTTATCTATCTATCGCCATATCGTTATTTAAATATCCTGAACTTAAATTTTGGGGTCAATTTAATGAGAATTGTTTGCCTGACTTATCAGAAAATGGTATTGATAATGCTAAGAAGCAGTTAAGTAAAATATCTCTTGATGATAGTCAAAAAGAACAGTTTGAAAAAATGACTAAAAATATTGAAAGTCATTGGAAAACAGAAGCGGCTATAAATTAGTAGCATATTTTCATGTTCTATTGCTTTAAACAATGAAAAAAATTCTTTCAAATAGTATCGTAGTCTCAATATTTCTTTTTATGTCAAAAATTTTAGGTTTTATTCGCGACTTATTACTAGCATCGTTTTTTGGTAGCTCTAGTGCATTACAGGCATTTTTGATAGCGTTTAGACTGCCTGAATTTATGCGTAAAGTTACGACTTATGGGGCGCTCACACAAGTATTAAATCCGCATTTAGAGGCAAGCGTATCTGATGATCAAAAGTCTTTTATAGCTACGATACTGTATTTTGTGGCGGTAGTGCTTTTGTTTATAACGGTACTAGCTATTTATTTTAGTAGCTTTTGGGTGGATCTATATAGTTATGGGTTAGGCAATAAAAGCCTTTTAAAGTTAGTTAATTTACTTTTTGTGCTGATGATACCGTATGTACTATTTAGTTTTGTAGTAGGGCTTATATCGGCGATATTAAATAGTCATAGTCGCTATATAATTTCATCATTGTTGCCTTTAATCTTAAATATAGTAATGATAATCGGGATAGTACTATCACCGTATGCTAGTGTGCCGATAGAGGCTGTTGCATATAGTGTGCTTATAGCGGGTATTTTACAGTTTGTCATAGCTCTAAAAGCATTATACAGCCTTGTGGGTAGGCTTGAATTTACTAAATCTGTGATGAGCCTAAAAAATAGTAAAGCCAAAGAGTTTCTCAGAAAGTTGCCTCTTAGTTTTTTAGGTAGTGCTATGTTTCAAATAAATTCACTGATAGAGACATTTTTTGCATCGTTCTTGATGTCAGGAAGTTTGGCGTGGCTTTATTATGCTGATAGGGTCAATCAGTTTCTTTATGGAATATTTGGCACAGCTATTGCTACGGTTATGATACCGCATTTGATAGAAGTATATAGCGATAAGAAGAAACTTTATGATAGTTTGACTTGGATTATAAAGGTTGTGCTTGCGGTGACTATTCCTGCGATTGTTGGGCTTTTTGTGCTTTCAAAGCCAATTGTGATTACGCTGTTTTATTATGGTAAATTTAGCCTTGTAGATGTGCTTAATACTCGTATAGCTATATTAGGGTACTTAGTTTTGTTATTCTGCATAGTTATCGCACGAGTGGTTATATCTGCTTTATATGTGCAAAATAGATCTCGACCTGTTTATGTAGTAGCTATGTTTTCAATTGTATGTAATGTGATTTTTGATAGTTTTATTGTTTATAACTATGCGAGTCATGATTATGCTTTTGCTTATCTTGCAATCGCTACTTCGGTGATTTCATTACTTAACTTAGTGGTGCTGCTTATTGTACTCGCTGATTATAGTTGGTCGTTATTTTTTAGGCTTTATTGCTCTGGTGTGTGGCTATTGAAAATAGCTCTAGCAAATTTAGTGATGATTGTTGTACTAAATATGTTTAATTTGAGTGATGATTATTGGCTAAGTTTAGAAATGTTTGGTAGACTCAAACATATATTGTTGGTTGTATTTTCTGGCCTAATTAGCTATGTGGTTATGATGTGGCTTTTAGGAGCTAAAAAAGAAATTTTTCATGAATATAGCTAATTAGTTTAAAAGTAGTATGTCATTTCATCAGGTGTTTATATTGGTATAGGGTTTTATTACTAGTAAGCGATACTTCAGCACCAATGATAGCAAAGCAGTTCTATACATAATACCGACCCCAATACAAACCTACACATACTCTCTTTACATTTCACACCTCCTTTAACTCTTTGACATTTGCCAATAGCTACTGCTATTAACTACATGTCAAAAAATTAAATTAGGTATAAACTCCTTTGAGATGAATTTAGCAGTTTGTATTGAGATTGGTATAATTCGCTATTATGAGAAAAAGATTTGCAAAATTTAATGCGATAATTATGGAAAAAAAGTAATTTACCGCTTGATTTTCAATATGAGAGGTTTGGAGTGATTTTTTATATATAACTACTATAGTAGGCGGCTTCTAATATTGCGTGAGATTTTGATATGCGTGTTTTTAATGATGTAGATATATGGTATCTTTGTTCTTAAGCAAATCGGGTGTATGGTAAGTCTTCTAATCAGACATGCAAGTGTTATGAAGCTATGTGATTTTGTATAATATTTTAGGGTTTTAAATATGAGTAATTTTTCTAAACTAAATAATCTTAGAGGTGTGGAGCGTGAGACTCTGCGTATAAATGTTGATGGAACTCTTGCAAATACTGCTCATGCTGCCAGTTTAGGGCATAAGCTTATTAATGATAGTGTCACTGTAGACTTCTCTGAAAATCTACTTGAGATTATAACTACTCCAAAGAAATCTATCGACGAAGTACTTCGTAATCTAAAAGAGTTGAGTGCATTTACTTTACAAAATATTTCACAAGATGAAATTATCCTAAATATAAGTATGCCATTATCGGCATCTGAGGATGATATCAAAGAAGCAGATTTTGGTGGTTCTAATTCCGGTATGATGAAGCAAACTTACCGTAAAGGATTGTCTGCTCGTTATGGCAAGATTATGCAGATTATCTCTGGTATTCATTATAATTTTTCATTTGATGAAGAGCTGGTGGCAAAAAAATCTAAAGAGTTAGGTCTGTCAAAATCAGGTGTGTATTTTGGTGTTATAAATAATTACTTTGAATATATGTGGTTGTTGCCGTACTTATTTGGAGCTAGCCCAATATGTGCTAAAACTTCGGTTAAGAACAAGCCTGACTATTTACAAAACCTTGATGATGAGTTTTATGTGGGTGAATATGCGACTAGCCTAAGAATGAGTGATCTAGGCTATACAAGTCCTGCTCAAGTGGGACTAAATATCTCGTATAAAGATGTTAAGTCGTATGTAAAAGATCTGATTGGGGCTACAGCAACAAAGTTTTCAAACTATGCAGAGCTTGGGCTTTATAATCAAGTGGATGAGCGTATTCAGCTTAATGAAAATATTCTACAGATTGAAAATGAATACTATAGTCCTGTAAGACCTAAACAGATAGCTAAACGATGTGAGAGACCTGCTTGTGCATTGTTAAATAGAGGTGTGGAGTACATGGAAGTTAGAGTTTTGGATGTCGACCCATTTGATTCTAATGGCATATCAAAAAACACAGCTCTATTTGTTGAGGTAATGCTTATGACTTGTTTTGATAATGACTTTAATGATTATTCACAAGAAAAAGTGACTATAGCAAAGCAAAATCTAACTACAGTAGCCATAGAAGGCAGAAAGCCAAATTTAAGTGTACTAAAACCTAATGGTGAAAAAGTAGGTTTAAAAGATTATGCTTTGGAGTTATTTGAAAATATTGAAAGCACAGCTAAGCAAATGGGACAAGAGTATCTTGATGCGGTATTAGTTGAAAAGCAGAAGGTGTTTGATAGTACAAAAACACCATCTGCTAAATTGATTAAACTTGCAAAAGAGAATGGCTATAAGAATACTGTTTTAGATATATCAAAAGAAGTATCAAAAGAATTTAGAAATTATAAGCTTAGTGATGCGGATAACAATACTCTAAAAAGCAAAGTAAAAGAGTCTATCGAAATTGAAAAGTCATTAAGCTCAAGTGATAAGATTTCTTTAGCTGAATATATAGATATGTATTATCAATCTGCTGATGGGTGTTGTTAGATCATCTGTTATTGTTTTATAGATAAAATAAGTTTAGCTGTTACTTATCACGAATTCATCATAAAAACCTCGATTCCAAATAGAAGTGCAACAGTTTTGATTTAGTAAATCTAATATTTCTCATGTAACCAATTCTAATAGTAAGGTGCTGTACTTCAGCTACGCTCAGCAACCGAATTAAGCATGATGGTTTTAAATATATTTAGACACAAAAAAACCAGCAGAAGCTGGCTTTAAAGTTTTTAGCATTCGTATAATTGTAAAATTATACTTTTTTCATGCCGCCAAATCTTTTGTTGAATCTATCAACACGACCTGCAGTATCTACAACTCTTTGCTTACCAGTATAGAATGGATGACATTCAGAGCATATATCGATGTTCATAGCTTCTTTACCGATAGTTGATTGAGTTGTAAATTTGTTACCACAGCTACAAGTTACATTTACAGTACTGTATTTTGGATGAATTTCGTTTTTCATTTTTAAGTTCCTTTATATTTATAATTGACATCGCCACCTAAACTATCTCATTTAAGTACCATATCTTTTTATTTTTCTAATAAGTAGAATAGCCCAAATATTATAGTTTATATTTGCTAATCCTGCAAGCCGAATTCTAATCTAATTAGAAGAAATGTATTTTTCTCTACGCACACTTTTTATGTCAAAACCTGCATTTGTAAGCATTTCAAACGATTGGTCGATCATATTGGGATTGCCACAAATATACACAACATCAGTTTCTGGGTTTAAATCTAGCATTTCAAGTTGATTTTGTACATAGCCAGATACTTCATGTTCTTTTAGCTCGCTAGTTTCTCTACTTAGGCATAGTTTGAAATCAATATTAGCATGCTTATTTGCAAAATTTATAAAATCTTCTTGATAGAGACCATCTTTGCGATACTGCACACCTAAAAGTAGGTGGATTTGTGTGCTATCAGCTCGCTCAAGTAACTCTGGAAACATTGACTTATAAGGAACAATACCTGTACCTGTACCAACTAAGATGATCTTCTTTACATCTTCATCTTTTAAAATAAGTCTACCAGCAGGCCCTAATGCAGGAGTACTATCGCCAACTTGCATATTAAAAAATGCTTCTGAGGCAATACCACCTTTTATATAAGTTATAGCTATCCCTAAAACCATGTTATCAGTTGGTAGTGAGCCTAAGCTGTAGCTTCTGCGTTTTATCTTACCATCTTCACCATCAAACATAAATGTGATGAATTGCCCTGCGATAAAGTTTAGAGGTTTGTCATCAGTCCTTTTAAAAACAAGGTGTCTTACATTGTCTGTGATATCTTTAAAAGATACTAATTCTAAATTGAATTTTTCTACTGCCATAATTGAGCTGATTTTGTTGTATATTTGTAACTGGTGTAATTGTATAATAAATTTACCAAGATGATAAGTTTGTATTGAGATATGCGTAAGTTTTTTAATGGATTTGTAATTTTATTGCTAATTTTACCATCATTAGTCATAGCTGAAATGTCGCAAGCTGAAATTGATAAAATATACACAAAACCAATAATGCTGGATGCAAAACATAGTACCTTTAATATTGAGTTGCCGGTAGATTCTACCGATGGTTATAGATGGTTTCTAGTGGCTCCAGATTACGATTATATAGATGATGGAGGATATACGCATAAGAGTGTTGATACTGAAAATTCAAAATGGGGTGGCATGGATGAATTTAAGCTAAAACTTACAAAGAAGTTCAGAAAAGTTCCTCATAAGGTAGTTTTGCATTTTGAATGTTTTAGACTATTTGAAAAAAATGGTGCAGTAATTAAAAAAAATATAACGATTTTATCAATAAACGACTAAGAGGGTTTTATGAAGAAGTATTTGATGGTGATTTTTTTGATGGTGTTTTCTAACCTATACGCAAGTAAATGCAATAGTAGTGAATTTAGGCAAATTTTAAAAGAGAATATAAAGCAACAAAAAGCTTGGAATAGTGGAGATTTAAAGGAGTTAGTTTCATTTTATGCTGATGACTTTATGTATATGAGTAGTGGTAAAGCATATGCGACTAAAAATAGTGTATTAAAACATTACGCAGACTCTTTTGGTGAAGTGAATGATGATGGAAAAATAAATATGGGTAAGTTAAAGCTGGACTATCAATACTGTAAAAATATAGATAACAATAGCCAGCTTGTGATACTAGAATATACATTGGTAAGTCCTAAAGGCAAGAAATCATCAGGAAAAGATCTTATGCTGTGGCAGAAAAATAAAAAAGGTGAATACAAAATTACTGTGGATTTCCCGCAGTAAAAAAACAAAAACAAGGAAAAAATATGTTTATGATTGTATTAATGTTTGTTGCTATATTAGCAATAGTGTTACTGATTTTCTCAGTCAATATGGTAGAGACACAGTCTGTCAATATCGTTGAGAGATTCGGTAAATTTATTCGCATTCAAAAAGCGGGGCTTAATTTTAAGATTCCATTTATAGAAATGGTAGCAGGTCGTGTAAGTCTTAGGATACAACAGCTTGAGATAGTAGCAGAGACAAAAACCAAAGATAATGTGTTTGTACATATGAAAGTATCGGTACAGTTTTTGGTAGAAGAAGCAAAAGCCACAGATGCGTTCTATAAACTTACAAATGCTAGAGCTCAAATGGAATCGTATGTATTTGATGTAATTAGATCATCACTACCTCGTATGACTCTTGATGATTCTTTTGAAAACAAAGATTCTATCGCGATGGATATCAAGAAAGAACTATCTGAAGAGATGAGCAATTATGGCTATACAATCATCAAATCATTAGTTGTAGATATTAATCCAGAAGAAAATGTAAAGCGCTCAATGAATGAAATCAACGCAGCTCAAAGACAACTAGAAGCGACTAAAGCAAAAGCTGAAGCTGACAAGATTGTCAAAATCAAAGAGGCAGAAGGTCAAAAAGAATCTATGAAGCTACTCGGTGAGGGTATTGCAGAGCAACGCAAAGCTATCGCAAAGGGCCTTCGCAAGTCGATAGAAGATGTAAAAGAAGGTACCGATGAGAGTATGTCAAATGAGTATATATCGTCGCTAGTAATGATGTATCAGTACTTAGATACTCTTGAAAATATGACTAAAAATGGTAAGTCTAATGTTATATTTACACCAAACTCACCAAAAGGCTTCAATAATCTTTCTAATGAAATGATAAGTGCGCTATCTGCTGCTAAAAGTATTGAATAAAATACTTCGAAT
>JBLFYO010000049.1:0-12782 GCA_047609165.1 Francisella sp.
AAAAAGTTTGGGCTAATTTTAAAAATATTTTAAGAAGAATAAGGCACAAATAGAGTGATTTTAAAGATGCTATAAAAGCGGCATGGAATTGGAATAAAACTCTTTCAAATTAGCTATATGATTATGCTTGTGCTAGCAATTATGTATAAAATTTTTGGAATTTCTAATTCTGAGATTACTTTATATACAGGTGCAATGGTATTGCCATGGGTTATAAAGCCGTTATGGGCATCATTGATTGATGCAATATATACCACTCGGTGGTGGATATATACAATGCAAGTTTTAGTTGGAATAGCATTTATAGTTATGGCTCTTTCTCTTAAAACTCAAAATTTCCTAATATTTAGTTTAGTTGTTGGATGGTTTATAGCATTTATGTCATCTGGCCATGATATTGCTGCAGATGGTTTTTATATTCAAAATCTATCGCCAGAGCAACAGTCATATTTTGTAGGTATACAATCAGCTGCCTATAATGTTGGAAAGATATTTGCCACAGGTCTTATACTCATGCTTTGTGGGGTACTATATAATATTAACCATAACTATGTCATTAGTTGGAGTATATGTTTAGTACTGGTTGGGTGTGTTTACATTTTGATGAGCATATATCATCGTAAAGTTTTACCACATCCACCAATACAGCAAAAGCAAACTTTAAATTATGCTTTGAAAAATTTCATTGATGTTTATAAAATATTTTTTAAGATTAAAAACTTATGGCTTGGATTGGCTTTTACATTTTTGTTTAAATTTTCAGAAAGTATGATTGGTGCTATCTTGCCGTTATTTATGGTTGATAAACTAGAAAATTGTGGTTTGAATTTAGGCAATACTTTTACAGGGTTTGCATATGGTACTATTTCACCTGTCGCTATTATTTTAGGTGGTTTTCTTGGAGGGTATTACATTTATCGTAAGGGATTTGGTAGCACTATATATATGATGTTTATATTAGTTAATTAGCCTTATTTTTTATACATAGCGTTAGCATATTTTCAGATAGACAATCATTTTGCTGTGATAGGATGCATTTTTATTGAGCAGTTTTGTTTTAGTTTAGGGCTAACAGCAGCTATTTTATTTGGATACTTTATGGTTAAAGATAGTCAGCATAAAACAGCACGTTATGCATTTATTACAGGGGTGTTACTCTTAGGGAGAATGGTTCCAGTAATGATTAGCGGAACAATTCAAAGTTCGGTTGGCTATACAATATTTTTTGCTATAGTTATTGTTTTGGCATTTCCTGTAATATTGATATTACCAAAAGTAAAAGCTATGTTGGGAGACTATGGAAAGACACAAGTTAGCTCTTAAATCCTTGAGCAACTATATATATTTCTCTTGATCTTGGGCGAGATGATTTTGGTTTGAACTGGGTTGCTTTAGTGAAATTTTCTTTTACTAACTTTATATACTCATCACTACCTTGACCTTGGAAAAGCTTAGTGACAAATGAGCCTCCTATTACTAGATTCTCTTTTGCAAAATCTAAAGCTAGTTCTAGCAGATGTATTGATTTGGCTTGGTCGGATGTTTTGTTACCACTCATATTTGGAGCCATATCACTTACTATGGAGTCAATCTTTTTGTAATTGACAAGAGCATTAAGCTGCTCATAAGTCTCATCACTAGAGAAGTCACCTTGAATAAAGTCAGCCCCAGCAATAGGTGGCATATCTAGTAAATCAAGAGCTATGAGTTTACCATTGGGACCCATGTACTTAACTATCTGCTGTGACCAGCCGCCAGGAGCAGCACCAAGATCGACTATAAACATATCTTTTTTAAATATTTTATACTTTTCTTGGATCTCGATGATTTTGAAGCTAGCTCGACTTCTATAGCCTAGCTTAGTTGCCTGTGCAACATAAAAATCAGAGTTATGCTCTTCAACCCAGCGTTTACTACTAGCAGTTTTTATCATATTATTTACTTTTTATAAATCTCTTGCAATATTTTACTGTTTTTTTCTTATAAATAAAGGATTTACTAGATAGCTATTTTATATATGGTTATAAACCAATATAATGTCTAATAATCTATATTTGGATAAGTTTTGAATATAATAAATCCATTATAAAAATAATGCCGACAGAAACTCTTCCGCAATCCTGAACTTGTTTCAGGATCTTAATGATAAAATAATGCAATTTTATAGGAGATAAATAATGTTAAAAAAAATACTTGGATGTGTCGTTATTGCGGGGCTTATTAGTTCATGTGCGGTTAAAGAAAGTATTGATGATGATATTTATCATTATAAAAAACTAACTCGAAATCAAAGTATTACAAAAGAAGTATACTCAAAAGATACTAATACTCTCGAGGGTATGAGGTTTCTAGTTGCAAATCAACCTGATCAGAAGCTGATTCTTAATGGTGATGATTTTGATGAGAGATATGCTAAACTTGTAGAGTACTTAAAAAATAACGGCTTTACAGTTAAGGTGAGCGAAAAGCTTCCTATGACAGCTACAATTATTGCCGAAGTTGATAAGCCTATGCCAGATATGAGATATATAGCTATTGCAATGGAACAAGACTCTCGTATGAACCAAACTAAATATAGCGTGGTTTATGGTAGTAATAAATTCTTAGCACATAAGCTTTATGAGGGCTATAAGAAAAGTTTAGAAAGCACTAAAAAAGATAAAAAATCTGAAGGAACGGTAAAGAAAAATACTGAGAATGATGCTAAGACTTCTTCGTAAAGAAGGAGGCTAAAACAAGCAAGATAACCCCACAAGTAATCGCAGAATCTGCAACATTAAAAGCGGGCCAATGATAATCACTGATGTGAAAATCCAAGAAATCTATCACAAAACCTCTAAATGCTCGATCATAAAAGTTCCCTAAGGCGCCACCTAAAATCATTGAGAATGATATAAGATTTAGCTTAGCAGTAGTAGGTTGGCGGATAATCATTACAATCAAAACAATAGCTGCAATCAATGATATACAAGCAAACATGATTAGTTGCCATGAAGTTTGGTCATTACTTAAAAAACTAAATGCTGCTCCATAATTGTATAGAAGTGTTAGATTGAAAAAACTAGTTATCTCATAAGGTTGAGCAAAGTTTAGATGTGTATTTGCATAGTGCTTAGAGTATAAGTCAACAGCGATAATAACTATTGCAATGATGAAGTATTTAATTTTAAATTTAAGCAAATTCACGCGTTTCTCCATCTTCTGTAGTGATGTTTTCTATACAACGTGAGCAGATATCTGGATGCTCAGCATTTTCGCCTACACTAGCACTACGGTGCCAGCATCTTTCACATTTTGTTTCTTCTAGTTTTTCGATGTCGATGAAAAGACCCTTTATGGTTGACTCAACTGCTGTTGTAGTTTTTTGTTCTAAAGTTTTTAGCTCTGCCTGTGATGAGATTAGTAAAAATCTCAATTCATTGCCAAGTTGGCTAAGTAGTTCATAGTTAGCCTCATCAGTATACAGTGTAATTTTAGCTTCAAGTGATGCTTTTATTAGATCATCATTTCTTTTAATTTCTAGTACTCTATTTACTTCCGAACGAACTTCTTGAATTTTTGACCAAAATTCTAAGCCTAACTTGTCAAAGTTGTTGAATGATCCAAGGTCTGTATACCACTCGCATAACTGAATTGGTAAATTAGTAGTCTTAGGCATAGCTTCCCAAATTTCATCAGCTGTGTATGAAAGTATCGGAGCCATCCATCTAACCAAAGCTTGACTAATATGATAAATCGCAGTTTGAGCAGATTTATGTGCTTGACTGTTAGCTTTAGCTGTATATTGTCTATCTTTTATTACATCTAAATAAAAACTACCCATTTCGATAGAACAAAAGTGATGAATCAGCTGAGCTACAGTATGTATTTGGTAGTTGTTGTAAGCATCAATAATTTTATCTTGGAATTCTTTAGTCTTTGCAACGGCCCACTGATCTAGCTTAACTAATTTCTCAAACTCAACGATGTCTGCACTAGGATCAAAACCATTTAGGTTTGATAGTAAAAATCTAGCTGTATTACGCAATCTACGGTAAGTATCAGCTGTTCTTTTTAAGACCTCATCAGATACTGTCATCTCACTTCTATAGTCAGTAGATGCTGTCCATAGACGCAGGATATCTGCACCTAGATTATTATAAATATCTTGTGGTGAAGTTACATTGCCTAAAGATTTAGACATTTTGCGACCATTCTCATCTACTACAAAACCATGAGTAAGTACTTCTTTGAATGGCTTTTGACCTTTAGCTGCAAGCCCGACTAGTAGAGAAGTTTGGAACCAACCACGATGCTGATCTGAACCTTCTAGGTACAAGTCAGCGGGAAACAGTAATTCTTTGTTTTTGTCTAGCAAACACATATTTGATGAGCCTGAATCAAACCATACATCAAGCGTATCTCTTACAGATTTGTAGTTTGCAGTATCAGTAATAAATTCGCTATCATCAGCATTAAACCAAGCTTCCACACCGCCTTTTTCTATCTTTTCGGCAACTTTCTCAAGTATCTTGTTTGTATCTGGGTGTAGCTCTTCAGTATCTCTATGGATAAATAGCGGTAAAGGCACACCCCAAGTTCTTTGACGAGAGACACACCAGTCGGGTCTATCTTTTACCATACCTTCAATGCGAGTTTCACCCCATGCAGGTATCCATTTTGTATTTTTGATAGCTTTTAATGCATCACTACGAAGATTTTGTTGCTCCATGCTTATAAACCACTGTGGAGTAGCTCTAAATGCAAGTGGAGTCTTATGTCTCCAACAATGAGGGTAGCTGTGCTTGATTTTATCAAAGTTCATTAGGCGTTTTTTCTCGCCTAAAAGCTCAACGATACTATCATTTGCTTTAAATATAAATTCACCAGCAAAAAGCTCAGTATTTTCACTATAGCAACCATTACCTTTTACAAATATCTCCATAGATAAATCATGCTCTTTACCTAATGCGAAATCTTCCACACCGTGAGTAGGAGCAGTATGAACCATACCTGTACCATTATCATTAGTTACATGATCACCGTGAAGTATCGGCACATGACGACTATAAAAAGGGTGTTCGGTAACTATGCTTACTAGTTTGGCACCAGTAGTTGCTGCTATGATTTTGAAGTCTTCTATAGCATATCTTTTAAGAGTAGACTCTACTAAGTTTTCTGCTAGTATTATGTATGAGTCATCAAGCTCGACTAGGCTATAGTTTAAGTCATTACGCACAGCTATAGCTTGGTTAGCTGGTAATGTCCATGGAGTAGTTGTCCAGATGATGGCAAAAGTATCATGATGGATTGATTCAAGCCCAAATGCTTCGGCTAGTTTAGAGTTATCTCTAATTTTGAATTTCACATCTATCGCAGGAGATATCTTGTCAGCGTATTCAACTTCAGCTTCAGCTAATGCTGAGCTGCAAGCTGTACACCAATGCACAGGTTTAAATCCTTTATTTAAATGACCATTTTCTATTATCTTAGCTAAAGTTCTAATCATATTAGCTTCATAGTCAAAATCCATTGTAAGGCAAGCATTGTCCCAGTCACTTAGTACACCTAGTCTTTTGAAATCTTTCTTTTGAAGTTCAACTTGTTTTTTTGCATATTTACGACATTCTTTTCTAAATGCATTCGCATCGATTTTTTGTCCAGCTTTGCCATGCTTTTTCTCAACTTGGAGCTCGATAGGTAGACCATGACAATCCCATGTTGGGATATATGGAGTATCAAAGCCACTTAGTGCTTTTGATTTGATGATTATGTCTTTTAAGATTTTATTTACAGCATGACCTACATGGATATTGCCATTTGCATAAGGAGGGCCATCATGAAGTATAAACTTATCACGACCAGCAAAATGTTCACGCATTTTTTTATAAATACCTTGCTTTTCCCATTTGTTGAGAATCATAGGCTCTTTATTTGCCAAATTTCCTTTCATTGAAAAAGATGTTTTTGGGAGGTTTAATGTATCTTTATAGTCACTCATGGAGGTTCCTTTGGTATTTTAAATGTAGTTTTATTGTAAAAAACAATTTGTTAGTGCAGATTATAAAGCACATTGGCTATTATGTTAATACTCTTTACAATTCTTCAATCATTTTTTTCGCAGTTTGAATATCTTTAGCTATCTGCTTTTTTAGCTCATCAAAGTTAGCAAATTTCTTTTCGGCTCTTATAAATTTGAGTATTTCAACGGTTATATGTTTACCGTAAATGTCATCACTAAAGTTAAAAAAATGAGTTTCAAGTAGATTGTTTTTGCCGTCGACAGTCGGGCGAGTGCCTGCATTTGTTACACCGTAGTGGCTTTTTCCATCTATATAGGTTTTTGTAAAAAAAACTCCTTTTAGCACAGAGTTTTTAAGAAGTTTTAAGTTTGCAGTGGGAAAACCTATTTTCCTGCCATTTTGTTGGCCATTAATCACGCGACCATTTACTTTGTATGCTTGCCCAAGTAGCTCTGTTACAGTTTCTAAATTGTGATTTGCAAAAGCTTTGCGAATATCAGTACTACTAACACGATAATTATCTAAGTTCAATGTTGATATTTTATCTACTGTAAAGTTGTTTTCTACAGAAAGTTTTTTTAGTAACTCATAGTCACCTTTACGAGCCTTACCAAATTTAAAATCATCACCAATAATAATGTGTTTTACTTTTAGTCTCTTAATCAAGAAATCGACAAAGTCTTCAGCAGATATATTTGCAAACTTTTGGTTAAAATTCTGACAAATAATATTCTCAATACCGGTTTTTTCTATATTTAAAACCTTGTTTCTGAAATTATAAACTCTCAAGGGAGCATTTTCTTTCATAAAAAATTCTTTTGGTAAAGGTTCAAAGAAAAATATATATGGCTCTAAGTTGTTGGTTTTAGAAATTTTTTTTAGCTCTGAAATTATTGCCTGATGCCCTAGATGCACTCCATCAAAAGAGCCTATAGCTATAGCTTTTGGCGATAAAGAGGCGTGTTTATTTATGTCTGTAATAATTTTCATTGTAAAATAATGGTTTAAAGCTAATAATTTAGGAGTATAATATAGTGTTATAGTATTCATTTTTTGTTGAAAAAAAGCAACTACTGATAGATACTTATTAGCTAGATGTTTTGTTTAAACGAATTTGTACAAAAAACTTATAAAAAATGGTCCGGTCATGGAAACTACAAAAGTCAAAAGAATCAGAAAGTTACGTAACAAAAAAGGCAAAGTTTTTGCAATAGAGACCAATCTCACCGGTAGACAACTTTTAAACAATCGAGTACTCAACAAAGATGTGGCTTTTTCTCAAGAAGAGAGGATAGCCTTTAATCTTTTGGGATATTTGCCAGAAAAAGTTGAAAGCATAGAAGAGCAAGCTATCCGAGTAAAAAGACAGCTTGACTTAAAACATACGGCATTAGAGAAATATGTGTTTTTAAATAGGCTGCATGAATTAAATACCACTCTTTTCTATCACTTTGTGCGTGAAAATTTAGAGGAGATAATGCCAATCATCTATACGCCGACTGTTGGTGAAGCAGTTCAGAAGTATAGTAGTTCATTTAGAAAACAAAATGGTTTGTTTATATCAATCAACCATAAGCGTCATATTACTCAGATTCTTGAGAGATACGACTACAATAGTATTGATTTAGTACTTGTAACAGATGGTGAAGCGGTACTAGGTATAGGCGATCAAGGTATCGGTGGCATGAATATCAGTATCGGTAAGATTATGGTTTATGTTGCAGCTAGTGGTATCGATCCATCAAGAGTATTGCCAGTTCAATTAGATCTGGGTACAAACAACGATGCTCTTTTAAATGCACCGGGTTATCTAGGTGTTCGTTTGCCGAGAATCTCTGGTGAAACTTATGATGAGTTTATTGAAGAGTTTGTAACACAAGTTAAGACTAGATTCCCTAATGTATTTTTACACTGGGAAGATATAGGTAGAGATAATGCTACTCGTATACTTCAAAAGTACAAAGATAGACTATGTACATTTAATGATGATATTGAAGGCACAGGTATAGTTGCTGCAGCAAACTGCATAGCAGGAATCAAAACTGCAAATACCATCAAAATTAATGCTGGTGAGATAAGCGTTGATCAAGCATTGGCAACAATATGCGATATTAAAGTTGTGATTTGTGGAGCAGGTAGTGCAGGATGCGGTATTGCTCGCCAATTAGCAGATGTGATTTCAGATAGAGCTGGAGTGTCTGTTGAAAGAGCAAATCAAAATATTTACTTAGTAGATAGATATGGCTTAGTTAATGACAAACTTAGAGCAAAACGCATCACACCAGAGCAAAAACCTTTTATAAAAACTGCCGAAGAAGTCGATAAGTGGGCAGTTACAGATTTTGCAAACATAAATTTAACCGATGTTGTCAAAAATGCCAAGCCAGATATCTTGATAGGTACATCCGGTCAGCCAGGGACATTTACAGAAGAAATTATAAAATCAATGGCTGAGTATAATGATTACCCAATCATCATGCCACTATCGAACCCTACATCACTATGCGAAGCTTTACCTGAAGACATCATTAAGTGGACTGAAGGTAAAGCGTTGATTGCTGCAGGTAGTCCATTCCCTGATGTTGAATACAGAGGTAGAAATTATCGTATATCGCAAGGTAATAATGCATTTATATTCCCAGGCCTTGGTTTAGGCTCTGTAGCGGTGCATGCAAAAACTCTTACAAGTGGTATGATTCGAGCTGCTTGTTATAGATTGAGCGAGCTATCTCCAATGGTTATAAGTGAAGATATCACTCAGCCATTATTAGCTAATATCACTGATTTGGTAGATGTTTCAAAAGAAATTACTATGGCAGTAGCTAGACAAGCAATTGTTGAAGGTGTACATGGTGTAGATATTGATCTTGAAGATTTAGATGCTGATGAGCTTGATCAAGAGATTGATCGCTTGATCAATCTATCTTCATGGACTCCTACATACGCACCGTATATGCCTATATAAAATAATTCTAGGTCTTTATTGTTGTTGTAATTATTTATCCAATACTTTTAGACTCTACTTGGCAGAGGTTGCTGTATACATGGTTTTATAATTTCTATTATCAATTTATACCAATCCCTTGAAAATATATAATTTAATAATGGTGGTATGCAAATTTCTAATTAATTTTGTGAAATAAAAATTTTATATCAAGGAAAATTGTAGTATGCATTGTTAATGTATTGAAATAAAAAACAGTATTTGCTAGACTTAGAAAGTTTCTCTGTATTTTGTTTGTCTTAGGTTGGGGTAATTACTGGTGATTGGAAGGTTAAAAAAAACTTGTTTATTTGTGGGTGGGGCGTTGGTCTGCTCTGGTTTTGCATACTCTAAAGACTCTCCTCAAGTAGTCTCACAAGGTGGGCCTCTTGGAGCTGTCAGTATAGGGGCTCAAGATCTTTCAGATTTAAGCACCGCACCAGCATCTGCTACGGCAGCATCAAGTTCCCCTACGAATTTAAATGAAAAAGAATTGCTTCTAAAACTGCAACAGCAGGTTCAGCAACTTCAAGGCCAGCTTCAGCAAATAAAGATTAATCAAAATAGTAATAATGGCAATACTCAATTTAAAAACACCTCGGGCGGTAGCTCGCAGTTTACTACTTATAGCTCAAGAGTTGATACGGATAATGGGAGTAAAATCTTAAATTCAACTAATCCAAATTTAGACTTAAGTAAGTCTATGGTTGGTAATGATGACTCTGGTGATATAATGGCAAATGTTAATGATAATAGTTCTATCATCAACCTTGGACAAGAGCCTCTTGGTGGTATATTTAACCAAAAGGGTGGTATCGATGTAGGTGGTGCTCCGGCTATTACAACAGGTGGTCAAGTTACATTCCTTGGTTCATACTCTGGTAATAACAGTATTCCTATTGGGCAGATATCAAGCAACTTGTTTGCATCTACACTACTTGGTCAAAGAGAGAAGTTCGATGACTATTCAGTATTCTTTGGTGGCTTCTTGGAAGCAGATGCTCAAGCGTGGTTTGGTAGTGGCATTTCTAGAAGTGTTAATCCTAACGGCGGAAAATCTATAGCGGCTACAGGAACTAATGGGTCACCATTCCAAGGCAATGGGCAGAATATCTACCTTACGGCTGCTAATCTGTATTTCCTGTCAAATTTAGGGCATTATGTAACTGCTCAGTTTGATTTTGATACTGATCAGACAGGTAGTTTTGGTCTAGGTAATGCCTTTGTAATGTTTGGTAACTTAGATACCTCCCCATTTTTCGTAACAGCAGGTAGGAATAAACTATCTGTTGGTTCTTATGGTGGTGGTGGTACTTTAACTAGTGGTATTAGTGCATTCCTTGCTCCAGGTAAAGTAACCAATGTATCGGTTAACTACAAAAACGATACAGTTAACGCGAACATCGCGGTATTTGGTTCAGATGATAAGCATGCTAATTTCTCGGCAGGTTTATTTTATGCAGATAGTTTAACTGACAATGTTGCAGCAGGTTTCAATGCAGGTTATGTATTTAACATGGCAGGAGCAGGCAATAGCACTCTAGGGCAAGCTTTAATTAACACAGATAGTACGCAAGATAATGTCGGGGCATTTAACCTTGATGCCAACTTAGCATACACAGGTTTTGGTGGTATTATTCAGGTGCAAAGTGGTTGGTCTACAACTACGAAAAAAGAGAAGTTTAATGGTGATGGTCGCAGTGTAAGTAATAGTACTGCTACGCCAGGAGGTACAGGTGCTGATGTTCTTGCAGGTGTTTGGTATTCTGCGATTAACTATTCTGCGGTACTAGGTGGTAAAAGCACTAACTTTGGTGCATCTTATGGTCAGACTTACAATGCAGCAGCTATTCCCATGGCGATAGCATCTTCACCTATTAACTTTGGTTTATCAGATTCTGGTATTCAGCATCAGTTTATCGTGTCTGCTCAGCGTGCTTATTTTGATGACAATGTTTTATTCGGTCCAGAATATGTTTATCAGAAGCTTTATAATGGTGAGCATATGAGTACTATAACTCTTGATATGTCGGTTTATATCTAGTCTATTTACTTTGTTTCACAGCTTAATGATGAGTAGTTTCAATCATATCTTTCAGTGAAAGCTAAACTATTTTCTAATGTCCTCTTATACCAATCCCAATACAAACTACTACATTCATCTTAAAGGAGTTTATACCTAATTTAATTTTTTGACATTTGCTAATAGCAGTAGCTATTAGCAAATGTCAAAGGGTTAAAGGAGATGTGAAATGTAAAGAGAGTATGTGTAGGTTTGTATTGGGATTGGTATAAAACAAACTACTTTATAAAAAGCTCGAAATAGCGTACTATGGAGCTATATGAATCTATAAAAAATTTAAGAATAAAATAAATGTCTTTTCTAGTAGCGATTGTAGGTAGAACAAATGTTGGGAAATCTACCCTTTTTAATGTGATGACAAGCTCACGAGATGCCTTGGTTTTTGACTTTGAGGGTGTAACTCGTGATCGTCAATATGGTCAAGCAAAGTATGATGATCTTGATTATTTAGTGGTTGATACTGGCGGTATCTCAGATAATGATGTCGGCTTTGATGAATTCATGGCAAAGCAGTCAGAGATGGCTATAGATGAGGCAAATTTAGTCTTTTTTGTGGTTGACGGTCGTTCTGGCGTTACAAGTGGTGATGAGTATGTAGCAAATCTACTACGCATGAAAAACAAAAAAGTAGTTGTAGTTGTAAATAAAGTTGATGGTGTAGAAGAAGATGCAGCAATGGCTGATTTCTATAGCTTTGGTTTTGATAATGTTTTTGCAATATCTGCCGCACATAGACGTAACACTCAAAAACTAGCAGATAAATATCTCAAAAAACCAATAGATGCTTACTATAAAGATTATATGCTTAATGAAGAGCATAGAGAAGAGCAACGCCACGGTATCCATTTTTCAATAATAGGTCGCCCAAATGTAGGTAAATCTACACTTACAAACCGTATGCTTGGTGAAGAAAGAGTAGTTGTTTACGATATGCCGGGTACTACTATAGATAGTGTAAGTGTTCCATTTGAACGCCACGGTAAGAAGTACACAATTATTGACACTGCAGGTGTGCGTAAAAGAGGTCGTATAAATGAGACTTTAGAAAAATTCTCAGTAATCAAAACTCTAAAAGCAATCCAAGGTTCTAATGTTGTTGTAGCTATGATAGATGCACGAGCAGGGCTTTCAGAACAGGATCTTAGTCTTATTCATTTTGCTGTAAAAAATGGAAGAGCTTTGGTTGTAGCTGTCAATAAATGGGACGGCATGGAAGAAGAAGACAAAGAGTTTGTCAAAAAGGAATTAGATAGAAGATTATTTTTCTTGAAAGATTATGTAGATATGTTATTTATATCGGCTTTACATGGTACGAATGTAGGTCATATATTTGAGTCTATAGAGACAGCTTACGCTTGTGCTACTAGAAAGATCACAACAGCAGATGCTACTAAGCTTATGCAACTTGCAGTAGATGCACATAACCCTCCGATGGTAGGTAAGTATCGCATCAAACTAAAATACGCTCATGTAGGTGGCCACAATCCACCTGTGATAGTTATCCATGGTAACCAGGTTTTAAAGCTCCCACATTCTTATAAAAAATATCTTGAGAATTTTTATAGAGAAGCGTTAGATTTCCGTGGCACACCAATAGCATTTGAATTTAAACAATCTGAAAATCCGTTTGCAGATAGAAAACCAAAGAGACTTAGAGATGAAGGCAATACGAGTAAAAAAGCTAAATTCAGTCGCGGATGAAATAACGATCAAT
>JBLFYO010000050.1:0-12764 GCA_047609165.1 Francisella sp.
CTTTAAATTCTGCTGTATATGTTATTCTTTTTCTGCTCATAATCTATATCCTCTTTTGCTCTATATATTATATCTATAGGAATAAAAATTTTTTATTAATTGGTACTTTTATCTGGGGACATTATAGTGTATAGAAACCTAATAAATAGTTTTAGTGTCTCGCCTATGATAATGGTATCTTTTGCGATGAATACAAAACTTGATAAAAGTGGTTTGCCTGCAGTATTATCATACAATATGGTTACTAAATTATTAAGAAAATATATGGGTTATCATGGTGTTATAATGACAGATGATTTAAATGCTAGTGCAATTATGGATTATTTCTCAAGAAAGCAAGCAACTTACTTGGCTGTAAATGCAGGCAATAATATGTTGATATTTGGTGGTGGGTTAGGCTATGATGCAACTAAAGAAACAGACACTTTTTATAGTAATTTAGTTGATTTATACACAAAAGATAACACTTTTGCAAAGAAAGTTGATACTTCAATAAAATACATTAAATCTCTTAAAAAAGAATTGTAATTTAAGCTGTCTTTTTAGGCTCTTTAAAATCCCAAACTATTCTACATTTTCTCAATATACATAAAATTATATAAGTAATATCAATCTGCCAAAACTTTAAGTTATTTCTAACTGAGTACGCATATTTGTGATGATTGTTGTGCCAACCTTCACCAAATGTAAGCAGAGCTATAAACCAATTGTTACGGCTATCATCACCAGTTTGATAATCTTTTTTACCAAATATATGGCAGATTGAGTTTACACTAAAAGTTGTGTGGTACAAAAGCACTGTGCTAAATATTCCTCCCCAAAGTACAAAAGCTATGCCGGAAGTATTTAGGCTGGGGTAAATATAAGACATAACAGAACCTAAAATAAAAAGCCCCACCAAATATAGTACAAAGGATAAATGGCAGTATCTATCAAGCCAGACAAGTTCGGGAAATTTCACCCAGTCTTTTTTGAATTTAGGATCAACATTATCATATTCGGTATTAAACACCCAGCTCACATGAGATTGGAAGAAACCGTTTTTAGGTGAGTGTAAATCAGTCTCTTTATAGCATTTAAACCTTAATGTACCTGTCCAGCCATCTTTTACCTCATCTAGTGAGCAATTTGCAAAAGCTGTTGAACCCATAAGGGCTAGTGTTACAGCTGATATTATTTTGTATTTTGTTTTCATGGTTTATTTTCCTTTTTGTTTATAACTTATTAGTACAGTGTGAATAATTAACTTATCTCTACTACCATTTAGAAACGGTTAGGTTTGATGCCTAAGATTGTGTTTCTTTAGTGCTGTAATTATAGTTGTAAGCATTCAATTACTGCTTTATCTTTTGTCTTTAAGGATGGTATAATTTACATCAAATTGCGTTGTTAGTAAGATTTGAAGCTACTAGTAGCTCCTGCACCTTTCTGCTTAACACTTTAACGCAACTTACGCCACTCAAGTTTGTATTTGGTGCGTAACATCAGTTAATAATTTAGGCTACTGAAATTAGAAAAATAAAATCATAAAAAGGCTATAGTATTTAAATAGTTATCTATGTATTATTATTCAAATATAGAAGAGATAATGATGAGTAATGAAGCATTACTTGGGCTTGGTTTTATAATTGCTTCAAGTAATGCTATTATGATGCAATGGTGAGAAAGCTCGTTACTTAACACTAAGCTCTATTCCACCTAATACAACAAATTTATTTAAAAAAATACGGATAAAAATCAAATGTCAGATAATAGATACCAAATAATAAAAAAAGTCACTTTTGTAGGAATGTTTGTAAACTCTTTGTTAGCATTTGTAAAAATATTGATAGGAATAGTAGGGAAATCGCCAGCATTATTTGCCGATGGAGTACATTCACTTTCGGATCTTATTAGTGATGTGATGGTACTTTTTGCTGCAAAGTATGCAAATAAAGGCGAAGATGATGATCACCCTTATGGACATGAAAGAATAGAGACTCTAGCAACTTTAGTAATATCTGCACTACTTATAACAGCAGGTTGTATGATTGTTTATCATTCTTTAGCAGTTTTGATAAGTGGGGAATACAGCACACCAAATAAATTTACGATGTACGCAGCTATTTTCTCTATATTTGGTAATGAGTTTATTTATCAATATACTATGCGAGGAGCCAATAAAATTAATTCGGATATGCTTAGAGCAAATGCTTGGCATAGTCGCTCTGATATGTGGTCTTCAGTTGTGGTATTAGTTGGTCTGATAGGAGCATTTTATGGCTTTGTTTGGATGGATGCATTAGCAGCATTTGTAGTTTGCTATATGATTGTGAAGATGGGGATTAAATGGGGTTATTCTGCTGTTGCAGAGCTTATAGATGAGGGTGTCGATAATGAAACACGTGAATCAATCAAGGACATCATCACAACTACAGAAGGTGTTGAAGATTTTCATTATTTACGCACTAGAAAGATGGCAGGTAAGATAGTATTGGATGTTCATGTGTTGGTAGATAAATATTCTACAGCATCAGAAGGTCATTATGTAGCCGAGATTGTTAAGAGTAATATTTATCATAATGTTGAAAATATAAAAGATATAACAGTCCATATAGATGTGACAAATCATGAGGATGGTGTTATAAAATTAGAGAATTTTGAACCTTCACGCAAAGATATTCATCAGGCAATCTTAGATTTCTTAGGAGAATGTAGCTTAGATAAAAGTTTACTTTTGGATAAAAAAATGGCGATTTACTATTTTAAAGATATTATACAGGTAGATCTTTATGTAAAAAGATCAAATGATTTGAAAAAGTATGTTGAAATGGTTAATGATTTTGAGTACAAAGGTTATGAGATAAATATTAATTTATATTGCCCTCTATAAAACTATTAAGGTAAAATTATGAAAATAAAAAAAGCTGTATTTCCTGTAGCAGGATGGGGAACTAGATTTCTTCCTGCAACAAAGTCTTGCCCTAAAGAAATGCTTACAGTAGTAGATAAGCCTCTAATACAATACGCTGTTGAAGAGGCTATTGAAGCAGGATGTAAAGAACTTATATTTGTAACAAGCTCAAACAAAAAATCTTTGGAAGATCATTTCGATAGAAATTTTGAGCTTGAGTATTCATTAGAAAAGAAAGAAAAGTATGAGCTTCTTGAAATGGTAAAAAATATTATCCCTAAGGATGTGAGTTTTTTCTTTGTGCGTCAGCCTGAGGCTTTAGGTCTTGGTCATGCAGTACTTTGTGCTAAGCCATTAGTGGGGATAGAAGATTTTGCAGTGCTACTACCTGATGATCTTATTTATAATCATAATTGTGGGGCTGGTGCATTAAAGCAGATGGTTAAAATTGTAGAAGGTACAGATATTCGTGGTTGTATAGCAACTCAACAGGTAGCAAAAGATAAAACTAGCTCGTATGGTATAGTTGCTAAAAATGAAACAGGTATCATTAAGGGTATGGTTGAGAAGCCAGCCCCTGAAAAAGCACCGTCAACGACAGCAGTTGTAGGCAGGTATCTTTTGCCAAATAAAATATTTAAATGCTTAGAATCCACCTCAAAAGGTGCCGGTGGCGAGATTCAGCTAACTGATGCTATAGCTAAATTAATAGACCAAGAAGAAAAAATTATAGCTTACGATTTTAAAGGTACTCGTTATGATTGTGGAGATAAACTAGGCTTTTTGATTGCAAATTATGAAATTGCTCTTACTCATAAAGAGCTGGGCGATAAATTTAAAGATTATCTTGCAAGTAGATAATACGAATGCCAATTTGTATTGGGATTATTATAATTCTTTATCTAAGCTTTTTTAAACTTACTATTTTCAGCAACTATGCTAATATAAATTTATAGCAAAATACTTAACCAAAATATCTATGTCATATTCAAAGTTTCAAGTTTCACAAGAATTTATTGATAGTTCTCATATCAACTTACAAACTTATGAAGCTCTTTATAAAGAGTCTTTAGAAAACCCTGAAGAATTTTGGGCAAAGCAAGCAAATAGAGTTGCATGGGATAAGCCATTTACAAAAGCTTATGATAGTAGCTTTGATCCTGTAGATATAAAGTGGTATACCGGTGGGCAACTAAATGTATGTTATAACTGTGTCGATAGACATTTACTAGAAAGAGCAAATCAAGTAGCATTTATTTGGCAGGCAGATAACCCTAAAAAATCAAAGAAAATCACTTATAGGGAGCTTTATCATCGTGTATGCGAAATGGCAAATATCCTTGAGGCAAATGGTGTAAAAGAGGGTAACATTGTAACTATATATATGCCACTAGTGCCAGAGTCTATCTATGCGATGCTTGCTTGTGCGAGAATTGGAGCGATACACTCAGTAGTATTCGGAGGATTTTCAGCAGAAGCATTAAAGCAAAGAATTGCAAATGCAAATAGTGATTTTGTAATAACTGTTGATGAAGCTGTAAGATCTGGTAAAAGAATACCTATGAAAGCTAGCGTTGATAAAGTAGTTTCAGAAGTGGATTCTATAAAGAAGGTTTTAGTCGTTCGAAATACTGGTACAGATAATATTTCATGGAATGATGGCGTGGATATATGCTATTCAGAAGAGCTTAAGAAAGTATCTAATGAACATACTCCGAAAGCTTTTGATGCTGAAACTCCATTGTTTATGTTATATACATCTGGGTCTACTGGTGCTCCAAAAGGTTTAGTTCACACTTCGGCTGGTTATCTTGTGTATTCGAGTATGACGCATAAACTAGTATTTGATTATAAAGATCAAGATGTGTATTGGTGTACGGCAGATATTGGTTGGATAACAGGGCATACTTATGTGGTTTATGGACCTTTGGCAAATGGTGCTACTTCACTTATATTTGAAGGAGTGCCAACTTATCCTGATGCTTCAAGATTATGGCAAGAAATTGACCAACATAATGTCAGTATACTATATACCGCACCAACGCTTATTCGTTCTTTGCTAAAAGTTGGTGATCAATACCTTGAAAACACAACGCGTAAATCACTTAGAGTTTTAGGATCTGTTGGTGAGCCAATAAATCCAGAAGCATGGAATTGGTTTGTAGAAAAAGGTGCTAACAATCAAGCACCTTTAGTAGATACATGGTGGCAAACAGAGACAGGTGGACACATGATTACACCATTACCTGGTGCTCATAAGCTAAAAGCAGGTTCAGCATCTAAACCATTTTTTGGAGTAGATGTAGCTTTGCTTGATACTGATGGTAATGAAATTCATGGTGTAGGTAAGGGTGCTTTATGTATAAGAATAGCAACACCTGGCATGGCAAGAACTATTCATGGTGACCATGAGAGATATTTACAAACTTACTTTAGTAGTTTTAAAGGCTTTTATTTCTCTGGTGATGCTGCTCGTCGCGATGAAGATGGTTATATTTGGATTGACGGGCGTATGGATGATGTGATTAATGTATCTGGACATAGAATGGCAACAGCTGAGATAGAAGCTGCTTTAAATACTCATTCACAAGTAGCGGAAAGTGCTGTGGTAGGTATGCCGCATGAGATAAAAGGTGAAGCTATATATGTGTATTGTATCCTGAAAGATGGTAATAATAGTGATGAAGAAGAGCTTAATGAGATTAGAAAAAGTCTTGTCAAATATGTTCGTCAAGAAATTGGACCTATTGCATCTCCTGAAGTTATCCAATTTACACCAGAACTACCCAAAACTCGTTCTGGTAAGATTATGCGTCGAATATTAAGAAAGATAGCTGCATCAGATTATGAGAATTTTGGTGATATTTCTACACTATTAAACCCAGGTATAGTAGAGTATCTAATTAAGAATAAATAACGCGAGTTACTATCTAATGAACTATTCAATAAAAGCTTATAGCAAAATACTTTTAGCTTTAGTATTTTGGGCAAGTTTGTACCATATTGCTCCATTACCTCTTAGTTATGTGGATATCTACTTAGTAGGTTTAATTCGCTATGTATTTGCATCGATAATATTTCTAGCAATACACTATTATTTTGTAGGGTGTCTTTTACCTAAGTTAAATATTCGGCAATGGCTACATATAATTGCAGTAGGTTTTTTTGGTGTATTTTTGTACAATATGGCTTTTTTATGGGCTGAAAAGCTTATATCGGGTAATATTGTCGCGATTATATATGCTTTTTCTCCTTGTTTAATAACTATTCTTTCAAGCATTGTATTTAAAATGAAAGTAAATACTCAAGCAAAAGCTGGGGTATTAGTCGCTTTACTAGGAACTCTTGGCGTAGTGCTATTTTCTAGTGGTGGTGATATGGCTCAATGTCTTAATGGTATTCATATAAGTTTTGGTGAAGTTTTGAGTGTTTTAGCTGTACTGTGCTTTGCTGCTTATGCAATATTGGGTAAATGTTGCGTAAGAGAGGGTATACATATGATTACTATCAATACTTATGGTGCTATAGTTGGTATGATAATGTTTGCTATAGTTAGTAGCTTTAAGTCAGATTTTTCGACATTAGCTAATACTGATTTTGAATTTTGGGCAAGCATGCTGTATATTTCAACATTTGCTACAGTTATTGCGTATGTGTGGTATCTAGGAGCTTTGGAAGAGATTGGTGTTTACAAAACAGCAGTTTTTCAAAATATGTTACCATTCTTAGTTATTATAATAGGTTTTACATTTTATGGAGAAACTATTTCTATACTTTCTCTACTGTTTGGTGGAGTTGTATTTTTAGGCGTATATATGACTAATGTCGCAGTCAATAAGAAGTAGTTTTTCGTACAAGTTATTTTCTTGTAACAACCTTAATAACAGTCACGATAACAATGCTTCCAATTATAAGTAAAAACACCAAAGCCATTCCAATTTTAAGCCAGACTGTTTGAGTCTTTAAATTATAAACAGTAGCTTCTAATGTTCCGCGAGTATCTTTAGCTAGTTGCTTTTCAATCTCTCCATTAGGCTTAATTACAGATGTAATACCATTACTCGTAGTGGTCAAAACATAACGATCATTTTCAATAGCTCGAACTTGTGATATTTGTAACTGTTGGTCACGAGCTATAGAATCACCAAACCATGAATCATCACTTATAACAGATATAATACTCGCACCTTGAAGCTGATCACGCACTTGCTCAGGGTAACCAACTTCATAGCAGATGAAATTGGCAAGTGGTGATCCAAAAGCAGACATTATAGGCTGGATCTTATCACCAGCATCAAAGTTGCTTAAGCCAGCACTATCTACATAGCCAAAAAATTTAATTGGGAAATATTCACCAAAAGGTACTAGATGATGCTTATTGTAAGTACCATTACCTTTACCTAGAATAATTGAGCTATTTAATACTTTATTATCAGCATTACTTAAAGAGCCTACTAGTATGGCATTATTGTTTTTATCAGCTATTTCTTTTAAGCCACTAAAATAGTCAGTTTGATATTGACGATATGCAGGAATTGCATTTTCTGAAAGAATAATTAGAGTATTTTTATATTTCTTAGTAATACCTTCATAGAAGCTTTGCATTTTGACAAAGTTAGCATTGTCCCATTTAAATCCTTGTATAAAGTCGCCCTGTACTAAGACTACTTTTTGGTTTTGGTTGGAAGTCTCACTAGGCTGTAGTTTTGATGTTACGATTCCACCGATGTATATTACTATTATTGCTACTATAGCAAGGATTAATTTGCATATAGTGATTTTAGATTGAAGATTTGTTTTTAGTAGTGGTAATATATAAAAAGTTATTAGTACTGCGATAAATGCAAGTAAGTAAGTTACAAAGTAAACACCACCGATGCTAGAATACCATATCAACGGAGATTCTGTTTGAGAGTAGCCTAGTGATACCCATGGGAAACCACCCCAAAGCAGATTAGCTTTTACTATTTCAAAGAGTGTCCAAAGAGCTGGGTAAACCAAGAGCTTTATATAATTGCTTGATTTATGAGTTAGAGCATAGCTAAATACACCAAATGGGATCGTGTGTAAGAAGCTAAGCAATATAACTAAAGCTACAGCAGCGGTAAGACCAGCAGCCATAGACTGAGTAAATAGATGTATGCTTATATACACCCATGAAATACTCGTGCCAAAAAAGCCTAACCCAAAGATAAAAGACATTAAAAAAGCATATCGATACTTATTGCACTTACTCAAAAAATAGAAAAATACACATAGTGATACTATCGCGATAACATCTAAGCGAAAAGGTGCAAATGCAAAGACAAGGGCTGCACCACTAAGAAATGTTATTATGAATGGGAATAGTGATTGTAAGCTGATTTTTTTCATTAATTTATACCTTGTTTAATAAAACTGTGAAGTTTACCCAATAAAAAAACAGATGGCTAAGCTGAGTCGAAGCTTCGTAACTATAAGTAAATTACAAGATACTTCGAATGATTCCGTTCAGTGATTTTATGATTTTTTAAAAACTATATTTTAAACTTTTCTACCAATACAGTTATAATCTTACGATTATCAGCATCTTTAACGATAAATTTAAAGCCACCAACAACTATACTGTCACCCTTTTTTGGTAAATACTCGAGTGTTTGAATAATCATACCTGCAACTGTATCAAAACCATCATCATCATCTATAGCTATTCCAAAATACTCATTAATATCTTCAATCGCGGTTATAGCGTCTACGATAAATTCATTATCACTAATCTTTGTAATGTTCTCATCAATAATATCAAATTCGTCTTCAATATCACCAACGATCTCCTCCAATATATTTTCAATAGTGATTAGACCAGATATCTCGCCGTATTCATCTACAACCATTGCTAAGTGATTCTGACTATTTTTGAAATCTTTAAGCATTAAGTTTAGTTTTTTTGTCTCGGGGATAAATATAGCCGGACGAAGGATTTTTTTTATGTCTTCTAAGTTTAGTTGTGGTTGCTCTTCAGTTTGAGAGCTAAACATTAGCTTTAGCAAATCTTTTACATGGAGTATGCCAATGATTTCAGTTTTATCTTCACCGTAAACAGGAAAGCGGGTATGCGTTGAAAGAATAACTTTTTCAAGTATTTCATCTGTAGTCATAGACAAATCTACGGACTCTATTTTGGAATGTGACAGCATAATATCGCTAGCATCTAAAGAGGATATTTTTAATGCACCGAGCATCATATTTTGTGATGGTTTGTCAATTACTTCATTACTAGTAGCTTTTTGAATAATGTCTATGAGGTCATTTTCATTTTCTATATTATAAATACTCGACGCAAACTTTTTTATAAAACGGTTTTTGCCTTTTTTTGCCTGGTTGTTGTCATTAAAATCAGTCATGTTAGTTCTAGGTCTCTAGGTATGGGTTAGCAATATTTAGTTTTGCTAAAAGTTTTGTTTCTAAATTTTCCATGTTCTCTGCTTCATCATCTACTATATGGTCATAGCCAAGTAGATGCAGTAAACCATGTATAAATATATGGTACCAATGATCATTGATATTTTTGTGTTGCTCAAGAGCTTCTTTTTCTAAAACAGCAGGAGCTATTACTATATCTCCTAAAAAGTCATCGACAATATCATCAGGTAAACCTTCTGGCTTTTCAAATTCAAAGGAAATGATATTAGTTGGATAATCTTTATCGCGGAAGTCTTTGTTAATTTGCTGAATCTCTTCATTTGAGATTATATTTACATTTACGCTCGAGGTTTTGATATTGTGATGAGCGGTAACTAACTCGAAGCATTTTAATAAATCTTCAAATTTAGGTATGGGGTATTCATCATCATTGATAATATTTAAATCTAAGTTATCCATTTTTATTTTTCTCTTGTTTATCAAAAGCTTTATCGTAAGCTGTGACAATTTTTTGAACAATCTCATGGCGGACAATATCTACAGATTGTAGATGATTTATACCGATACCATTTATATCTACGAGAATACTCAAAGCATCTTTTAGACCAGAAGTTATATTTCTTGGTAAGTCTACTTGTGTAATGTCGCCTGTAATAACCGCAGTAGTATTAAAACCGATACGAGTCAAAAACATTTTCATCTGTTCTTTGGTGGTATTTTGAGCTTCATCTAATATTATAAAGGAATCATTAATAGTACGACCACGCATATATGCAAGTGGTGCAATCTCGATTGCTTGTCTTTCAATAAGCTTAGTAACTTTTTCTACACCCATGAAATCAAACAAAGCATCATACATTGGGCGTAAATACGGATCAATCTTTTGCGTAATATCCCCTGGTAAAAACCCCAGCTTTTCACCAGCTTCGACAGCAGGGCGTACTAGTACTATTCTGCGTACTTCACCACGCTCATAAGCAGCTACAGCACAAGCTACAGCAAGATATGTCTTACCTGTACCTGCTGGGCCTACACCAAATGTTATAAAGTTATTTTTGATATTGTCTAAATACAATGCTTGATTTTGTGTGCGAGCTTTTAGCTTTTTGCTTCTTAGCTGGACTTCGCCCTCTGATGATGCTTTAGGTCTGGTAGTTTCAGTTGTTACATCTTTGGCAGTAGCGTTTAGTATGGTAGTTATCTGCTCAAGGTCAAGCTCTATATTTTCATCAAGGACTTCAGCATAGCAAGACTTTATAAAGCGTCTAGCTTGAGTATTGTTTTCATTAGAAGTACTTTCTATCTCAAAGTCATTAGCACGCCGTTTTACTTCTACACAAAAATAATTTTCTATCGCCTTGATATTTTCATCTAAATTGCCACAAAGTAGCCCAAGAGCATCGTTGTCATAAGGTTCTAGTGTAAATTGAGTTTTATTCATATATTTAAACTAACTCTCCTTTTAATGAGTTTGGAGATGCTTCTGTTATTTTAACATTTACGAAATTGCCAAGTAATGACTCATCGCCTGCAAAATATACGATTCTGTTGTTTTCAGTACGGCCAACTAAAATGCCTGCTGTTTTTGAAGAGCTACCTTCTACTAGTAAACTTTGAACACTATCAATCATTTGTCTTGATATAATCAATGCGTTATTTTTTAGTAAGTCTTGTAGTCGTTGTAGTCTTTCTTTTTTGACTTCAATAGGCGTATCATCAGGTAAGTCTGCCGCAGGTGTACCTGGGCGTTTACTATATAAAAAGCTAAATGAATGATCAAAATGAATATCTTTAACTAATTTCATAAGTTTTTCGAAATCTTCTTCTGTTTCGCCAGGAAAGCCAACGATAAAATCAGATGAAATTGTAATATCTGGACGGATAGCACGAAGTTTTCTGATTTTTTGCTTAAATTCTAAGATTGTATGATTTCGCTTCATATTTATAAGGATACGATCAGAACCATGCTGAACTGGCAAGTGCAGATGATTTGCAAGCTCTGGTACGCTACCATAAGCATCGATAAGGTTCTGTGAAAACTCGACAGGATGAGAAGTCTGAAATCGGATTCTATCTACTCCATCAATCTCTGCTATAAAGTGGATAAGTAAAGCTAAGTCTGCAACTTGACCATTTTCCATTGGTCCAGCATAGTGATTTACATTTTGTCCAAGTAGAGTGATCTCACGCACACCTTGCTCGGCTAATATTGCACATTCGCCTAGCACATCTTCAAAAGGTCTGTTGACTTCTGGTCCACGGGTATATGGTACTACACAGTATGAACAGTACTTATCACAGCCTTCCATGATAGATACAAATGCTTTTACACCATCAGCTTTTGGCTCTGGTAAATAGTCAAATTTTTCAATTTCTGGAAATGATATATCTACTTGAGATTTGCTAGTATCAGCTTTTTTCTTTATCAAATCTGGCAATCTATGAATTGTTTGAGGTCCAAATACTATATCTACAAAAGGTGCTCTTTTGATGATGTTTTGACCTTCTTGAGATGCTACACAACCACCTACACCGATGATTAAATCTTTGTTAGCTTCTTTGAGTTTTCTCCACCTACCCAGTTGATGAAACACTTTTTCTTGTGCTTTTTCTCGGATTGAGCAAGTGTTGATGATGATAATATCTGCTTCTTGGAAATCATCAGTTTTTGTAGTGTTGAAGCTTTCATTTAAAACTTCATACATTCTAGATGAATCATACTCATTCATTTGACAACCCATAGTTCTAATAAAAACTTTTTTCTCTTCTTTCATTAAATAAAAACCTGTTTGTATAGTTTTGTGTATATGCTAAAAATCTGACATTAAGCAATTTAACTCATTGGTGAATAGTGTGCTGTCTATCCTTATTGTTTAGTAAAGTAAAGAAATCTTCAGTTTGGCTGAGGATTTCGTGTTACTTTTAAAGGTAGAGGTAAGCCTAATTTATCCACTATAATAAAAATGCGTAAAGTCAGTTAAAATCTTTAAAATTCTATCATAAAAAAGTATCAAAAGCACTTTCAATATCCTCTTGTATAATGCAAACTACTTTATAGTTTTTAGCCTCACTTCTATTTGTAATGTATCAAAATCAATTTACTGAAAATAATATATGGCAATATTGCTTAGATCACACAACTGATTTGCCTGAGAATCTCAATAAAATTGTCTGCGAAACGCAGGAGCATATTCATGGCTCTCAAATGATTTCTGATAAGATAGTCACAAGTTTATTGCAGTTTTTTATATTTAGCACACAAGCAAAAATTTGTGTAGATATAGGCACTTATACAGGGCATTCCGCAGTTGCAATGGCTGAAATTGCCCCTACAGCAAAGATTTACACTATGGATAGATTTAAGCAGGTAGGTTGGGAAGTTGCGCGTGAATATATCAAGAAATATCCAAATATTGAGTATGTAGAGGGCGATGCTATCGATATGCTAGGTGATTTGCCAGATAATATT
>JBLFYO010000051.1:0-12664 GCA_047609165.1 Francisella sp.
CAGTCCTTTACTGTCTCATAGTGAATATCTAGCATTTCTACTATCTGTTTACGTTTGTAGCCGGATTCAAATAATGAAATAGCTCTATCTCTCAAATCTTGACTATATGCTCTCATAAAATAGAAAATAGTGTATACAATTTTGTTGAATAAATCTCCTTCAAATTAGCTATAACGCAAGATGAAAGTACGGAATCTTACTGGAGTAATGACAGTAATACAGTGAGAGCTTATTATGTTGGATTCACATGTGTTAGCGACAGAAAAATATGATGGAGAGTTCATTGTTTTAGAGGTTGTACCATTCTTACGATTTTGGTCTAAATCTTTAGCTAAATGACTTTCTAATTTCATTTATAATTCCTTCTGTTATCAAATTAATTATAGTAATTTGACACAGAATTATTTACAGTCCTTCATTATCTGGATTACGCTGTCTAAATGACCCTTCAATCCATATTTCTCTACAATAAATATGATCTGTGAATCTTTTAAACACATACACTTCCTGCTTTATATTAACTGTTGCTTTACATGAGTGTTAAATGCTGAGAAACATTCTCATATAAGTTAAACAAGTTTTATGCTAAAATAACTTCTGTTTTTCCAATAATATTTACTTAAAAGTACTGATTTATAAAAATATGGCATTAATATCTTTAGCAATTGATTATAAGAAATCTCCTATTGAAGTGCGAAGTGAATTTGCACTTTCTGGTTTGGAGATTGGTGAGCTTTATTCCTCGATACTTGCTATCAAAGATGTGTGTCATGCTGTGATACTTTCTACCTGTAATCGTACTGAGATATACCTTGAGATTGCAAATTTAAAGGTGGTTGATGATGTATTGGCTTGGTGGCAGAGCCATGTGCGTACCACAAGCTACAAGATAAACGATTATCTAAAGCTAAGACAAGGCTCAGAAGTTATCAAACATCTTATGAAGCTTGCTTGTGGGCTAGAGTCAATGGTCTTGGGTGAACCTCAAATTTTAGGACAGGTTAAAGATTCTTATATTTCGAGTAAAGATAATGACGCACTAGGTAGAGAGCTTGATAGAGTGTTTCAAAAGGTGTTTGCTACTGCCAAGAAAGTTAGAAGTGAGACAAGAATTGGTCATTGTCCTGTATCAGTGGCATTTTCGGCGGTTTCGTTAGCAAAAAAACAGTTAGAGCATATTCATACTAAAAATGTGCTTATAATCGGTGCTGGTCAAACAGGAGGACTTTTATTCCGCCACATCACAGCATTAAACCCTAAGAGAATAATGCTAGCAAATAGAACTATAGACAAAGCCGAAAGAGTTGTGGAAGCATTTGATAATGCAGAAGCTCATACGCTAGATAACTTAAATTTTCTTTTAAAAGAAGCAGATATTGTGATTGCTGCAGTTACTGTCAATGAGTACATAGTTAAAATGAATGATATGGGTAAGCCAAGGGTATTTATTGATTTATCTATTCCTAGAGCGATTGACCCTAAGCTTGGTGAGCTTGAGCAAAATGTCTACTATTGTGTAGATGATGTAAATGCCGTGATGGAAGAGGGTAAAGATAAGCGTCAGCACGAAAGCAAACGAGCAGATAAGATTGTGATAAAATCACTAGAAGAGTACCTTGAAAAAGAAAAAACTATCGTCTCAAATGCTGCTATACAAGAGCTTTTTGAAAAGGCTGATAATATGGTCGATTTATCATTAGAAAAAAGTCTCGCAAAGATACGCAATGGTAAAGATGCTGAAACTATTATGAAAAGATTTGCTTATGAGATAAAAAAGAAAGTATTACACTACCCTGTATTAGGAATGAAAGAAGCCTCTAAAACAGGTGAAAAAGACTGCTTAGCGTGTATAAAACGCATGTTTGGTTTAAATTTGGAACAATAAATAAATGAAAGATTCTATAAAAACAAAATTGCAAAGTCTGGTTGAAAGGCACGAAGAGATAAGTGCTTTGCTAAGTGAAGTGAGTGTAATTTCTGATCAAAATAAATTTAGAGACTTATCGCGAGAATACTCTAACTTAGAGCCGATAGTTGTCAACTTTAAGAGCTATAGTCAAGCTATAGAAGACAAGGCTGCTGCTCAAGAGATGCTTGGCGAAAAAGATGCTGAGATGGTTGAGATGGCAAAAGAAGAGCTAAAGCTTGCTAATGAAGCGATTGAGATTCTTGGAAATGACTTGCAGATATTGCTTTTACCGCGTGATCCTAATGATGATGCTAATGTGTTCTTGGAAATAAGAGCTGGCACAGGTGGCGATGAGGCTTCATTATTTTCTGGTGATTTATTCAAGATGTATACAAAGTATGCAGAGCAGAGAGGTTGGAAGACAGAAGTGATATCTGCTAGTGAAGGCGAGCATGGTGGTTATAAAGAAATTATCACAAAAATAAATGGAGATGGTGCTTATTCGCAACTTAAATTTGAGTCTGGAGCGCACAGAGTGCAACGCGTACCGGCTACAGAGTCGCAAGGTAGAGTGCATACTTCAGCTTGTACAGTAGCTGTAATGCCAGAAGTTGATGAAGTCGAAGGTATTGAAATAAAATCTGCGGATCTTAAAGTTGATACTTTTAGGGCATCTGGAGCTGGTGGGCAGCATGTCAACAAAACTGATTCTGCGATTCGCTTAACTCACTTGCCGACAGGTGTGGTAGTTGAGTGTCAAGACCAACGCTCACAACACAAAAACCGCGCTGCTGCAATGGGAATGCTAAAGTCTAGACTTATGCAAGCTCAGATAGATAAGCAAAATCAAGAGCAATCAGATACTCGCAAAAGCTTAGTAGGTAGTGGTGATAGGTCTGAAAGAATTAGAACTTATAACTATCCGCAAGGTAGAGTTACAGATCATCGTATAAACCTTACACTATATAAGCTTGATGAAGTGATGGAAGGTGCTGTAGATGATATAATTCAACCGCTTATACTTGAGCATCAAGCGGATCTTTTAGCTACTATGTCTGATGACTAATCTCAAAACTATCTCTAGCTTAGTTGGTTTTTATACTACTGAGCTTCAAAATAAAATACACACAAACTTGACTCTTACTTTAGAAAATTCCGGATCGGTGTCCGTAAATTCGGGTGTAAATAAAGAACACTCCTGTCTTACTACGCAATTTCCCTCTTCTCAAAGTGATGAGAAGTGTCTTCAGTATATAAAAAGTGATATCCAAGCTATAGTATGTGATATGTTGGGTGTTGATAAGTCGTACCTTTATATGTATGGCGATAGAGAGCTAGTAGAGAGTGAGATAGGTCAAATTAATGAGAAAATTATTCGCTATAGAAATGGTGAGCCTTTAGCTTATATACTTGGCTATAAGTATTTTTGGGATCAAAAGCTAAGGGTAACACAAGATACTCTTATACCTAGGGCTGATACAGAGGTTTTAGTTGAGACTATTTTGGAGAGTATAGGCAATAATAAAGACCAGTATTTAAGAGATTCAGGATCAGGGTCCGGAAATTCGGATGTTTTGAAAGAAAAAGATACATTAAAAATTCTTGATCTAGGTACAGGGACTGGTGCAATAGCTCTAGCACTAGCAGGAGAGTTGCAAGATGCTGAAATTACTGCTGTGGATTTCTCTGTAAAGGCACTTGTCGTAGCTAAAGAAAATGCTGTTAGCAATAATATAGCTAATGTTAGGTTTATCCAAAGTGATTGGTACGAGGCTCTTGATGGAATGAAATTTGATATAATAGTTTCAAATCCACCGTATATAGATAATAGCGATAGTGATATCGATGCCGAAGTAAAAGCGTATGAACCAACATCAGCATTATTTGCAGATGATAATGGTTTATCGGATATTGCAAAAATAATTTCTCAAGCACAGAATTTTTTAGTTGAAAATGGCAGCGTATATATCGAGCATGGATATACTCAGTCAACTAGCGTACATGCTATATTTAAAAAATATGGTTTTGTGGATGTTGAAACCATTAAGGATTTTAATGGTAGAGATAGGTGTACAAAAGCAAATAAGGTTTTTTAAAAATAAGTTTTTAGTAGGAATGATGGTCAGATGTTTATAGTTAATAAAAAGATAATTATATTGTTTGCTGGTGTATGCTTTTTGAATAATAATTTTGCAACTACTATTCCTATAAATAAAGAACAAAATATAGAATATCAGAAAGAAGCTGATAAATACAAAGAGCTATATGAGAAGTATCAAAAACTAGCTAATGAGGCAAGCTCTGAAAAAATGGAAGACAAATCTACTGATAAAAAATTGGTTAAATCTACAGAAAAGTCTTCAGAAGAAATCCCTCTGGCTTCCCCAGTCGAAGAAAAAAAAGATTCAAAAGCACCCGAAGTAGTTGCTGAGCCATGGAAAGGTACTGATTTTGGTTTTGGTGGAACTATTGCAACTGGTGATAGTGCAACAACGAATGTAAACGCATTGGCTAATGTGAGTTATCAGCCAATGGATGAATGGAAGAATAAGTTATTTTTTAACTATGTATATAGTACAAATGATCAAGGCAAAACAAGAGCAGTTAAAATAAATAAATCTCAAGTTAGGGCTGAAACATCGTGGAATTTTACAAAAGTAAATGCAGCTTATGGCCGTTTAACATATTTAAACGATGAGCTGAGTACCTATGACTTTATATTCACAGAATCTGTGGGTTATAAAAGAAGGGTTTATGAGAATGAGGGCAAAACCATGTATGTCGAGCTTTCAGCAGGCCCTAGTTTTTTACAAAGTAGAGTCACTAATGGTCAATTAGAGGTAAACAAACCAGGATTTCAGTCTACATTTGATTATGTTTGGAATTTTGCTGATAAGTCTAATTTTAAGCAAAATATCTTATACAATTATGATCAAAAGAACAAGTCGATTTATCAGGGTATCTCGGCATTGTCTGTTGAGCTATATAAAAACTTTAGTTTGCAGCTAACCTTTCAGTTGAATGGTACTACTTTAGTAACTCCTGGAAAAAATAATATCAATACAATAACATCAACAAATATTATGTATACCCTTTAAGAAAAAAATTATTTAGAAGTGCTAACAGTCTCATCAATCACATCGGTATCTTTTGGAGTTTTAAAATTAAAGTCGCTAGCTTTGATGCTATTTGAATTGTCTTTTATATCACTAAATTTGATTTGAGTGTATTGATTTAAAGATGTAGATATACCTAAATAATCAAGCTCACCATTCTTAGCAAATTTAATATCTATACTACTAATCATTTCATCATTTTTTGGCTTTAGTGTGTATGTGTTACTAGATTTTTCTTTTACAGTAAATAGCTTGTTGAGCTTGTCAGAATTTTTTGATAGTAAAATCAAATATGGAAATTGAGAGATATTATTTGATACCGGCTTGATAATAAGTTGCTCAAGGTCACCATCATATATCCAAAGCTTTTTACCATTTGAAACAATTTCTTGATTGTTTGGTGAAGTTGTTACCCATTTGAAATACTGAGGTTTTTTTAAACTCATAGTACCCTTAGAGTTTACATTGCTATCACTTTGACCATCTATAAGCTTTTGAGTGAAGTTAGCAGACATAGATTGGATGTTTTTGATTTTAGTAATCAAGTCATCAGCTGTAGATGCAAAACCAATATTTGTAAGCATTATTAGGGTTATAATTATTTTTTTCATTGTGGCTCTCTGTTTATTAGGACATCACGCATACCGTTTTGATTCATCTCAGAGACTATGCCATTTTCTTCCATTTCTTCCATAAGTCGAGCCGAACGATTGTAGCCAATTTTCAGCTTGCGTTGGACTGCTGAGATAGAAGCTTTTTGAGATTTGATAACAATTTCAGCGGCATCGTTGTATAAAGGATCCTCGCTACTACCATCAGCACTGCCACCGCTTGAGCCTTCGCCATCTTCGCTAGTTTCGCGGATATCTTCAATATACTCGGGCTCACCAAACTCTTTCCATTTATCTACTATTCTATGAACCTCATCATCTTCTACAAAAGCACCATGGATACGCATCGGAGCGCCAAGCCCAGGCTTTAGGTAAAGCATGTCACCATTACCAAGTAATTGTTCAGCGCCTTGCTGATCAAGCATAATTCTTGAGTCTATTTTTGCAGATACTTGGAATGACATTCTAGTCGGGATATTTGCTTTTATAAGCCCTGTAACTACATCGGCTGATGGTCTTTGTGTTGCAAGGATTATATGAATGCCTGCTGCACGAGCCTTTTGAGCAAGTCTAGCAATTAGCTCTTCAACTTTCTTACCTACAACCATTATCATATCCGCAAATTCATCTGCAACTACGACTATGTATGGCATCTTGGTGAGGGTAGGGGCTTCGTGTGCTCTTTCTGGATTCATCTTGATAAACATTGTATCTTTAAGTGGTCTACCAGCATTTTCAGCTTGCTCAATCTTTTCGTTAAGCAAAGCAATGTTTCGCACACCAGCTGCAGCCATAAGAGCATAGCGTCGTTCCATCTCTTTTACGCACCAGCGAAGAGAGTTAGCGGCTTCTGTCATATCTGTAACTACAGGTGTCAAAAGATGAGGTATACCATCGTAAATTGAAAGCTCAAGCATCTTAGGATCTATCATGATAAATTTAAGCTCATCGGGCATACATTTATAAAGCATGCTGACAATCATAGAGTTTACACCTACAGATTTACCAGAGCCTGTAGTACCTGCAACTAGTAAATGAGGCATTTTTGCAAGCTCAGCAAAAGCTGGTTTGCCGGCTATATCCACACCAATACCCATTATGGTAGCAGCGTTTGAGTTTTGAAATTCAGGGTCACTGAGCACTTCTTTTATACGCACCATTTGTCTGACAGCATTTGGCAGCTCAATTCCGACGAAAGGTTTACCTGGAATTACTTCAACCACACGCACAGATGCAGTTGATAATGCTCGAGCTAAATCTTGAGATATACCCACAAGCTTGCTAACTTTTGTACCGCGAGCCAAATCAATCTCAAATCTTGTGATTACAGGTCCAGGATAAGCACCTACAACCTTTGCAGCTATATTAAAATCATTTAAAGTCTGCTCAAGTAATGCAGAAGTTTCATTGAGATCTTGTTGAGAAACAGTTATTTTTTTTGCATCAGGCTCAAATAGCAAGTCTAGCGATGGAAGACTTTTCTTCCTTGAAAGATTTGAGGCTTTTTGGGGTGCAGAGACTTTTTTCTCAAATACTTGAGATGTGGCTGCTGGCGGGGTAGGGGTGGTTACTGTAGGCTGCGAGCTAGTATTAGCTTGTTCATAAGCTTCAGATATGTCAGCTACAGGTTTCTTATCTTCAAATATAAGTTCATTGTCAGTTTTTGATTTACTTAAAATCTTTTTAAACACATCATCTTCGGATTGTGGTTGAAAATCATCATCAGAGTTATAATCATTTTCAAAATCATTGATTTGAATACTAGTAGATTGATTGCTAGTTGTAAGGTTTGTTGAGCCTTTAAAATCTTCAAAGTCATCAAATTTAGGTGCATTTTTATCTTCAGTAGTTTTAGCTTTTGTAATGTAAGAAATTGCTTTAGCTATATACTTTGCAACCTTGCTAGTGGATACGGCACTTGATTTTATAAGTTGTAACCAAACTGTACCACAATATAGCGTTAAACCAACAAATAGCATTATAATCAAAGAGAATGATCCGCCAACTAAGCCTAAATATTTAACAAGTGGCTTAACAATTTCATAGCCAATAATTCCGCCAGATCGTTGAGGTACCCAATAGTTGGCAAAGCTTAGATACAGTTCGGCAAGACCACAACAGCTAAGTATAACAGCTATAATTCCTATGGTTTTAATTGTAAACATCAAATAGCTTAGTTTTTGTTCTTTACGGCTTATAAGCAATGCTCGGATAAAGTCGATAAGAAGGAACGGCATCAAAAAGCCAATCACACCAAAGATTGCCAATATAAAGCTTGCTATATATGCTCCAACAGGTCCAGCAGAATTCTTCGTGATGGTTTCTGAAGATATACTGCTCCATCCTGCATCATTGTAATTAAAAGTGAAAAGAGCTATAAATAGGTATATAACTATAGCTGCCAATATAACAACAAGTGTTATTTTTAATCTGCCTACGGCATGGTTTGAATTTTTTAACTTACTATCTGTCATGATTTTGTATAAACTATATATTTAAAATTATTAATGAAATTTTACATATTCTAACAAAAAAATACTAAAAAATGTTAGAGACTTTAAATTTATAAATAGCTATGCGTGGCTTAGGAGGTTGTTTTGGCGAAATTTCACATTATATGGGGTTTAGTTGTATGCTTTGTCGCATGGGTATTCTTTTTGTTTTTTCCACATTTGGATATTGCTATAGCAGGATATTTTTATGATCCTGCCATGCAGAGCTTTATTGGTAGTACTTCTGATGGAATTCTTGGCTTTTTGCATAGTTTTGCAAGATTGTTTCCGATATTTTTCTCAATCATTGTTATTTTGTTTTTACTTGGGTCACTTTTTATAGCTAAATTTAGGATTAAGCACCGTAAAGCGATATTTTTTGTAGCTGTGTGCTTGTGGATAGGACCTGGTTTGGTTGTGAACTATGTGTTTAAAGATCATTGGGGCAGACCAAGACCTGTGATGGTGCAAGAATTTGATGGTGATAAAGTGTTTCAGAAGCCTTTTGTGATATCTAACCAATGTGGTAAAAACTGCTCGTTTGTATGTGGTGATGCTTCGATGGGTTTTTGGGTTTTTGCGTTTATACCACTTTTAGCTACTCGTAGAAAAAAACTTATGGCTTTTAGTGCGGCTATTGTAGTTGGTGGTGGATTAGGTTTGATGAGGATTGCCCAAGGTGGACACTTCTTTAGTGATGTGATTTTCTGTGGGATCTTTGTATATATCTGTACTTGGTTAGTCTATGCTGTGATGTATAGGGATAAAGAAGAAGAAAAAATCAATAACAGATCTTTATAGTAAAAATGCTAATGATTGGGCAGCTAAGTTTGACAGCCTTTTATTTAGTGTGTTAAACTAATTCTAGGCTTTTGTTAGTCATATAAATTTTAAAGAAGAGGTGCATGATCTATAGAATCAGCCAGAAAGTCATAACGCTTAATGATGGTTGAATTTCTAGAGATTGTGCCGAAAAAGCTCAAAGGTTATGTTTTGAGGTTTTGGGTCTGATGCTGAAAAGTATCAGAACTGTCACGCGAAAATAATGCGTGGAGAGCTTCTGGTCTTAGCATTTTAATTTTGCAAAGTCTCAGTTCCCCTATTTTCTTAAAAATTTTTCAGCGGATTTGTTTGTTGCATGTTTTGTTTATAAATTATTGAAAGAAAGGATGAAAATAGATGTCAGAAAATCTAAATAGAAGTTTGTTATGTCGTCATATGTCGATGATTGCTTTAGGTGGCTGTATAGGTACGGGACTATTTATTGCTCTTGGTGGGGCAATTGCTGATGCTGGTCCTGGTGGTACAGTTTTGGCTTATATAATCATAGCTATAATGGTATATTTTCTGATGGCGAGTCTTGGTGAGATGGCAGCACATAGCCCTGTAAGTGGTACATTTTGTGAATATGCAACTCGTTATGTAGATCCTGCTTTAGGTTTTAGTACCGGCTGGAGTTATTGGTTTAACTGGGCTATCACAGTTGCGACAGAAGTTATAGCAGCTGCTTTTGTTATGCAGTATTGGTTTCCTGATTCATCGATACTTATGTGGAGTTCATTTTTCTTTTTCTTAGTGCTTGCGATGAATTTGTTTTCAGTAAGAATATATGGAGAGGTAGAATATTGGCTTTCGTTTATAAAAGTTACAACGGTGATTATATTTATAATAATTGGGACTTTGGCAATTTTTGGTCTTGTAGGTAATCATGAGAATGTAGGTTTTAGCAACTGGCATATTGGTGATGCACCTTTTCATAATGGTTTTTGGGGATTTGTTGCAGTCTTTATGATTGCAGGGTTTTCTTTCCAAGGTAGTGAGCTTATTGGCGTAACAGCTGGTGAGGCAAAAGATCCCACCACATCTATACCCAAGGCGATTAGGCAGACATTTTGGCGCTTGGTTTTGTTTTATATACTTACAGTTGTGGTTGTAAGTTTCTTGATGCCTTATAATAGTCCAGCTTTGATTAAATCAGGTGCAAATGAGGATATATCGATAAGCCCATTTACGATAGTATTTCAAAATATAGGACTTAGTTCGGCAGCTACAATTATGAATGTGATTATACTTACAGCTATAGTTTCAGCTTGTAATGCAAGTATGTATAGTGCAACTCGTGTGCTTTGGCACCTTGGTAAAATCAATCAAGCACCGAGAATATTTGCAACTACAAATAAGCATGGCACACCAGTGTTTGCATTATTGGCAACAGGACTTGTTGGTTCTGCATTTTTCTTTGTTTCATTCATAGGTAGTGGGACGATATTTACTTGGCTGATAAATGTGTCAAGCTTAGCTGGGTTTATAGCGTGGTTTACGATTGCATTGAGTCATTATCGTTTTAGACGAGCGTATGTAAAGCAAGGTAAAAGTTTAAAAGACTTGCCATTTGTAGCTAAGTTTTTTCCATGGGCACCGTTAATAGCTTTGACTCTTGTAAGTGTTATTATAATTGGTCAAGGAATAAGTATATTCAGAGATGTTGATAGAGGCTGGTTAAGCTTAACTTTTGAGTTTTTATCTACTTATATAGGATTTATTGCGTTTATATTGTTATACTTTGCATATAAATTTATCAAAAAAACTAAGCTAATAAAGCTAGAGGATTGTGACTTAACTCCAAAGTCATAAAAGATATTATGAATACTTTTTTTATAGAAGGTAAGGCTGGGCGAATTGAAGCCATTCACGATAAAGTAAAAGACGCTAATCTAAACAAGGTTGCTATAATCTGTCACCCCCATCCCCTATACCAAGGAACTATGCACAATAAGGTTGTCACAACTATAGCTAGAGCGATGAAAAGTTGTGTTATAGAATCGTTTAGATTTAACTATCGTGGTGTTGGAGATAGTCAAGGTGAGTATGGCGAAGGTTTTGGTGAGTTAGAGGATCTACTCTCAGTATATAAGTGGGTTAAAGCAAATACTTCCGCCAAAGAGATTGTCTTATGTGGATTTTCTTTCGGTGGAGCAATTGCCTATATGGGCTTAGAAAAACTTAGTATGGTTTCTAGTCTGATAACTGTTGCACCTGCTGTCGATAGGTTGGATTTAAGTAAATATCCAGTGCCAGCTAAGCCATGGCTAGTTGTACAAGGTACAGATGATGATACTGTTAATCCTCAGTCGGTATTTGATTTTATTTCAAATAGAAATAGTCCAGATTTAACTTTGATCAAAATGGATGAAGTAGGTCACTTTTTCCATGGCAAACTTACAGATTTGAAAGAGATAGTAGAAAGTTTTGTAAAATAGTTAATTAATCAAAAAATAAAGGGTTAGATAATGAACAGAAAAGTAGCATTAGAAGCAGTAAGAGTAACCGAGCTGGCAGCATTAGCATCATGGGGTCAAATGGGCCGAGGCGATAAAATAGCTGCAGATCAAGCGGCAGTAGATGCGATGAGAAAAGCTTTTAATGATGTGGATATAGATGGAACAGTCGTGATCGGCGAAGGTGAGCTTGATGAAGCTCCGATGCTGTATATAGGTGAAAAGGTTGGTGCCGGAGGCTGCAAGGTTGATATAGCTTTAGATCCGCTTGAAGGCACGACGATCACCTCAAAGGGTGGTCCAAATGCTCTTACACTACTTGCGATGGCTGATGAAGGTGGTTTTTTGAATGCTCCTGATGTATATATGGAGAAAATAGCAGTAGGTGGCGTTACAGCGCCTAAAGGCATAGTCGATCTTGATGATTCTGTGACTGTAAACCTAAAAAGAGTGGCTGAGTATAAAGGTGTATCAGTATCAGCACTAGTAGTTTGTACTATGGATAGACCAAGACATGCTAAAATCATCAAAGAGGCTAGAGAGTGTGGTGCTAGGGTTATATTGATTGATGATGGTGATGTTTCTGCTATCATAGCAACAGCAACAGAAGGTTCTGGTATAGATGTATTTATTGGCACAGGTGGAGCTCCTGAGGGTGTATTATCTGCTGCCGCTTTAAAATGTTTGGGTGGTCAAATGCAAGCTAGACTAGTGTTTCATGATGATGCTGAGATTGCAAGAGCTCATAAGTGGGGTATTACAGATCTTGATAAGAAGTACGATATAGATGATCTTGCTTCAGGCGATATAATATTTGCTGCAACAGGTGTGACTGATGGAAGTATGCTTAAAGGTGTAAAGCGTATAAACAGCCAACTTCGAGGCTCTTTTGCAGTTACCCATAGTGTAGTGATGAGATCTACTACAAAGACGGTTCGTCATATTACAGCTGAGCACAGTTTTGACTTTAAAGACGGTGTAGAAAGGTTTATGTCTTAAAAAAATACCTTGCTTAGTTAGCATAAAAAACATCTAAAACAATCAATTTATTCTTTCAAATTCAGTTTAATCAATAATAATATTACAATTGACTAGCTAATATTATGTCACAATTGGTTAAATATATATTTATATAGTTAACCCGAAAGAGTTTTCATTGAATTCCATGCCGCTTTTATAGCATCTTTAAAATCACTATATTTGTGCCTTATTCTTCTTAAAATATTTTTAAAATTAGCCCAAACTTTTTCTATTGGAT
>JBLFYO010000052.1:0-12660 GCA_047609165.1 Francisella sp.
TGTAGCCGGATTCAAATAATGAAATAGCTCTATCTCTCAAATCTTGACTATATGCTCTCATAAAATAGAAAACAGTATATACAATTTTGTTGAATAAATCTCCTTCAGATTAGCTATAATCAACTCATGAGTAAATGGGGGCAAAATATCATTAAAATAATCAACGATAGTTTTATTGATAAAATCTGCATCTTCACCTGCTAAAGCGTCATACTGCAAGAAATTGATATTAAGGTTAAAATCTTTCAGGTTGAGCTTTATATTTTGGTTATAGTCCGAGACAACAAATATAGGCTACTTAGTATTTACATGAGCAATATCGTGAAAAGCATCGATGTTAAAGCTATTGCTATCTAGTATAATCGCACAAATCCTTGCGTTTTCTTCCAAGATTTCAACAACCTCATCCATATCTCCAACTACAAAGGTGTGGTATTTACTTTCTTCCAAACTCTTTTTTATTCTTAACAAGAATTTTTCCTTATAAGACTTAAGAGTTCTTTTATATACAAAAACCACTGATTTCATAGTAATACTCAATTCATTAAGATACTATCAAACAACTATACTTAAAAGATTTCAACTGTAAAGCTTTTTGCAAAAATAAAACCTAAGTAATCTTAATCATCAAAATATTATTAATTCGTCTTAATGTAACTTTTAAATTTAAGATAGAATTCGACACTGATTGATATTTTAATTATAATATATTCTGTAATATTTTATTAATTGTGTAAATAACAAATATTAATATTGAATAATGAAAAAAATAATTAGCTCAGTAATTATTACATTACTAACAACTATAGCCATAGCAACTGCTGATGACAAGATAGCATATACTGGCTATGGGTCTTTAATAGAAGATCCTAGAGATTTACCAATAACTGATAAATTCACTAAAACAGACTTACAACTCCCTATAGATTTTTTAAGAATTAGTGGAACATACCTGGGCTCAAGTGATGATCATGACGATACTGTATATGGGGCTCTTTGTAATAAAACTGATCCTAAAAGAAAAGATCAGAAACTATATACCTATCTGTTACGATTGCACCTAAAGAATTTGCCAAGGATGTTACTCCTTCTTATGTATATGAAACAGCTTATGATGCAGCTAAAGATAAATTTAAAGAAGTTTCAAAAAATCCTTTCGATAGTGCTAGAAAAGTATTAATGAGCCACGAAGGTACATCACTATCAGACAACATCGCATTTATTTCAAAATCCGAAGATGCTCCCACAGATGATGATGGCTCAATTTATAAAGTATCTAAGCAGGCTACTGAGCTTATTCAAGGTGATATTAAGCATATTGTAGAATGGATGTCTAAGCATGATTCAGAAACTATTTTCGTTACATATTTTGCTTCTAACTTCCACGATACTCAATACCATAGAGGCATGGAAACTATCGTAGACCATGTAAAAGGATTGTCTTTTGATAGAGATATTACCAAGTGGAATCAAGATAATATCAGGCTACTAATGTTTTTAGTCGCAAATAACCAAGCAAATATGGCTCCAACAAGGTACGATGCTCTTGAGAAATTCAAAAGCTACATTTATGAAGTGCCTGCTAATGTTAAAAACAATACTACTTATTGGAAAGTTGGACCATATACTGGAACCTCTGAATTATCTGTATTAATTACAAATGTATTTAACTATCCTCAATTACACACAAGAGTTCTTCAAGACTTTGATGCTAAAGTAGATTACTCTGAGTATAGCTCTAAACTCAAATAGTTAGATTTAAATTTTTTATAACCTTTATGTTTTCTATCTTTAGATTCTCAACCACTCAACTATATAGGCTGTTGATTTAGTTCAAAAATTGATTGATTATCTTATAGATGACTTTTTGAGCCCGATAAAAACAAGACTCAGACTCCATTCAACCAACCTGTTTTTATAAAAATAATGACTAAATCAATAGTGGTTATGATAAAAAAGACATACTGAGTTTTTTTCTACCACTATCACTTTATTCTGAGTACTTCAGATGCACTGCAGCTATCAACACCAGCAAAATAATAATATCTATCAGCAATCATTGACTTTTTTACAAAACAAAGAATCTGGATCTATATACTGAAATTATTTCATACAAGTTGTATCCAAAATTATACAATATAGTGAAGTATGGCTATTAAGCTACATATACCCACTAAAAGTGTTTATTTATAAGATATTTTATGTGATATAAAGTATGAGTTAGATAGATTAAGTATGAATATAATGGTGCCGGAGGCCGGACTCGAACCGGCACTTTGTTTCCAAAACCGGATTTTGAGTCCGGCGCGTCTACCAATTTCACCACTCCGGCAGGAATGATTATAAGTCTTCAGGCCAATTATCTATTGCTGTACCTAAAGATAGGCCTAATTCAGATAGCTTGTCTTTTATTTCAGTAAGTGATTTCTTACCAAAATTTGGAGCTCTTAAAAGTTCATTTTCAGTTTTTTGAACTAGCTCACCAATGTGTCTGATGTTTACTGCTTTTAGGCAGTTAGAAGATCTAGCTGTAAGGTTAAGCTCTTCAACATGCTTCAGTAAAACTGGATCTATATCTTTAGTAGGATCTTCTACAAATACACCTTGATTAATCTCTTCAACATCTACAATGTTTTTAAGCTGGTTTTGAATCTTTGTAGCTGCTAATCTTAATGCTTCTTCTGAAGTGATATTACCATTAGTTTTGATATCAAAATCAAGTCTATCAAGGTCAGTTCTTCTACCTACGCGAGCATTTCTTACATCAAATTCACAGAAGTTGATAGGAGAAAAAGCAGCATCTAATAAAAATTCGCCATCGCTGAAGTTTTCTATAGATTCTTTATAACCTACTCCTTTTTCAACTTTAGCTTGGATTTTTAGTTTTTTGCTACCGTTGTAGCTACAAATAAATATTTCTTCATTTATAGTTAAACCTTGAGAAAGCTTAGCTTCTTCAGAAAAAATTTCTTCAGCAGTTCCAGAAAGCTCAAAAGTAATAGTCCCACTTTCAACACCTTCTTCTAACGAAACAGGAAGTGCTTTAACATTTAAGATAATGTCAGCAACGGTCTCATCACAAGGAATAAGGTCTTCTAATGAAGTTACTTTACCATCATTAATTTTAATGCTTGTAACACACGCTCCATCTATTGAGAAAAGCATAGTTTGCTTTAGTGCAAAACCAAGAGTATAGCCAACGCCTCTTTCTAAAGCCTCAAAAGAAAACTTAGTAGAATTTTTAGCATAGTCATCAATCTTGATGTTTGTAGGATGTAATAAATTTTCTAATGCCATAATTAGTTAAAGCCTAGGTTTTATATTATTATATTTTTCAATTGAAAGATTATAACATACAAATATTATTTTTCGTAAAAATTATCTCAACTTTGCGATACTTTCTAGCTTGGTTTTGATTTTACTTTCAAAGCCACTACTTGCAGGGTTATAGAAGTTTTGCTCTAGTCCTTTTGGCAAATACTGTTGCTTTACATACGAATTTGGATAATTATGCGGATATAAGTAGTTACTATCTTTGTAGTTTTTGAGATGTTGCGGAACATCTATGTTGCCCATGTTTTTTGTCACTAATTGAGAGTCTGCTAAAGCCTTGTAGCAAGCATTACTCTTAGGTGCAACTGCTAGATAAATCGCTGCTTGTGATAGTACCAATCTACCCTCAGGCATTCCAAGCTTCTCATAAGCATTCCAAGCATCTAGCGCTACTCTCAAAGCTTGTGGATCTGCGTTACCAATATCCTCAGATGCTATACAAAGCATTCTTCTAGCTACAACTAAAGGATCTACACCATTATCTATCATCAAGCTTAACCAAAAAATTGCCGCATCAGGATCAGTTCCTCTCACAGATTTATGAAATGCCGAAAGTTGCTCATAAAATTCCTTACCTTCACGATGAAAATTTCTCGTCGTCTCACCTACTGCTTGATCAAAAAGATCCTTGTCAAAACTTATCTCTTCGCCTTGGCTACTTATCAGATACATTCTCTCAACCAGATTTAAAGTTTTACGACAATCGCCCTCACTATAATTATATATAGCTGCGTACAAATCTCTTGCTACAATAATTGAATGCTTGGATAGTACCTCATCTTGTGAAATAGCCCTGTCGACTAGCTCTTTGCTTGCCTGCTGATTTAGTCGTTTTAATCGCAGTATAAATACTCGTGAAATCAAAGCATCATTTAGATAATAAACCGGATTCTCAGTTGTAGCTCCAATAAGAATAATCTTACCCGACTCAACATACGGCAAAAGCAAATCTTGTTGTGATTTATTAAACCTGTGAATTTCATCCAGAAACAATACAAAACTATCAAGATGTTGATTATCAGCTAAGATTTTCTTCACATCCTTTACCCCAGAATCAACTGCTGAGAGTTCAAAAAAGTCCAACCCTTTAGATTTGGCGATAATCTTTGCTAGCGTAGTCTTGCCGACACCAGGTTTACCGCAGAAAATCATCGAGCAAATACCATTTTTTTTGAGAATATTTGTCAACACACCATTTTGCGATAATAAATGCTCCTGCCCTATCACTTGCGATACATTTTGAGGTCTTAGTCGAGCTGCTAATGGTGTGTATTTCATAGTAGACCTTATTTTCTTAATTATAGGAATGCTGGGTTAATAACTGATGTTAATTAGTTAAACCGTAACCCTCTTTAAATAAACTACTCGTATGCTCTCTAACTTCCTGCATATTCTTTGGCCAGTCAAATGGTAAAGTGTTGCTGTAATACTCCTTACCATCTATAGAAGCTTTAAATGATTTAAGTTTATATTTACCTGTAATAGTATTTGCAACTGCTTGCCCCCCACTTGTACCTGGTAACCATGCAGCAATTAAAGCATCACTATTTTGTAGAGGGGCTTTATCACCGCCATCAGTTATTACCATCGGCCTACCAGATTGAATCACTGTAATTATAGGTATGCCCTTGGCTTTGAGTTTTTTAATTTCTGCCTCTTGCCTATTGTTAAATTTTAAACCCAAGAACTTACTCTGTGGCTTTTTATGTCCACTCAAGTATAGAGGATTACCATTATCAACATCACCATTAAACTCAGCATAAGGGTCTTCAGATAAAATAACCACAGCTACAGTATCGTCTTTACTTAACTGTTGTTTGCTATCATTAAAATTTGTAATAAAGTTTGCACCTTCAGATAAATTGTTTTCTAGCCCCTCAATATAGCTTGTCGCACCACTATGTTTTTTAGCTTCAGAATTAGGCTTCCACCATTGATTGCCTGTAAACCCTTGCCAAAGTATAGTCCAACCACCATTTTGACGACCAATATCATCATACGCTCCCATTAGGACTACATTTTTGATTTTAGTAGTATTTATAGGAAGTGTGTTGTTATCATTTTTCAGCAATACCATAGATTCTTCAGCAGCCTTCAATGCCGCAGCTTTCACCACTTCATTATCTATAGGCTTCATACTTGGCTTCATCGCCAATTTCACAGCGATAATTCTTGTAACAGCTTGATCAATTCGCGACATTGGAATTTTCTGTTGTTTAACTGCAAACTTTATAGCTCTTAGCATATCTACAGCATCGGTATAATTACCGCCATCCATAGTTTTTGGCCAGGCTACTTTGTTTTTTACATTATAATACTCTGAAGGCATATCTTTTGACTGCTTACCTAAGAATTTTTTAGGATATCTCTTAGCAAAACCATTACTATCAGTACCAAACATTATTATATCTACACCACTATTGATCTCTAACGCCATTGAGTCTATAAATGAAATTTTACTATTTTTATTTAAAGCATTGTATTTAGCTTGAGACTTAGATATTGCAGCATAATCTGAAACCACAAAACCGTCAAATTTATAATCATATATACCTGTAGTTGATATTTTCTCAAGCAATCCTTTATCGCCACCAAAATGCATTGGAACGCCATTTAGACTACTATATGAAGGCATCAAACTGCCAACATTTGCATCTATCGCACCACGATAACCTGCTCCATCCACATTCCATAGCTCATCAAAATTTGTAACCTCTGTATTGCCTTCATCTAAACCATTGACAGTCAGACCATCGCCTATAAAGTGTTTAACTGTAGCTAGTGTACCCGTTATATGATTATTTTGAATATTCTGCATACCATCGATAAAATTATATGCAATAACTTCTACTATACTAGGGTTTTGTGAGTATGATTCGTAGGTTCTCCCCCATCTATAATCATGTGCTATTGCTACTGTTGGTGCAAACACCCAGTTAAACCCTGATTCTAGCGTGCCTGCAGCCGTCATTCTTGCCGCTTCTTTTATAAGCTTTGGATCGTGTGTAGCACCAAGACCTATGTTTTGTGGAAATAGCGGACTACCTAAAACATGCTGATTACCATGTACTTCATCAGTACCTAATAACAGCTTTGTACCTTCTGGACCAGAATACTGACTTTTTGCAAGTCTTGCTATCTTTTGCCACATAGCTAACGATGGATCATTAGCATCAAATGGCACATCATTACCACCAACTAGAACTGAACCTATGTGGTATTTTTTTATTTTATCTAGCCCAAACTTTATAATCAACTCATCGTCTGATAGCGTAGCCAAATATTTAGCATCCTCGGGATTAGAAATGAGAATAGTTGTTGTTGGCACTATCATTTGACCAATTTTTTCATCTATTGTCATTTCACTAACTATAGATTGTGCTTTTTTATAATATGGCTTATAGAAATTCTTATTAACTTCTTTTTCAAAGCTTTTAGTTGTATATTTATCAGCATAAGTTACTGCTGCTGTTGCAAGTATTCCTAAAGCTATAGCTGTCACGATAATTGTTTTTTTCATTAATTCTAAAAATAAATTTTTAATATATAAAATATTATACCTAAAACGTTATCAATGTAAGTAAAAAAACCTAAATTCCACTATGAAAACGGAATTCTTTATCTGGAGATAAAATCAAACTTTTCTCAATCTCACTAATTCTTTTTACATGCGGAGTAATGTCTGCTAAAGAATATTTCTGTGCAAAATTTAAATAAATAGTAAAATGCCGCTTTTCTGATTCCAACAGTCCCCCATAAAATTTCTGTAAATCAGCGTCAAGATGCGGTGCTATCTTTGCAAATCTCTCACAAGACCTTGCTTCGATAAATGCCCCTAAAATCAATCCGTCAATAAACCTACCATGCTTATCTGTACGAGTATTTCTAATAAGTTCACCCGCATAACGAGCAGATGACAGTGACCTAAACTCAATATTGCGTTTTTTGAGTATTCGCATCACTTGTTCAAAATGTACAAGTTCTTCTCGTGCTATCTTTGACATCTTGGTTATAAGCTCCGGCTTATCTGCGTGTTTATATACATAAGCCATGGCAGTTGAAGCAGCTTTCATCTCACAATGAGCATGATCTATAAGCATGATATCAATATTTGCCAAAGCATTATCAACCCAAGCTTGCGGTGTCTGACATGGTAGGAATGTTTCTATAGTTTCAAGATTTGCATATGCTGATGATTTCATTGCTTTACTACAAATGAATTTATTTAGGATATATTATAAAAGATTGATATTATAAATAAATAGACTTCGTTACTTTTATTTAAAATACAGGATTAACATGACTAATAATCAACTGATTGATTTAGCTATAAAAGCCTCTAAGAATGCTTATGCGCCATATTCTAAATTTAAAGTAGGTGCAGCCGTCTTACTCAAGAATGGCGAAATAATAACTGGAGCAAACATTGAAAATTGTTCATTTGGTCTAACCAACTGTGCAGAGAGATCAGCATTGTTCTACACTTATAGTCAAGGTTTTCGCAAAGAAGAAATATTAAAAATAGCCGTTATAACAGATACTGAAATGGCCGCTTCACCATGTGGTGCTTGTAGGCAAGTAATGTCTGAATTACTAAACTCAGATTGCCCCATTATTCTGTCTAATAAATCAAAGTCAGATATCAAAGAAACAACTACCGAAGAGCTTCTGCCATATTCATTTACACCAAAAGAACTTGGTTAGGTAAAGCTTCATCACCAAGAAGTTTTTTGATTCTTAGGCAAGCAAAAATTGTAAATATAAAAGCAACTATGGCAATTCCGATATAAATATTAAAACTGTGTAGATAAATATGCTTTAATTCTATAATACCTGTTACACCCTTAGGTATAGCCGCATAATTAGCTATAATCCCTGCGACAAACCTACCAATACCTAAATTTACCAACCATAAGCCCATATATCCGCCAATCTGACCTTCAGGTGCTAACCTTGTAGCCAGAGATAACCCTATCGCCGCCACAAAAGCTCTGCAACACCAAGACATGTATAGCATAGTACAACCCAATAGCCACTTACCAAATTTTCACTATGAATACCAGACATATAAATACCGAGAGCAACTGTTACAAACATAAAAACAAGGATAAACATTCCTAAAATATATTTATAAATATCAAGTAAAGCTACTTTTTTCCATACTATCCCTAAAATCACACCCCCAATCAAAACCGTAATAGTATCAAAAACAAGAAATGATTGAGTAGGAATATTTATACCTAAAATATTATGATCAACAACTCTGTCAACAAATAAGTTAAGAGACATAAATACTTGATTATATAATGCCCAAAATACCGTCGCAATTATTAAAAACACTAAATACGCAGAAGCTTTTTTAATATCAACAGAGTTTTTAGCTCCGCTAAATATCACATACAAACTAAAATAATAACTAGTACCAAGAATATATTTGAAATACTTGGAATATATATAACAAGTACACTTATTGCCGTACCGGCAATAGATATTATAATAGCGAGCAACCATCTTTTTAAATTTATTTCTTTTTTATATATTTCAAGATTTAATTTTATAAAACCAATTTGACGATGTGTATCTCCTACCTTATAACTATAGCCAAGATAACTACCCACATTTGTTTTTAAAAGGCCTGTACCACTACATACAACACCTAACGCTATACAAAATGCAAATAAATCTGGAGCTAATGCCAAATAGGTATAACCTATAATTAAAAATATTCCACCTAATAACACACTTCGATAATAACCAATTATTTTATCGGCTATTTGACCTGCTAATACAGAAGTTATATATAACGTAGCAGTAAATGAGCCCACGATAATATTTGACCTATTATCTGATAAATCAAACCATTGTATCAAAATGAAAATTATTGTCGTGGATATAATTGCATAACCAAATATCTCCCACATTTCTGTTAGGAAACAAATAGGCAATGCTTTAGGATGTATTTAAATTTCTGATATAAACATTAATCTCTAAAGGTGGAATCAAGAATTATATCTCATATATAAAATATATAATTAATTATTATTTGAAAGAAAAATGAAAATTTAAAGAATCTTAATGGTGGGATGTACTGGATTCGAACCAGTGACCAATTAGTTAAAAGCCAACTGCTCTACCAACTGAGCTAACATCCCGCCGATGGAAAGTATTATACTTTCAAAAATTATTATGTCAACGCTTTTTGCTGTTTTTTTCTATTTAAGTCCAATATTTCTATTGGGTGCTTCATTGTGTGTCCTGCCATTCTCTTAACTTGACACCTACACGAGAATCCTGTAGCCATTGAACTAGTGATACCGCAGTCTTTTATTTTCTGCTTCCAGCTTAGTCCATAAATTTGCTTTGAGGTTTCTACATGTTTGCTTTCATGCCCAAAACTTCCAGACATTCCGCAACACCCTACTTTAGCAATCTTTGTCTTTATACCGAAATGCTCAAATACCTTTAGCCACTGATCACTTGCTATAGGAGATAGTGATTTTTCCGTACAGTGATTAAAGAGATTGAACTCTCTATCTATAAGTTGTCTCATAGTTGGTAGTGAAGGTAGCTTCTCACTTAACCATTCTTGTATCATTTTAACTTTAAATCTCACATCCTTACCTAGAGACTTCTTATACTCATCACGATAAACCAAAGTCATAGCTGGATCTATACCTACAAGCTCAACCCCTGTGTCTGCAATTTGATTGTAAAATTTAGTAGCTTTTTCAGCTTGTTTATCAAAGTATTTTAAAAAACCTTTTACAAATGCTGGCTTACCATTTATCTTAAATGGCGAGAAATACACTCTATAACCAATGCCCGCTAGGAAATCATACAGACTCAAGGCAACTTGAGTATCGTACAGTGATGTAAATAAATCTTGCACTATACAAACTGTCTTAGCTCTTTGCTCTGCCGATAAACTTTCTAAAGCTTTTATACTAAACTCTGGTGCATTCCTTTTTTTAAGCTCTGAACGAAGATTGAGACTGTTTATAATCGGAGTATCTACAAAACCAACTATATTAGCAACTCCTGAGCGGACAAACTGAGTGTTTAGAATATCATTAAAGATCCCACCACTATGAAGACTTACGCTTAGCATTGCCTCACTATATTTCACAAAATAATCAATAGCAGGTCTTTTATATTTAGAATGATAGTTTGCTAAAAATTGCGACTTCATAGTAGGTATATCAACTTTGATAGGACAACCCGATACACAAGCTTTACAACCTAAGCACTTATCTAATGATTCATAGACCTGATGTGAGAAGTCTTTTGGAAAATCTTTAGGGTTATCAAGTCCGACTTTGTAAGTTTTACCTGTAGTATTATAGCCTTTTACAGATAGTTGACTCAACCATTCTCTAAGAATTGCTGAACGACCTTTTGGTGAATACAGCCAGTTTCTACTTACTTTTGCTGATGGGCATATCGCGGTATCGTAATCGTAGCTAAGGCATTGTGAATTACCGTTACAATTATATGCACCTGAGAATTGATCTCGCATTTCTTTAGGTACTTGTGTATCTGTATAACCCCTAAAAGGTCCATCTACCTTAACAATCTCGTCATTACTGTCACTTGGGACTGTTATCTTACCTGGGTTAAGCTGATTGTGTGGGTCGAATGCTTTTTTAATAAATCCAAGTGAGCTATATAACTCATCTCCAAAGAAATCTTTGAGATGTTCACTTCGATAGCCGTGTCCATGCTCTGCACAAAGTATTCCACCATGTTTTTTTACTAACTTAACTACTTCTTTCGTTATTGTCGCAACCTTGTCAGCATCTTTTTTTATGCTCATATCTAAAGCTGGTCTTATATGCAAGCAACCGACATCCACATGACCAAACATACCGTATTTGACATTATTGCTATCTAAAAGTTTTGTAAGATCTTTTATATAGTTAGCTAAATTTTCAGGTGCAACAGCCGTGTCTTCTATAAATGGAACCGGCTTACGATTACCTTTCATGGCTCCTAGTAGCCCTACACCTTTTTTGCGTAGCTCCCATAAAGCGTCCATTTCATTAGTATTTTCAGTAAAATGAAAGATAGCGTTCCTATCTAGCAACAACTCTTCAAGCTTCGCTGTTTTAGAATCCAACTCACTTCTTGAAGCTGCGATAAACTCAACAAAATTTATTGCAGCAACTGTTTGCGAAGAATCCTTCTCAATCATGTGTTTTATCTTATGATAAACCTCATCGTTTTTAGCTAGCTCAACAATGTTATTATCCACCGTCTCGATAGCGGATGGATCATTTGAAAGTAAATCTCTAGCGCTTTCTAACGCTTGACTAAAACTAAGATATGAAACAGCAAACAATGCTTTAAACTTAGGCTTTTTAGTAAGCTTTAATTTAAGCTCTGTTACAAATGCTAAAGTCCCTTCTGAGCCAGATATTAAATAACTAAGATTTATTTTCTTAGCATCTTTATCATAAGTTTTAGATAAATTATAACCTGTTAAAAATCTACTTAATTTTGGTAGCTTTGCTTCTATTTGATTGCAATTAGCAACTATCTGTTCATTTATGGTTTTGTAAATTTCTTTTTCAGTAGTACTTAGCTCATCACTAGCAATATCTGATAATGAGATAGTTTTTGTAATTAGAGTATTGCCCGTAACAAGCATACACTCAAGCTCTATTATATGAGCACTTGTACGACCATAAATACGCGAACCTTTACCACAGGCGTCAGTATTGACCATACCACCTAAAGTAGCTCTATTACTTGGAGAAAGATTTGGGGCAAAGAAATATTCACTATCAGCAAGCTTATCATTTAGCTGGTCTAGCACAACACCGGGTTGCACTGTTACAAATTCATTATCTAAATCAATATCTAAAATCTCATTCATATAACGACTTGTATCAATAATCACACCAGCACAGAGTGAATGCCCTGCTGTACCTGTACCACCACCACGCGGTGCAAATTTAAGTTTGCGAAATTTTTCTTGGCTAGCAAGCTGAAAGACTTTATTTACATCGCTCTTATCTTTTGGAAATACTAAAAGCTCTGGCACTACCATATAGACGCTATTATCCATTGATGAAGATATACGCGAAGCATAATCATTGTGGATATCACCGTCAAAGCCCAAACTTATAAGTTCATCAGTAAAAGTATCAATAAGACTGTTTAGATGATTAGAATTGTCGAGAACTGGAAGTTGGTCTTGTTTCATTTAGAATATTGTTTTTATATGGACTGTATATAATTATACAATAGACTCTTTGATCTTTTGGATTTTTTCTTAAATTTATCCCAAAGCCCACAAAAATAAATTTGCATAAGGGGGGGGGGGTA
>JBLFYO010000053.1:0-12159 GCA_047609165.1 Francisella sp.
ACTAAGTATCACTAAAAAGTGGACGATGCCGATTAAAGACTGGGGTGAGGCAATCAGTCACTTTAGTATCAAATTTGAAGATAGGATTACTAAATATATGTAAATAAATAAACTATTTACACAAAGTGGTTGACAGACCCGAAAAATACTACAGTCATTCTTACGAGTAAAATTTTAAAGCAAATAATCTATATTATCATCATTATCAAAAACTTCTAGTATAGGCTCAAATCCTTTAGATAAGCCAATTACCTTAAAAACTTCTGCGAGCTTATCACCTAAAAGTAGCTCTTTCATATCGTTGCTATAACAAGCTAAATCTTTTGGATCTAGTCTTTTAGTTATATCTAAAAATACCTTTGCGACATCAGCTCTTTTCAAAAAATTTGCTTGAGTCATATAGCCTTGTAATTCTAACCCATTTTCACAAGCACTTTCTGCAACACTCGTAAAATCTACATGAGCGGTGATGTCTTGAGTTCCGATATTGATAAATGGGTCAAAGTTCACTTTGTGCTGATGATAGCAGGCTAGAGTGCCCATATCGCGTTCACTACGATAGTACTCTTGACGATGGTAGCCATAATCACACAATAAAATCACACCTTTATCCAAGCATTCAGCCAATGATTTTACCCACGGACTAATCCATGTATTTATCTCGCTAGTATATCCATCTATAAACTTTAAGCCATCATTTATGAGTTTTTTTGATTCAGTATCAAAACGAAGTTCATTGCAGGTTAAATCATCTAATTTAAACTCATTGTCTTTCATTATCACACCTTGTTGCCTAAGCTTGTCATCTTTTGCTTTAAATATATCTACAGGCATGGCATCTAAGACTTCATTTGCAAATATTATGGCAGTCAACTTTTCTTTTGGTAGTTCATTTACCCATTCAAATTTTGAAAATAAGTTTGGAATATTTTCTTTTACATATTCTTGCTGGCGTAACTTTAGATCATTACTCAGTTCAATGATAATATATTTGAATGGTAGGGTGTCTATTCTTTGAAGCTCGCTAATACTATCAACAGCAAACTTACCTGTACCTGCGCCAAATTCTATAATACTAGTATCGTTTCCGAGCTCTTTTATCGCTTGTGTAAAAACTTGAGCCATTGTGGTTGCAAATATAGAGCTCTGTGAAGTAGCTGTTATAAAGTCGCCACTAGCTGAAATTTTATCTTTTGGCGATGTGTAGTAGCCAAGATTAGGATAGTAAAGAGCTAAGCTCATAAACTCGCTGAATGAGATTTGTTCATTTGCTTTAATTTTGTTTTTGATAATATCTTCTAGTTGCATGAGTTGTTCTATAGGTCTAGTTAGAGGTATTTTAGGCTTTGATTGTCATTAAATCAAAAAAATATATGACATTTGAATAAAAAAAGATTAAAATTGAGCCACAAATAATTTTGTATTTTAAAATAGATGTCTATTATTAACACTCATTCAATTGGAATTACAGGTGGTATAGCTAGCGGTAAATCTACAGCTACAAACATACTCAAAGAAAAGTTAGGTCTTACAGTTGTATGTGCTGATACTATAAGTCGAGAGATTACTAAAAAGCCGACAGTTATCAAAAAGATAGCTGAAAAGTTTGGTAGTGATGTTATTGTAAATAAGCAAATCAATCGAGCAATGCTTAGAGGAATTATTACAGATTCACGCGAAGCTAAAAAATGGCTTGAAGATTATCTTCATCCAGTAATAAATCGAGAAGTAAAAAAACAAGTTAAAGAGTCCGTAACTTCTATGACTATGGTAGATATTCCTTTGCTTGCTCCATATAATTTACAGCATTATAGCTATCTTAAAAAAGTGATAGTTGTAAAAGCAGAGACTAAAACGAGAATTCAAAGGCTTATGGCTCGTGATGGTCGAAATAGACAGCAGGCTGCGGCTTTTATCAATCTACAAATTTCTGATATAGAAAGAGAAAAGATGGCTGATTATGTGATTGATAATACAAACTTAAGTGATCAAGAGTACGAAGATGCTCTAATAGATGTAATTAATGACATAACAAACTTGACTAACTAAGTTTTAATTACTATAATAATTATCACTTAATTGCACCCATAGCTCAACTGGATAGAGTACTCGGCTACGAACCGAGCGGTTAGGGGTTCGACTCCCTTTGGGTGCACCATTAAGTTTTATTTTGCGGGAATAGCTCAGCGGTAGAGCACAACCTTGCCAAGGTTGGGGTCGCGAGTTCGAACCTCGTTTCCCGCTCCAGATAATTTATTCTCATATCACTATTTAGTATCTTATTTAAATAAGCTATATATGTTAAAATAACCATCAAAATGTAAGTTATATTTTCTATCATGTCAAAAAAAATAGTTTTAACAGGGATTACCCCTTCTGGTACACCTCATTTAGGTAATTATATTGGGGCTATTAAGCCTGCTATCGAGATGTCTTTGAATAAAGATTATCAATGTATGTATTTTATTGCAGATCAGCATTCACTAGTGAAGCTTTGGGATAAGAAACTTCGCCAGCAATACATCAGCGAGATAGCTTGTTCTTGGCTTGCATTGGGGCTTGATCCTGATAGTACGATGTTTTATCGCCAGTCAGATATCCCCGAAATTATGGAGCTAAATTGGATATTGGCAGCAGTTGCACCAAAAGGATTGCTTAATCGTGCTCATGCGTACAAGGCGGTTGTTGATCAAAATATCCAAGCTGGTGATAGCGATGCTGATAGGGGTATAACTATGGGGCTTTATAATTATCCTGTGCTTATGTCTGCCGATATTATGATGTTTGATGCAGAGCTTGTACCTGTTGGTAAGGATCAAATTCAGCATATCGAGATAGCTCGTGATATAGCTAATAGATTTAATCATATTTACAAGTCTCAAGTTCTCACTCCACCACAAGCAATGACTAGTGATGATGGGCAGACAATACTTGGTTTAGATGGTCGTAAAATGTCTAAAAGTTATGATAATACTATCCCGATATTTTCAACGGAGAAAAAGCTTAGAAAGCAGATTATGAAGATAATCACTAATTCACAGCTACCAGAAGAGAAAAAAGATCCTACAAATTGTACTCTATTTACTATTTATAAAGCTATCGCGACTAAAAGTGAGATTGCTGGGCTAGAGCAGAAGTACCTTGCCGGAGGGCTTGGTTGGGGTGATGCAAAACAGATACTTTTTGAAAAGATAAATACATATCTTGCAGATGCTCGTGAAAAGTATGATTACTATATAGCTAATCCAAAGTTAGTCGAGGATATACTTGCTAAGGGTGCAGAAAAAACTCGCCCAATAGCCATTCAAAAGCTAAAAGAGATAAAAGACGCTATAGGAATGTAATATGAATAAAAATCTAGCCAATATAATAATTGCAAATTATAGTGTGCATTCACTAGCACTTATTTGTTGGGCAAAGCAAAATTTAAAAAATGACTTTTGTGTGCTTTCAGTAGATACCGGTTTTGCTTCTCATGATTGGACTAAATATTTGACTAAAGTTTTTGCATGGTTGGATGCTGATGAGATTGAGTATTATCATTTAAAATCAGACAATACATTTGCAGAGCTTGTGACTGCTCGCAAGCAGTTTCCATCACAACAGTTTAGTTGGTGTGCAGGGTTTCTAAAGGGTATTGCACTACTTAATAAAATCGATGAGCTTGATGCTGATTGTGAGGCAACTATATTGCTAAGTCATCGTAAAGATTTATCAAAACCTTCGACTCTTTTAAAGAATCTTGATGAGGAAGAAAAATATGATTATCGAGCGTTAAAGTATCCTCTTTTAGATAAATCCTTTGATGAAATTGAAGTTATAGTGCAAAATTTGCCATTTGAACCAGTGTTTAGAAGTCGCGAGTGTCAGCCATGTATTCATTTTACAAAAAAAGAATTTGAATCTATAGCTACACAAGACAGGCAAAAGGTAATACAATTAGAACAACAAAATCAAACAACTATGTTTGATGATCGCTTTTTTAAAGACTTAGAGAGTGATTTTTTTACTAAAAATAATATAATGTTAGAACTATCAAAGGCTTGTAGTTGGGAATATAGCTGTGGTCTGTAGGGGATTTTTTTATGAATGAGTATTTTTTATTTAGCTTATTAACAGCAGTAGCTGCGATGATGAGCTACATTAACACAAAGTTTTTAAAGCTGCCAAAAGCTATTGGGCTGATAATTTTGTCTATAAGTTTCTCTGCTTTGTGTGCAGCATTTCTACAGGATGATAATTTTTTAGTTGTTGCTCTTTCTAGTTTTGATTTTAAGACAACAGTACTTGAAGGAATGCTTTCATTCTTGCTGTTTGCAAATGCCTTGCATTTTAATATGATTGATCTTAAGAAAGAAATAAAAGCCGTATTTGCTTTGGCAAGTATTGGTTTGCTGTTATCAGCTGCTACAACCGCAGTTTTGATTTATGGTTTTGTATCTCTTATAGGGGCGGACCTTAGTTTTGGTTACTGTCTAGTTTTTGGTGCGTTGATATCTCCGACTGATCCTATTGCGGTTATTAGTACTTTAGCTGGTAATAAAACTATTCCAAAACATCTCAAAACACGAGTGGTTGGGGAATCTCTTTTTAATGATGCAACGGGCATAGTACTTTTTGTTGTACTGTCGAATATATTCTTTTTTGGTAGTGGTGGTGATTTCGGTGTACATACAAGTGTCGGTGTGAATTATACATGGTTGATTACTAAGCAGATATCTATTGAAGCTGGTGGTGGTATATTGTTGGGATATATATTTGCCAAGATTGCACTGATATTTCTTAATACAAATCGTGATTCTGAGACTTCTATTTTTGTAACTCTGGCAGTAGCAAGTATGGGCTATGTTATTGCTCATAGCTTGCATGTGTCTGGTCCTATTGCCATGGTTGTGGCAGGATTGTTTATAGGTAATAGCTTATCTGATAGTAAGAAAGAGCATCCCAAACAGGTTCAGAAAATTGATGATTTTTGGATGATTATTGACAATATGCTCAACTCATTCTTATTTATACTTATAGGGCTAGAGCTTACTAGCATACCGTTTGATATTATGGCATTTTGGATAGGTCTGGGCGGTATATTTATTGTTACGATTGCTAGATTTATAAGTATCTCAATCCCGATAACGCTTGTAGATAAGAAGCTTTCAAGAAGTTCCACACAGGATAATGTCTTGGTGGCATGGTCAGGTGTCCGAGGTGGTATATCGCTGGCTTTGGCATTATCATTACCTGATGAGGGGCATATGATAGTAGGTATTACATATACAGTTGTGGTACTTTCTATATTGGTGCAAGGCTCTACTCTCAAGCTGATGTTGAATTGGATATATCCTCCAAAAGCTGAAAAGAAATCTGCAAATAACTAAGTTTTTTTAAATTATTATTTCATGATTGTTTACTTATATTTTTCAAGATAGTTAATCAAAAGAGGTACCTAAAGATGTTCAAAAATGTATCAAGCTTACCGGAGCATATTTTTAGAGCGTATGATATACGAGGGATTGTTCCTGTTGATTTAAATCAAGATGTGGTTTTCAATATAGGTTTAGCTTTTGGCACCAAGGCTAGAGAGTTAGGAGAATCACAAGTTGCTATTGCTAGAGACGGTAGATTGTCTGGCCCTAGTCTTTTGCAAGTCCTGGAGAATGGTGTGTTGGCAAGTGGTTGTAATGTGCTAAATATCGGTGCAGTACCAACACCAGTTTTATATTTTGCTGCAAAGCAACACACAAATGGTACCGGCATAATGCTTACAGGTAGTCATAACCCTGCTGATTACAACGGCTTAAAGATGACTATTGCCAATAATACTCTAGCAAATGAAGAGATACTTGAGCTTAGAGATTTTATAAAAAATGGTAATTATAGTACTGGTACTGCAAAGACGGTATTTAAAGATGTGGCGAATGAATATATTGACTATATTTTAGAAAGAGAATTTTTAAGTAAGAAATTGAAAATTGTCATCGATGCTGGTAATGGAATTGCAGGTGAGATTGCACCGAAATTATTCAAGAAGCTTGGTTGTGATGTTACGGAAATATATTGTGAAGTAGATGGTACTTTTCCAAACCATCATCCAGATCCAAGCAAGCTTGAAAACCTAACGGATCTTATCGCAAAAGTAAAAGAGCTAAATGCAGATGTGGGTCTTGCTTTTGATGGTGATGGCGACCGGCTTGGGATTGTTACAAATTCTGGGGCAACTGTAGCTGCTGATAGACAGTTAATGCTTTATGCAAAAGATGTAATTGCTACTAAGCCTGGTGCGTCGATTCTATATGATGTTAAATCTACAAAAAATATTGATAAATTTGTCGCAGATCTTGGCGGTAAGTCGCAAATGTACAAAACTGGTCATGCACTTATCAAGAAAAAAATGAAAGTCACTCCTATTGATTTGGCAGGTGAGATGAGTGGACATGTTTTCTTTAACGATAGGTGGCCTGGTTTTGACGATGGCTTGTATACAGGTGTTAGATTGTTGGACATTCTTGCAAAAACAGACAAAAATCTAGATGAGCTATTTGCGGAAATACCAGAAAGCTTTGCTACTCCTGAGATAAATATAACTGTTACGGACGATAATAAGTTTAGCCTTGTTGAAGCTATTTTAGATAAATGTAGGCAAGAGTTTGCTGATGCTAAGATAATCGACATAGATGGTGTGCGTGTAGAGTTTGCTGATGGTTGGGCTTTGGTGCGTGCTTCTAATACTACACCGTGCTTAGTGCTAAGATTTGAAGCTGATACTCAAGAGGCTATGAATTTAGTACAAGCTAGGTTTATGAGTGTGGTTGATAGTATTTTATAATTTCTTTTATAAGTTTAATTGTGTTGTGTATAGATTTGCTTAAATCAATTTAGTTTCCAAGAAGCTTTATTTGTTGATGTTAGCAAGCTATTAACCTATAATTCGCTTATAAGTTTTCATTTTTCATAATGTTCGATTAATTCGGAGGATATACGATGTCGGATTCAACTAAAGATATAGATATTTTAGAAACCCAAGAGTGGCTTGAGGCTTTCGAGGATATTATAAATAGAGAGGGCGTAGATCGCGCTAAGTTTATATTTGAGCAACTACTTACAAAAGGTAGCGAGCTTGGTATAGAGAGTTCATACGCATCAGCTGCAGTTAAGCGATACATCAATTCGATTGATGTTAGTAATCAGCCTGCATATCCAGGGGATATGGAGATTGAAAAACGCATCGAAGCTGTAAATAGGTGGAACTCTACAGTTATAGTTGCTCATGCAAATAAAAAAGATAGCTCAATAGGTGGGCATATTGGTACTGGTGCAGGTGCAATGACTTTATATGAAGTTGGTTTTAACCATTTCTGGAAAGCTCCTAACGAAAACCATGCTGGGGATTTGATTTTTTATCAAGGTCACTTATCTCCGATTGTGTATGCTCGCTCGTACCTTGAAGGACGTATAACTTCTGAGCAGTTGGATAATTTCCGTAAGCAAGCATTTAATGGTGAGAATGCAGTTTCATCTTACCCGCATCCTTATTTACAGCCAACTTACTGGCAGTTCCCTACAGTTTCTATGGGCTTAGGTCCATTGCAGGCTATTTATCAAGCAAGATTTATGAAGTATCTTGAGGCTAGAGATTTAGCTAAGACTTCTGATCGTAGAGTTTGGGCGTTCTGTGGTGATGGCGAAATGGATGAGCCAGAATCAATCGGTTCTATCACAAGAGCTGGTCGTGAAGGCTTGGACAATCTTATATTTGTCGTAAATTGCAACCTACAAAGGCTAGACGGTCTTGTAAATGGTAATGGTAATATTGTTGAAGAGCTAGCAGGTGTATTTGCTGGTGCTGGTTGGAATGTTATCAAAGTACTGTGGAGTAGTGATTGGGATCAATTATTGGCTGATCAAAAGGGCGGTAAAAAGCTAGCTCAAAGATTAAGCGAATTAAATGATGGTCAGTTCCATACTATCAAAGCACATGGTGGTGCAGAATGCCGTAAAGTTGTGTTTAGTGGTGATGAAGATCTTGAGGCTTTGGCAAAAGATATGTCTGATGATGATATCGCAGCACTTCGTCATGGTGGTCATGATCCGCTTAAAGTATATGCAGCTTACAAAAAGGCTACAGAAAATGCTAACGGTAAGCCAACTCTTATTCTACCAATGACTGTAAAAGGTTATGGTTTGGGTGAATATGGCGAATCTAAAAATGTCGCACATAATGTTAAGAAGCTTGGTGTAGAGGCTCTTGAGTATATAAAGAATAGATTTGATGTGCCAGCTACAAAAGATGATATTGAAAACTACAAGCTGATTAAGCTAGATGAAAATTCTGCTGAGATGAAATATCTTCATGCTCATCGTAAAGACTTGGGTGGCTATATGCCAGCAAGACGCGAAAACAACACGGCTTTAGAGATTCCAACTTATCAAACATTTGCGGGCAAACTTTTAGAAGATAGTGGTGATAGAGAGTTCTCAACTACTACAGCTTTTGTAAGAATGCTTTCTTCTTTAGCAAAAGACAAAAAACTTGGTAAGTATTTAGTGCCTATCACAGTTGATGAATCGCGTACTTTTGGTATGGAAGGTTTGTTTAGACAATTAGGTATTTATAACCCTAAAGGTCAGCAATATGTTCCGGAAGATAAAAGTCAGGTGATGTTTTATAAAGAAGCTGTTGATGGCCAAATCCTTCAAGAAGGTATTAACGAGCAAGGTGGTTTCTGTTCATGGATAGCTGCAGCGACTTCTTATAGTACGCATAATGTACCGATGATTCCATTTATGATTTACTACTCTATGTTTGGTTTTCAAAGATTTGGTGATTTAGCATGGGCAGCTGGCGATTCTATGGCAAAAGGTTTTGTGATAGGTGGTACTGCTGGTCGTACAACTCTAAATGGTGAAGGTTTACAGCATGAAGATGGTCATAGCCAAGTTCAAGCGGCTCTTATTCCAAACTGTGTATCTTATGATCCTACTTATGCTTATGAGCTAGCTGTTATCTTAGGTGATGGTATGAATAGAATGTATGTGAAAGGTGATAAGGTTTACTATTACATTACAGTTATGAATGAAAATTATTCTCACAGAGCCATGCCAAAAGGTGTTGAAGAAGGTATTATCAAAGGTTTGTATAAACTTGAAGATACCAAAAAACCTGCTGATAAGCACGTGCAGTTGATGGGGTCAGGTACTATTTTGAGAGAAGTAGAAGCTGCCGCTGTGATGCTAAAAGATGAGTATGGTGTTACTTCAAATATATGGAGTATGACAAGTGCAAATGAGCTTTATAGAGAAGCAAAAGATGTAGCTAGAACTAATATGCTAAACCCAACGGATAAAGCAAAAGAAAGCTACATTACACAATGTTTCAAAGGCGAGCAAGGTCCTGTGATAGCATCTACTGATTATATTAAGATGTTTACAGATCAGTTGAGAGAATTTATCCCTAACACGCTTGTAAACTTAGGAACTGATGGTTTTGGTAGATCAGATACTCGTGAAGCTTTGAGAAGTTTCTTTGAAGTGGATAGATATCATGTGGTAGTAGCAGCTCTTCATGGTCTTGCTAAAGAAGGCAAGGTAAAAGAAGCTGAAGTTGAAAATGCTATCAAAAAGTACAATATAGACCCGACGCGTCTAGCGCCATTATATAGCTAAGTAGGAGATATTGATGTCTATAGAAATAGTTAAAGTACCAGATATTGGTGATTACGATGCAGCTGAAATTATTGAAATTGCTGTAAAAGTTGGTGATGTGATATCTGAAGAAGATACACTTATCACTTTAGAAACTGACAAAGCTAGCATGGATGTGCCATCTCCTGTTGCAGGTAAGATCACTAAGATCACTGTAAATATGGGCGATAAAGTCGCTGAAGGCAATGCTATTATGGAAGTAGAGGTCGAAGGAGCAAGCTCTGATAATTCTGCAGTTAAAAAAGAGCCTAAAGCTGAAGTTGTAGCTCTACAAGATTCTGGTTCAACTCAAGTTATTGAAGTGCAAGTACCAGATATTGGTGATTACGCTGCTGCGGAGATTATCGAAATTGCTGTAAAAGTTGGTGATGAAATAGTAGAAGAAGATACTCTTATGACTTTAGAGACTGATAAGGCTAGTATGGATGTACCATCTCCAGTGGTTGGCAAAGTTATAGAAGTTTTAGTAAAGCTTGGCGATAAAGTTGGCGAAGGTCATTTAATCATCAAGGTTGAAGCAAAAGGTGCTGCACCTGTAGTAGCAAGTGAGCCTGCTAAAGTGCAAGCTCCTAAGCAAGAAGCTAAAGCTACTCCTGTAGCTAGTCAATCAAACACAAATGCTTATGAAGTAAACAACTCAAATGCTCACGCATCACCAGCAGTTAGAAAGCTAGCTAGAATCTTGAATGTAGATCTTAGCAAAGTAAAAGCTAGTGGTCGTAAAGGTCGTGTAAGTAAAGAAGATTGTTATTCTTATATCAAGAATGCTGTTACTCAAGTTCAGTCTGGTAAAGTTGCTAGTAATTCAGGTGCAGGTTTAGACTTGTTAGCTGATCCGGTTATTGATTTCTCTAAGTTTGGTGAGATTGAAACTACACCGTTAACTCGTATCAATAAAATATCTGCGAAAAATTTACATAGAAACTGGGTTAAAATCCCTCATGTAACTTTCTATGATGATGCTGACATTTCTGATCTTGAAGATTTTAGAAAATCTAAAAAAGCAGTTGCTGAAAAAATGGGTGTAAGAATTACGCCATTATCATTCTTGGTGAAAGCCGCTGCAGTAGCATTGCAAGAGTTCCCTAAGATGAATAGTTCACTATCAAATGATGGCGAAAATTTAATTCTTAAGAAATTCTACAATATCGGTTTTGCTGCAGATACTCCAGCTGGTCTTATGGTTCCAGTTATTAAAGATGCTGATAAAAAAGGTATTATTGAAATATCAAAAGATATTATGGAACTAGCAGCTAAGGCTCGTGATGGTAAACTTGGTAGTAAAGATATGTCTGGTGCTACATTTACTATCTCAAGTATAGGTGTGCTAGGTACTACAGCATTTACACCGATTATCAATATGCCTGAAGTAGCTATTATGGGTGTATCAAAAGCTGCAGTTAAGCCAGTTTGGAATGGTAAAGAATTTGAGCCGAAAACTATGCTACCACTTTCTATGTCAGCTGATCATAGAGTGATTGATGGTGCAATGGCGGCGAAGTTCTTGACTAGATATAGCCAAATCTTATCTGATTTACGCGAAATCATAATGTAAAAGACGGTTGATTTAACCATAATTCATAGAAGGCAAGATGACTGAGCAGAGTCGAAGTCTTTGTTTTCTAGTAGAGTTTAAGTCATTTCGACAGGCTCAATGAACATCAGTTATTAAATCAAAAGTATTTGTAAGTATAAATATTAGTGGAGTTTATAAAAAATGAGTGATATAAAAACACAATTAGTAGTATTAGGTAGTGGTCCTGGTGGTTATAGTGCAGCTTTTAGAGCGGCAGATTTGGGCATCAAAGTGACTATGATTGAAAAGTATTCTGAAATCGGCGGAGTGTGTCTGAATGTTGGGTGTATCCCATCGAAAGCTATGCTACACATTGCTAAAGTAATCAATGAGGCTCGTCATTTAGAGTCTTTAGGTATCGTCGAAATGGGCGGTATGAAGATAAACAAAGACAAAATAATCGACTATAAAAACGGTGTAATCAACAAGCTAACGACAGGTCTTAAAGGCATGGCTAAAATGCGTGGTGTTGAAGTAGTACAAGGTTTTGGTAAGTTTACGAGTGATAAAGAAATTGCTGTAGAATGTGCTGATGGCACGACTAAAAAAATCTCGTTTGATAACTGTATTATTGCAGTTGGTTCAAGTGTGATTAATTTGCCATTCGTACCAGAAGATGATCGTATTATTGATTCTACTGGTGCTTTAGAGATGAAAGAAATCCCTGAAACTATGCTTGTAGTTGGTGGTGGTATCATTGGTCTTGAAATGGCACAAGTATACTCTGAACTTGGTACTAAAATCACGGTTGTAGAGTTTGGTGATCAGCTTATGAATGGTGTTGATAAAGATATTGTTAAAGCTTATCAAAAAGTAAATTCTCAATACGAAGTACGCCTAAAGACTGGTGTTACAGCTGTTGATGCTCGCAAAGATGGTATATATGT
>JBLFYO010000054.1:0-11881 GCA_047609165.1 Francisella sp.
GCCGTTATTCAGCCTGTATTGAAACCTCTTTAAGAGTTCTAGCAAGCTTAGTAACTGGCGCTTGCATAATATTAAGCAATATTGCAAGAGCCTCATCCCTAGTAGGAATTTTAGCAAAATCATCCAATTTCTCTGGACCAAATAGCTCGCCAGCCATAACTAAATTTTTAACTTCAAAAGACTTGTGGTCTTTTTGAAAGCTTTTGAATAGTTTTGCTGCCGCACCTGGTGCATCCATAGAAAGAGCAAGAACAAGGGGGCCTACCAAAGCATCACTGAGACACTCAAGATCAGTTCCTTTCACTGCTAAACGTGCTAAGTTGTTACGAACAACTCTTAAATAAACTCCAGACTTACGTGCTTCAACTCTTAATGAAGTCATTTCATTAACAGTTAAACCACGATAATCTGCTACTGCTGCAGACAATGCTGAGGATACTTTTTCAGCAACTTCAGCAACAATCGCCTTCTTGTCCTCTATTCTAAGTGCCATAATCGACTCCTTATTTATTGTCTACACACTTTATTTACTTATTAACACGATATTTAAAAACCGAATTGGTTGCTTCAACATCGTCTGCGTAGGATAGCTATTAAGCCAAGCAAGCTCGGCTCCTACGGTCTTAGGCGCTGCACTTTCATACAACCCAAAAGCATTATTCTATATAGTTAGATCAGAAAAGTCAAGGCTAATTCCTGGGCCCATAGTACTAGATACAGAAACTTTTTTCAGATAAACACCTTTAGAAACAGCAGGCTTCCCCTTTTTTAGATCAACCAAAAGTTGCTCCAAATTCTCTTTTAGCGCATCCGTAGTAAAGTTTACTTTACCAAGCGTAGTATGAATAATACCAGCCTTGTCAACACGATATCTAACTTGACCAGCTTTAGCATTTGTTACAGCCTTAGCCACATCCATAGTTACCGTACCAACCTTAGGGTTGGGCATAAGACCCTTAGGACCTAAAATCTGACCCAACTGACCAACTATACGCATAGCATCTGGAGATGCCACTACAACATCAAAATCCATATTACCTTTTTTAATTTCATCAGCCAAATCTTCCATGCCAACAACATCAGCACCAGCTTCTTTCGCCGCATCAGCAGCAGGACCTTTTGCAAACACCGCAACTCGTACAGTTTTACCAGTACCATTAGGAAGCACAGACGCACCTCTAACAACTTGATCAGATTTACGCGGATCAACACCTAAAGATACAGATACATCTACAGCTTCTACGAATTTAACAGAAGAAACTTCTCTCAAAATATCAAATGCCTCTGCAGCTGAGTATTTTTTTTCCGCTTCTACTCTTGTAGAAACAGCCTTCATTCTTTTTGAAATTTTAGACATTATTCAACTCCCTCAACTTTTACACCCATACTACGAGCAGAACCTGCAATAATTCTTACAGCAGCATCAATATCTGCAGCCGTTAAATCAGGATCTTTTATTTTAGCTATTTCTTCTAATTGCTCACGAGTAATAGTACCAATCCAATCTTTTGAAGGATTTGTCGAACCAGACTTCACTTTGATCGCTTTTTTGATCAAGAAAGATGCTGGTGGAGTTTTCATTTCAAATGTAAAACTACGATCACTATATACAGAAATCTCTACTGGTACCGGTGAACCTGGCTCCATACCTTGAGTTTTAGCATTAAATTCTTTACAGAATCCCATAATATTTACACCGTGCTGACCCAATGCAGGACCAATCGGTGGACTAGGGTTTGCTTTACCCGCAGCAACTTGTAATTTAATAATAGCTTCTACTTTTTTCTTAGCCATTGTTTTCTCCAATTTTAGGTTAATAGCGCTTACAACCAATCGTAAGCTCCCTGTTTCTTAATTTATAAAATCAAGAATCTTTTTCAACTTGCGAAAACTCAAGCTCAACAGGTGTAGATCTACCAAAGATAGATACTGCAACCCTCAACCTTGACTTATCATAGTTAACTTCTTCCACCACTCCAGTAAAGTCATTAAACGGCCCATCAAGAACCCTAACAACCTGACCAACTTGATATAATTTTCTTAGACGCGGCTCAGCAGCCACCTCACCAATTTCCATGTAGCCCAATATTCTTTCTACTTCTGGCTTACTTAATGGAATTGGCTTACCTCTTGAGCCAACAACCGTCAAAACTCTAGGCACAGCTTTAATAATATCCCAAGCTTCTGTAGTAAGCTTAGCTTCAATCACAACATAGCCAGGAAAATATTTTCTCTCGCTTTTTCGCTTTTGACCATTACGCATCTCAACTACATGCTCAGTAGGAACAAGTATTCTACCGAAACTTTTATCTATTTCAGCAATCTCAATACTTTCTTCAAGCTGCGTCTTTACTCTTTTCTCATAACCTGAGTGCACCTGAACAACATACCAAAGCATGCCAGCTTGAGTTGTTGGCAGCTTCTCAACCTCACCCTGCTCTACCTCAACAGTTGAATCTACTTCAGCAGACATATCGCCAAGAGCATCTTTTTTTTCTTCAGACATATCTTAAAAATCCTTATTTAACCCAAAAAGTATTGAATGAAATTTTCAAATATCACACCGAATATCGATATCAATATAGCAAATATAATAACCACAACAATCACCATAACAGTAATAGTCATAGTCTCTTTTCTAGTTGGCCACACCACTTTCGCAAGCTCTAATTTTGAAGCATTGAAAAAAGCCCAAAAACGACGACCTTGATTTGTAAATCTTGCAACAACTAAAGCAAGCAAGACAACAACAACTGCAATCGAAGTGCTATAAGAGCTAATGCCTACACCCAACAGATCAGAATACATGGTAACCGCAACACCAGCCACAATAATAGCCATAGCAACAAGCCACAACAAACCATTAGTAGACTTAGATACAGAAATCAGCTCAGTAGGCTTAGTCGCCCCACTAACCCATACTTTATTATTATTAAAATCTTGACTTTTTTTCACTAAATTAATCCTTTAAAAAATAATTAGATAATTACAGAACTTGAAATGTAGGTTATAAAATACCACATCACAAAACGAATATCAAGGAAATAAAAAAGGCGATGTCACAAAAAATGCAACATCGCCTTAATTATTTGGCAGGCCAGGAGGGACTCGAACCCCCAACTTGCGGTTTTGGAGACCGCTGCTCTACCAATTGAACTACTGACCTTTTGTTTTTTTAGATCATTACTTAAGCAAGAATCTTAGCAACAACACCAGCTCCAACAGTTCTACCACCTTCACGGATAGCGAAGCGTAAGCCTTCTTCCATAGCGATAGAGTTAATTAAAGTTACTACCATCTTAACATTATCACCAGGCATAACCATCTCAACACCTTCTGGCAACTCACAAGCACCAGTTACATCTGTTGTACGGAAGTAGAATTGAGGTCTATAACCCTTAAAGAATGGAGTATGTCTACCACCCTCTTCTTTAGACAACACATATACTTCAGCTTCAAACTTAGTATGCGGAGTAATTGAACCTGGCTTACATAAAACTTGACCACGCTCAACATCCTCTCTCTTAAGGCCACGAACTAGTATACCAACATTATCGCCAGCTTGACCACTATCCAGAAGCTTACGGAACATTTCAACACCAGTTACAACAGTCTTTTGAGTTGGGCGAATACCGACAACTTCAACTTCCTCACCAACCTTAACTATACCCTTCTCAATACGACCAGTCACAACAGTACCACGACCAGAGATAGAGAATACATCTTCTATAGGAAGAATGAATGGCTTATCAGTAGCTCTTACTGGCTGAGGGAAATAATCATCCATAGCTTGTACAAGATCAACGATCTTGTTTACATACTGCTCTTCACCTTCAAGTGCTTTAAGAGCTGAACCTGTAATAATTGGAGTATCATCACCCGGGAATTCGTACAGATCAAGCAGTTCACGAACTTCCATTTCAACCAATTCTAAAAGCTCTTCATCATCAACCATATCTTGCTTGTTCAAGAAAACAACGATATATGGTACACCAACTTGGCGAGATAAAAGAATATGCTCACGAGTTTGAGGCATCGGTCCATCAGCAGCAGAACATACAAGAATAGCACCATCCATTTGAGCAGCACCAGTAATCATATTTTTTACGTAATCTGCGTGACCCGGACAGTCAACATGAGCGTAATGCCTGTTAGGAGACTCATACTCTACGTGAGAAGTATTAATAGTAATACCACGCGCTTTTTCTTCAGGCGCACTATCAATTTCAGCGAACGATCTGATCTCAGAACCGTTTCTCTCAGCCATCACTTTAGTGATAGCTGCTGTAAGTGTAGTTTTACCATGATCGACATGACCAATTGTACCTACGTTTACGTGCGGCTTCGAACGTTCAAATTTAGCTTTAGCCATTTTTCTTTACTCCATTTTTTTTAACAAAATCTAAAAATCTAAAAAGTGGTGCTCACAACCAGACTCGAACTGGTGACCTCTCCCTTACCAAGGGAGTGCTCTACCGCTGAGCCATGCAAGCACAAGTTTTCAAGCTCTTCTAATTTACAACAATTTTTAAAAGTTTAGGTGGAGCGGGTGATGGGAATCGAACCCACACTATCGGCTTGGAAGGCCGGAGTTCTACCGTTGAACTACACCCGCTTTGGTGGAGGGAGCAGGATTCGAACCTGCGAAGGCTGAGCCGTCAGATTTACAGTCTGATCCCTTTGGCCGCTCGGGAATCCCTCCCCTAAACATTTTATGATACTATAAGGTTTCTCTAAGCAAAAATCAAGTTTTTTTACGCTTAGTTTGAAATTTATAGTTATCAAACGGGGGTTAGTATTTGATACTAAATTCATACAACATAATATACGCGATATATTTACCAATGTAAAGTATGAAAATGCAATCTGTTTAAAGTTTATTTTACTGAGAACAAATAAATCAACTATTTTAAAACTATAGCTGAGTACTTCGGTCGTGTTAAAGCGACATATAGCATTTGGTTTCTTTCTTTATAATTTCTATTTAGCAGAATATCTTTTGCCAGTATAAATACATGATCATAAGTTGAACCTTGTACCTTGTGACAAGTAACAGCATAACCATAATCCAAATCTTTAGATATTTGCTTACCTTTTTCACGAGGGATTCCGCTACGATAATTAGCCACATTCAACATAAGAAGATTGTCGCGGCGAAAATTATAATACGCAGTCCACTGCTTTTTATCCGCTTTTGCAACATTAACCAAAGTATCGTGCAACTCTGCGTAATTGTGAAGATTCTCTTCATCTTCATGATCAAGGATAAAAACCTTCTTCTCTTCAAAACCCTTTAAGAATTTAGCTTTTTCCAAAATTTTGACTGAATAACCATAAAGCCCATGAGAATTTTTCTGACGGCGAGATACTGCTGATACTCGGTAATCTATACAATTATTGACAAAAAAAGGTACTGCTCGCGTACCCTTTACAGTTCTATAGCCTGTGAGAATATCACCCTTTAAAATGACTTTTTTTGTCTCACCAAAGACTATATCTCGGATAATACTGTTTGATTGATTTACAGTTTTGTTACGCCATGCAATAAGTTTGGCATGATTGATATTTTCTTTATACTCTTTTGAAGCAAACAATTCTATAAGCTTTGCTCTAAATTCTTCTTTAGATTCTAAAGCTACAACACCTTCACCTTGAGAATTTATATTTGTTGTAAAATCAAGCTGAAACTCTTCATTGTCAATATTGTCACGCAAAGAATTGTAGCTAGCAATCAAAGGGTTATGCTCAGATTGACGCACCAAAGTAGTTAACTCACGATGATAAATAGTATCGTAATGGAAAACTTTGCTTAACTCTTGTGCTATCGGTGGCAACTGCGCTTTATCACCCATAAATATAATTTTGACCTTTGCAAGATTATCAATCTCATCTTGAATAAGATCAAATAAAGCATCATTAATCATACTAGCTTCATCAATAACTATAAGGTTGTAATCCTGAATAGTTGAAGGCTTGACTTGCCCAAACTGCGGTTCATTAGGGTTAAAATCATCTAAACTGACATCAGGCTGTAAGCCTAAAAGTGAATGTATAGTCACACCATCAAACATCGCTGTTTGCGAGATAACTTGCAAAGCCTTATTCGTTGGAGCTGAGACCACTGCCTTGCCACCATAATTATCGAGGATTTTTTTTATAACAGTTGTCTTACCTGTTCCGGCATGACCTGATAATACAAAAATCTTTGATGTGCTTTTTAGAAATTGCTTGATGTGCGTTAGTGCCTCAAGCTGTTGAGTGTTTAGTTCAATCCGAACACCGTTTGAAAGATACAATGAATTTGCATCAGATAAAAGATTAGTCTGCACTTTCACCTTCTTTTTTAGCTGGCAGTTTTGTAATAATTTTAGCCAATATAAGGTTATTTGCTAAAACAATCTCCCCACCATCTTGCGTATCAAGACGCGTGTATAAAAAGCCTATAGAGCTAACAACTCCAACAATCCCACCAAAGTCGACATTTTCACCAACCTCAAATGGCTTACTAAATGCTAACATTATTCCTGAAGCTATAATATTGTATGAGCTTTTTAATGATATAGAAACACCAAAGACTATACCTGTAAGCATCCCTGTGATTGGTGATATTGGCACACCCAGCCTTGCTAATGCAACAACTATTACAAGCATTAAGAACACTATGTTTGCAAAACTTGCTATAAGTTTTGAGACAGTTTTATCATATTTTTCAAGTACATTATATACAAAAGACTTAATATATTTTGATACCCCAAAGCCTGCTAATAAAATTAATATTGCTACAACAATATTTACAAAAATTAAATTATTCACTTCAGTTACTGCCATTTCATTTTTCCTTATAAATTCTTTTTGTTTTTGTCAAAATGCATATTGCTACCATCGATATAAAAATAGAAATAGTTGCATAAATAATTTCTTCAACCAAGACATTATACTCTTTCACGATAACTAATTCATGGAATATAAAAAATACATTCTCAATTAGAAACAACGCCATAAAAATAGCAAATGCTGACAAACAAATAGCTAACCTATAAAGAAAAGCACTGATTGCGAATAACAATAATAACGGATAGACCACAATCTGCAATATATCTATAAAAAACTGATATTTACTTGGTACACATTGAAAGTCGTAATCGACCGTAGAAAGATAAATCAACGAAAAAACTATACAAGTTGCAAAGAAAATTGGTCCATTTTTTGAAAAAACACGACTGCTAAATTCAACATACCTGCCATGATTAGAAAACAATAGTCCAAGAGTAGAGATAATTGCAGCACTTGATATAAAGCCATCATAAGAAAAAGTATTCTGCGAGTATATACGATCAACCAAATATCCGTAACCTGCTATAGCAGATAAAAAACCTACAAATGTAAGCCAAAAGGGAATGTCCCAAGCTTTTTTATGAGTGAAAATATAGCTCAATAGAATGCAGCAAATCAATAGTGCTAATGAAAGTACTAGCCTTAAAAGATCATCAGCCAATATTGGACCAAAATATGTAGCGCACATTAAAAAACACCTTCTAGCCTAAGTAATAAATAAACTCCTGTAGCAATAGCACTACCAACTATAGGACCAACAACTGGTACCCACGCATAACCCCAGTGAGACGAGCCTTTATCTTGTATTGGCATAATAGCATGAAACAATCTAGGACCAAAATCTCGAGCAGGATTAATAGCATAACCAGTTGTACCACCTAATGACATACCTATAACAATCACTACAAAAGCCACAGGTAAACCACCTAAAGCACCCATATCTATAGGATAAGCCGTTACAACCGTCGGATCACCTACATGCAGAACTACGCCGTGCATCATCAAAATAGCAAAGACAAGGACAAAAGTCCCTATGATTTCACTCGCCAAGTTTGATGGTAAGTGCTTGATAGCTGGAGATGTACAAAAAGTAGCCAGTTTCAAATCAACATCATCCGTAGCACTATAATGCGGGTAGTAAACAGCCCACACCAAAGCTTGACCAAGCATTGCACCCAATACTTGACTGACTATAAATGGTGCAACCCAAGCCCAAGAGAATTTACCAGCTAATGCTAATGCTATAGTAACAGCTGGGTTTAAGTGAGCTCCACTTATAGGGCCAGCAACAAGCACTCCTAAAAATACTGCCAATCCCCATGCAAATGTAATGACTATCCAGCCGCTATTATGCGATTTAGTTTTATTTAGTACAGCTCCTGCTACTACGCCGTTACCTAGTAGTATCAAAATCATTGTGCCGATTAGTTCGGCAATACAAGCTTCTAGCATGGTTAAACTCCTTTTACTTATTTTTTCTGACCGATTGTTTAATTAAACTTAAAATATACTCAAACTCATCATCATTTTTTACTTGCAACTCATAATCACCATTACCCCAATGACCAACAGCGAAAACATCTCTAGTTAGATTTTTTGAATCATCTAACTCACCCTTTTTCATATTTATCCACATTTTTAGATTTTTTCTTTGTGGAATAATATCTACAACATTCTTCTCTTTAATAAATGCCACATAATGCTTCTTAGGTTTGACTTCAATCTCCCCAAAATCTAAAATAGCATTCCTAAACTTTTCGTAAAGCTCTTTTATCTCGTTGCTAACATTAGATAAATGTTCTTCTTCAGAATAAACCTTTATCTCTTTACTAACAGTATCTATAGCATTATCTTTTTTTGATATTGTCTTTATACTTTCTTTTGAGCCCATTTTCTGAATCTGCTCAAAAGAAACTGTTTTGTTTTCAAATTTCTTAACCTCCCAAAGCTCTATTGGTAAATCCTTGAAATTTATTGCCTCTCTTTGATAATTTGTGAAGGCTTGCGATACAAATATAACTTTTGACTGTGACCAATCAACATCCTTTCGACTTAGAGGCTCATTCAAATTCTCATTATATTCTAAAATGAAATCGGCTTTATTATTTAGCATTAACGATAGGTATGCGTAACCCTGATCAATCACACTAAAATTTTTATCTCTTTTATATTCTATGATAACAAAAGACTTAGTCTCATAATCAAAAGCCAAAGAATCTATACGGAAATTATTCAAAGCAAATTCAGACTTAATGAGATGAAGCCCAAAAACTGCTTCTAAATTATTCTCAACCATATCTTGAATCTCTTTTTCAAGCCGAAAAGGTTTTTCTTTTATATAATCAAGGGTTTTATTTATAGCAAATAATGACATAGTAATGAATCCCTACTTATACAAATAATCCACATCAAAATTTTCAGCAAACTTATTAAACTGAGCAACTTGCTCTTTTTGCCAAGCTCCACCTTTGTCTAGTTCACGAGCGATTAAGCTTGCTACTAAAGGTGCAGCTTCAATACTTGCTTTGATATCTAAAAATGCAGCTCTTGTTCTACGAGCTAGCACATCTTCTACAGTTTTTGCTTTCTCTGCTCTTGCTTGATAAATAACTTCTGCTTGATAGTAAGGTAAATCTTTATGTAACAAATCAAAATTGCCAAGCTCTTTTTGGATAGCTTTTACATCATCAGCCATACTTCCGTATACACTTAATGGATAAAGCTCTTTTGTCTCAATAGCATCTACAAGTAGCTCACTGGAAGTTTTGGAAGTTTTTTGAGCAATCTTACCACTTTCGATATGATCCAAAACATCTTGCCCCATACGCCTAAAAATTGTCCATTTACCTCCAACAACTGTAATCAAGCCATTATTTGACTCAACAATCTCATGCTTACGCGAAATCTTAGCAGAATTTTTAGCCTTTTTAGACTTTTTAGGCGATACTAATGGTCGTTGACCGCAATATACAGATTTAATATCGTCAACTGATACTTTATTTTTTGCATACTGATTGAATGTCTCTAAGATAAAATCAATCTCAGCTTTTTCAGCTCTTGGCTCAAGACTTGGAGCTTCTTTTTTGATATCAGTAGTACCGACTATTAAGTGATCATGCCACGGTAGAATAAACAGCACTCTACCATCTTCTGTCTCTGGAATTAGGATTGCGTGCTCTGTAGGGAATTTCTCACGAGCAAATACGATATGCGTACCTTGAGCAACTGATACAAACTTATGTGACTCATTGCTTTTTGCTAGACCAATAGTTACATCACTAAAAGTCCCTGTAGCATTTACTATATGCTTCGCTGTAAATTCTGTAACCTCACCATTTAAATCATCTTCAACTTTTACAGTATCAATTTTACCATCTTCCGAGCTAAAAATTTCTTTCACTTTGCTATAGTTAAGAGCTGTACCACCTTTAGACTCAAATGTCTTCATTAGAGAAATAAGCAATCGTGTGTCATCAAACTGACCATCGTAATAAACTAGACTTTTCATAAGCTTAGAATCGTCAATATTTGGCAATACTGCTAAAGTTTGTTTTTTATTGAGATTATAGCTTTTGCCGATTTTATATTTACCAGACAAAAACTCATACAACTTTACTCCGACAGTGTATTTGATAGTCTCAAAATAACTACGAGTTGGAATAAGGTAAGATTGTTTATTTGTAAGGTGTGGTGCGTTATGTAGAAATGAATATCTCTCTTCAAGACCCTCTTTCACTAGAGCAAAATCAAAGTTTTCAAGATAGCGTAAGCCACCATGTATAAGCTTTGTGGACTTTGAAGATGTCCCTTTACCAAAATCATGTGCTTCTAAAAGTAAAGTTTTGTAGCCTCGTGAAACTGCCTCTACAGCACAGCCAAAACCAGTTGCACCACCACCTATTATTATTATGTCGTAATTTTTATTCATTTGTTTATAGTTATTCCCATTTTATAAAGTTTTCTACAACCAATTATTGATTCAAAAAATCAGGTCATTCTCGTACTTGATATGAGAATCCATTGATAAGCACAAGGCAGATCTAACTATGGATCCTATGGTCAAGCCATAGGATGACAGTATACTTTTAATTTCTCCATTATATGCTATCAATTCTAGCATCATCTTTATTCAAAAAAATAAAGTCATTCCCGTGAAGATGGAAATTTCTAAATCACAAGTTAAAATCTAAAAGATTCCAACCTGCGTGGGAATGACACTTTTCTTTAAGCTAATAAGGGATTAAAATATACCATAAGCTCAGCTATGCTTATATTTTAACGCCTTAATTATGAAAAACTATTCAGCGTCACTGATTTTAACTTATTTGTGAACACTCCCTAAGTACTAACTACTCAGCCCAAGCCATACTTCTTTCTACAGCTTTTTTCCAACCCTTGTAATCATGTGTGACAGTGTCTTCATCTCGTTGTGGCTTGAATGTCTTATCTGTTGTTAGTATAGTTTTTAACTCTTCCTTATCTTTCCAAAAACCCACTGCAAGTCCTGCTAAGAAGACTGCTCCAAGACCAGTGATTTCATTAATCTTTGGCTTAGATATATCTGACTGTAAGATGTCTGCTTGGAACTGCATCAAGAAATTGTTTTGTACCGCTCCACCATCTACTCGCAAACCTTGCAAATCAAGACCTGTATCTTTTTTCATACAATCAAGTACATCTTTTGCTTGGTAGGCAATTGCTTCAAGAGCAGCTCTGATAATATGTTCACGCCTTGTATCACGAGTAATACCTACGATAGTACCTCGAGCATACATATCCCAGTACGGAGTACCAAGACCTACAAATGCAGGTACAAGATAAACCCCATCAGTAGAGTCAATCTTTGTAGCATAATACTCACTGTCTTCAGCCGAGCGAATAAGACCTAGTCCATCGCGTATCCATTGAATAACTGCACCAGCTATAAATACACTTCCTTCAATTGCATAAGTAGGCTTACCATCCTCAACCCATGCGATAGTTGTAAGAAGCCCAGCATCAGAAAAAACTGGCTTATCGCCGGTATTCATAAGTGCAAAACAACCTG
>JBLFYO010000055.1:0-11343 GCA_047609165.1 Francisella sp.
ATGCAGATTTGCAAGATCCACCTGAATTAATCACAGAAATGGTCGAGCATTGGCAACAAGGCTATGAAGTTGTAACTGCAGTCCGAGAAAACCGTGACACAGACACCACTACAAAAAAGAAAACAGCAGGTTTATTTTACAAAATAATCAATAAGATAAGTGATGATACAAAACTCACTCCAAATGCTGGCGATTACCGACTACTCAACCGCCCAGCTATCAATGCTTTTTTAGAATTAAAAGAAAAAGTTAGATTCAACAAAGGACTTCTTACTTGGATTGGCTTCAAAGAAAAACTTGTCTACCACGAAAGAGAAGAAAGATCTGCTGGCGAAACTAAATGGAATTATTGGAAACTTTTCAAGTTTTCTATCGATGGTATAACTAGTTTTAGTAAAGCACCTCTTGAACTATGGTCTTATATAGGAGTGCTTACAGCTCTATCAGGTTTTGTATATGGCTCATTTATAATCATTAAATCATTAGTTTTTGGAGCAGATGTACCTGGCTATCCATCTTTGATAACATTCTTACTATTTTTTAGTGGTCTGCAAATGATAGGTATAGGCATGCTTGGTAGCTACATTGGTAGGATATTTATAGAAACAAAACATCGTCCACTATATATCGCTAGAAAAGTATATGAAAGCGATAAAGCTAAACCTACAAATAAAAAATAACCAAATATTACTCCAATCTAACTTTTCATTTATAAGCAGGCATTATGTTTAATATAAACAAACAAGTAAGTATCTACATCCATTTTCCATGGTGCGTTAAAAAATGTCCATATTGTGACTTTAACTCTCATGCAATCAAAGATGATCAATATCTTTCAGAGAACTATTACAAAACGCTAATACGCGACTTTGATGCTGATTTTATAGATATTCAAGGCAGAGAGATTGCCAGTATATTTATTGGTGGTGGTACGCCATCTTTATTTAAACCAGAATACCTTGGTAAAGTACTAGAACATATCAAAACAAAAACCACACTAAGTAAAGACTGTGAAATCACACTTGAAATGAATCCCGGTACAGTTGAACGAGGCTCTATAGCAAGTTATTCGGATATTGGTATCAATCGTATATCGCTTGGGGTACAAAGTTTTCAAGATGACAAGCTAAAAACTTTAGGGCGTATTCACAATGTGCAAAATGTCTACGATACTATCAAAGAAATACACGAGTCAAAAATAGATAATTTCAATATCGACATCATGCACGGCTTACCAAACCAAAATGTCGCAGATGGATTAAATGACATCTCGCAAGCTATCGCAATGCAACCTACACATATCTCATGGTATCAGCTTACTATTGAGCCAAATACATTATTTGCTGTCAAAACACCTACCTTGCCTGACGAGCAGACTTTAGAAGAAATAGAGACTCTTGGCAAAAAACTACTAGCTCATGCCGGCTTTAATCAATATGAAGTTTCAGCCTATGCAAAAGAAAGTAAAAAATCAGTTCATAATTCTAACTACTGGATATTTGGAGACTATATTGGCATCGGTGCAGGTGCTCATAGCAAAATAACTAATCTAGCCACCAAAGAAGTAAAAAGAGCTTGGAAGCAAAAACATCCAAAAATATACACTCAAGCACAAAACCCAATTCAAGGACAATCTATTCTTTCAAATAATGATTTAGTGTATGAATTCATGCTCAATGCTCTTAGGCTAAAAGATGGGTTTAATCTCAACATATTGAAACAGCAAACTTATTTAGATAGCAATGAAATAGCCGAAAAAATAAACTCTGGAATATCAAAAGGGTTATTAGAAAAAACTAATAATCATATTAAACCAACCACTAAAGGCTATTTATTTTTAAATGACTGTGTGAACTTGTTTGTTTAAAAGCCATGAGTTACGGTCTTCTGATTTTTTCTAAATTTCGTAATCATTTTTGTGGCTGACAGGTCACTGAGCGGAGTCGAATGTGCCGATGTCTCTTTGCAGGCTTCTTGTAGGAACAGCTCATCGGGCTATCCGCCAACAGGTTACCAATGTATTTTGCAAATAAGAATTTTCTCGAGAGGAAGAGTTAAATCAATAAAAATTTGTCATGCTACGGCTTGACAGTAGCCATCCATGATTACTGATATTGCATAGATCTCCAAGGTTATCGAAAGTTGGGTAATGCCTTAGTAGTATAGTATTAGCAACAACTTATCTTCAACAATCATTGAACTTTTACGACCCCTTCGTTTTAATTTATTAGATAGTAATGTTGTACTAATTTCATTCTTAAATCGTAAGGGATACCTACTTTTCTAGTGAACTCTTCATTATTCTTGTTACGTAAACTGTTGAATCTGAGCATTATATTTTTCAAATATTTTAAAGATACCTAATGGTAATATTCGATTTCATAAAATGTATAATTATTTAGCGGATAGGTCTACTATATAAAACTTTAACTATGATCCAAAAACAAAAAAGCCTCATAACTTTTCAGCTATGAGGCTAAATTTGGTATCCCGTAGGGGATTCGAACCCCTGTTGCCGCCGTGAAAGGGCAGTGTCCTAGGCCTCTAGACGAACGGGACATAAGACTATAATCACTATTGCTAGCGATATGTTGGATATTATAGCTACTTTTTTACACTAGTCAAGGACATTTTTCAAAAAAGACTCAACTAATGCTTTTCAAGCACAAATATACCTACAAAGCTTTTGCTTTCTTTAAAATCACCGGTACTTGATGTGTCTTTTTTATTATCAGAGGTTATATAGTTTACTAATGAACCAGCATAAATTTTAGCATCAGGAAATTGAGCTATCATACTGGTAATCAGACTATTTTCAGCTTGATTAAAAGAAACATACAAATTACCACAATTAATATTTTTGCCCTTAAACCACTGTGACTCTCTTGACACAGACATTCCGTATACATATGTTTTAGAGCCTCCACTATGTTCAACATAAGGACCCAATATTCTAAAGTGATCTGTATACTCACCCATCCCCTTATTAAATGTAAGAGGTATATTTTTATCATCTGTACCAGTAGGACTGCTAGATAGCTGCGAATAGAATTTATCATTAAAATATATTCCGTAACCACCACTATGATTTATAGAATCTGCACCAGAATAACCTAGCTTTTCAACTAATCTTGTTAGATAGTCATTAGCTTGACTAGTATTATCAAAATCATTGAGAACAAAAACAGCATTTATTGGTTCAACTGTATATATTTCAGGTTGGGATACACCATTAACAATAAAATTTTCCACACCACGCCAATATACCCACGCAGCAGCTATGTTTTTAGGCAGTGTTTTATCATTATAATTTTTAGTATCTACCATCATCCACTTACCTATTTTTGGTAGCGAATCGGCTAGGCGTTTATTTATAGGCTTGATAATATAGTTTTTATCATTAGTCTTATACTTTATTGCGTGCTTGTATGGCTTTAGCTGAGCTTGGTCGTTATTTGTAATATTTTTAGACTTCCAGTTTGCACTATGTTCAAGATTTGTTGGAGCAAAAGTCAAACCACAACCTCCTAAGTTATTACCAAAATGGTTATTTGAGTAAACGGGCAAAGATAATGCTAGCAACAATAAGCTTGTAATATAAAATCTCATCACAACCCACAAAGCCCTTTAATAGCTCTATGAATACGAGCTACAACTCTAGCCTTACCAAGAAGCTTAAGTGTAACACCTATATTAGGAGACTGACCTGAGCCTGTAATAGCAATTCTAAGTGGCATACCAACTTTACCCATGCTACACTCACATTGTTCTGCCGTTGTGCTTATAACACTATGTAGTATAGTCTCATCTTGCCAGCTCTCTCGACTTAAAGCTTCCAAATTACCAAGTGTAGCAATAAGTATCTCACCAGTAGTAGCTTTGATGTGCTTTTTAACAGCTGCAAGATCGTACTCAAAATCATCACAATAAAAATAACGAGACTTCTCAGCAAGCTCTACTAGTGTCTCAGCTTTTTCAGCCATTACCGGCACCAAGTCTTCTAAACTCGGACCATTTTTTATATCTAAACCTGCTTTTGCAAAATGATACTCTACCTCTGCAGCGATATCTTCTATCTTAGACTCTACTAGATAATGCTTATTTATCCACTTAAGTTTTTCAAAATCAAAACGAGCAGAAGATGCGTTTATATGCTCAAGATCAAAATCAGCTATCATTTCTTCTATAGAGAATATCTCTTGATCACCATGAGACCAACCAAGTCTGACTAGATAATTAAGCATTGCTTGTGGTAAATAGCCATCTTCACGATACTGCATGATATTTACAGCACCATGACGTTTTGATAGCTTAGCACCATCAGAACCAAGTATCATCGATAAATGTGCAAATACTGGTATCTTAGCCCCTAACGCTTTATAAATATTTATCTGCTTAGGAGTATTATTGACATGATCATCGCCACGAATCACATGAGTTATGTCCATATCCATATCATCTACTACAACACAGAAATTATAAGTCGGCGAACCATCAGTTCTTTGGATAACCATATCATCAAGCTCTTGGTTCGCTATCGAGATTTTACCTTTTACCGCATCATCCCAACTTACCATACCCTCTGTAGGATTTTTAAATCTCACTACAAAGCTATCGCCATCTTTTGGAATATATCCAGTATCACGACACTTATTATCATAACCAGTTTTTAGGTTATTAGATTGCTGATACTCTCTTAGCTCATCAAGTCTTTCTCTTGAGCAATTACAGTAGTATGCTTTGCCATCTTTTATTAGACGCTCTACCACTTCTTTGTATCTATCAAATCTTTTAGTTTGATAATAAACTTCGCCATCATTTTTCAGACCAAGCCAGCTCATACCATCTAAGATAGCATCAACAGCTACCTGAGTGGATCTTTCAAGATCAGTATCTTCAATTCTTAGAATAAATTTACCATTATTTTTTTTGGCATAAAGCCAGCTAAATAGAGCTGTACGCACACCGCCAACATGTAAAAACCCAGTAGGACTAGGTGCAAATCTTGTTGTTATCATAGTGTAATTTCTTGTTAATTAATCTATGAGAATAATTATAACATTTTATAAACAAACAGCTTAAAAATGCCGTGCATATATTATTTTTTTTGATTTTTTGAGATTGTAAAGACAAGTTGCGACTTATCCTTTAGAGAATTAAGATATTAGTCTCATAAACAACTACTAAGAGACATCACTATAGATAAAATAATTACCTACAAACAACGCTGGTTGCATGATTTCATGTGCTAACTGGCTTCATGGAGAGAACTCCTGTATCGTGGTATTAAGCTCTTGATCAATTAACATACATATGCTCAATAGAGGGCGTGGTGGTGCCATAGCATCTCTATCATCAAAGGATATGCCTTAAACATTGTGTTTAAGCCTCTCCTACCATCAAGTGTGACTGCATTAATGCTATATCCAAGTATAAGCAACTCTTTTAATAGCTACTTATAGTATTGATACTTTTCACTTTCAACATGATTCCAAAGTATAACCTCATGCCCTATAGAATCATAAAGTACTACCGTGCCTAAGTGATCTTTTCTCTTACCATAAAAGGTCGTATCACACACTAGGTTTATAGCTCTTGGACGATGTGTTTTACGGCAATTTTATAGCTGTATATTTGTTGTTGAATCCAACTGATACTTTTAGAATATTCTTGGGCTAAATTTTCATACGTTTGATGTTTAAATACATACTTTCTAAATAAAATTTCTATTCTTTTAACAGGTCTTCTAGCAAGTTGGAATTTAGCATTACAAGTATTACATTTATATCTCTGAATATCATTCTTTTACCTATTTTCTTCATTAAATTTGAGCTACATTTTGGATAGATTTTAGTCTTTTTTTACAGCTATTTTTTAAAACATTCTTTTTAAACCCTTATTCTGCATGACTTGCAAGTGCTTTTTAGCTCCCCACTTTTATCTATAGCTCTAATATATTTATAAATATAAGCCTGAATTAGTGAAAGTATACTTTCGTCGCAAAGGTAAAAAGTATCGCATGATAAGAAGTCTAAACATCAAATACTCAATCGAAGAATGATAGATAAAAGACCTGAAAGTGTGGAGTTGCGAGAAGAAATTGGTCACTGGGAAGGAGACACTATTATTGGCAAAAATCACAAAGGAGCTATTTACACTAATGTAGAAAGAAAAAATGGTAAGTTGATAGTATTAAAAGTTGTCCAATAAAATATCTCAAGCTGTGCTAGATGCTACAAAAGATGGTTTTGCTGACTTACCTGCTAGACTGTGCATCAGTATGACATATGACAATGGTAAAAAATTTTCTAAACATGAAAATACTAATAGTTTACTTAGGCAGTTGATTCCTAAAGGGACGGATTTTGATACAGTATCTGATGATGATCTTGCTAAATATGTAGATTTAATAAATAATAGACCTAGAAAACGATTGCATTGGCTAAGCCCTAATCAAGTTTTTGATAGGGAATTAAATTCTGTTGTACTTGAAACTGGAATCTAGGTTTTATCAAAAATGTAATAGGCTAAATCGCATTCAACCCTTATATTACAAGGGTTTTGCTTAGGTCTTATTTTTATGTAATTGCCCTGTGTCAATATATAAAATGTTGAGTTAATTTTCAAGAAAACTTAGTGAAACATCTTCCTAATTGAAGTTATAAGGTAAATCCAGGAAATATTTTTTTAAATTATAGAAATTTGCTACTTAGAATAATAAATACCATTAGAAGCATTAAGAGCTTTCAAGCGAGCATCTGCCTCTTCTAGTCTTTTATGAGCTTCGTCGATATCAAGTTTTGAAGCATCAGACTTATTTAAAGCTTCTTCCGCTCTAGCTTTAGCTTTTTCAGCCTCTGCTTTATTTAGATTTTCAGCTTTCTCCATGTCGTCAACCATAATTGTTACACGAGTTGGTGTTACTTCGATAATTCCCCCAGATACATACAGCACCTCAGTAGTTTCATCTTTTTTTATACTAACCACACCAGCAGGCATAGTAGAAAGAAGTTCTGTATGTCCGTAAGCTATACCCATCTCACCTGCAGATCCACGCAAACTGACCATATCAGCTTCACCTGTAAACACAGAGCCTAACGGGCTAACTACATCGACTTTTAGATAGTTTTTAGACATACTTTTTTACCTATAGGTTTTTTGCTTTTTCAATAGCTTCTTGAATAGAACCTACCATATAGAAAGCTTGCTCAGGTAAGTGATCATACTCTCCACTTGCAATAGCTTTAAAGCTTGCAATAGTATCTTTTAGAGATACAAACTTACCAGGGTTACCTGTAAATACTTCTGCAACATGGAACGGTTGAGATAGGAATCTTTGAATCTTACGAGCTCTATCTACTGTCTTCTTATCTTCATCAGATAATTCGTCCATACCTAAAATTGCAATGATATCTTTAAGTTCTTTGTATCTTTGTAAAATCTTTTGAACCGAACGAGCCGTTTCATAATGATCTTGACCAACGACTAAAGGATCTAACTGTCTTGAAGTAGAATCTAGTGGATCTACCGCAGGATATATACCAAGCTCAGCAATTTGACGAGATAGTACAATCGTAGCATCTAAATGCGAGAATGTAGTAGCTGGAGATGGATCTGTTAAGTCATCGGCAGGTACATATACAGCTTGAACTGAAGTAATAGAACCCGTTTTTGTAGATGTAATACGCTCTTGTAATGCACCCATTTCAGCAGCTAGTGTAGGTTGATAACCCACAGCTGAAGGCATACGACCTAAAAGTGCAGATACTTCTGTACCAGCAAGTGTATAACGATAGATGTTATCTACAAACATAAGAACATCACGCTTCTCATCACGGAACCCTTCTGCAATAGTAAGGCCTGTCAAAGCTACTCTTAGTCTGTTACCTGGCGGCTCATTCATTTGACCGTAAACAAGTGCTACTTTATCTAATACATTTGAGTCTTTCATCTCATAATAAAAGTCATTACCTTCACGAGTTCGTTCACCAACACCTGCAAATACTGAGTATCCGCTATGCTCTTTAGCGATATTGTTGATAAGTTCCATCATTGTAACGGTCTTACCAACACCTGCACCACCGAACAAACCTACTTTACCACCTTTTGCAAAGGGACAAATAAGATCGACTACTTTGATGCCTGTTTCTAAAATTTCTGTACTTAAAGCTAGCTCATCATAAGCTGGTGGTGCTTGATGGATAGATCTAGTCTCTGTATGCTCTACAGGTCCAGCTTCATCGATTGGCTCACCTAGTACATTCATGATACGACCTAGCGTACCCTTACCTACTGGTACGGATATAGGAGCGTTAGTATTAATAACTTCCATTCCACGGCGTAAGCCATCACTTGTACCCATAGCAATAGTTCTAACTACACCATCACCTATTTGTTGTTGCACTTCAAGCACAAGAGAAGCCTCTTCCACTTTTAATGCGTCATATACTTTTGGCGTATTACCGCGTGAAAATTCCACATCAATAACAGGACCAATTACTTGAATAATTTTACCAGTACTCATTTATCTCTCCTAAACTGCTGCTGCACCTGAACAAATTTCCGCAAGCTCTTGCGTAATCATAGCTTGTCTTACTTTGTTATAATCTAAATTAAGCTGATCAATAATATCGCCAGCATTATCTGTAGCATTCTTCATTGCCAACATACGAGCCGCTTGCTCACATGCTGCATTTTCCAATACTGCTCCACGCACTTGCGCTTCGATGTATCGAACACATAAAGCATTAAGAACCTCTTCAATATCCCTTTCGTAGATATAGTCCCAATGCCCTTTTGAAGCTTGAGCCTTATTGGCTTTTTTTTCTTCTTCAGTAAAAACATCTTGGATAGGCAATAGTGTTTGCTGTTTCGGTTTTTGTTTTATAGTGCTTTCAAAATTATTGCTGTTTAGATAAATCCTATCTAACTCACCTTTCGTAAACTTATCAAGCATAACAGTTACTGCACCAACGATTGATTTAATGCTAGCCTCATTATTCTTATCAGAATAATGAGCTATTGCTATTATATTTACTCCTTTAAGCTTAGTAAAAAAAGCTTCTGCTTTTGCACCAATCACGCAGATATCAACACCAATCTTTTTATCAAGATTTTTCTTGATATCTCTAAGTACTTGCTTAAATAAGTTGATATTTAGACCACCACAAAGACCTCTATCAGTAGAAGTTACAATATAACCCACTCGCTTAATCTCACGATCTAAAAGATATGGGTTTGGATAGTCAATACTAGCAGCTACGACATTTTTGATAATTGTATTAGCACAACTTACATAAGGACGCACATTGTTCATTTTAACAATAGCACCTCTCATTTTACTAGCTGCAACAAGCTCCATAGCACCCGTAATCTTTTGAGTGTTTTTAACACTAGCTACTTTAGATTTAATCTCTCTAGCATTAGACATAGTCTACCCCTACCAAGCTTGATTTGCTTTACAGTCTTCTACGATTACTTTTAGCTTATCCGCAATTTCAGAATCATATTTACCTGTTGCATTTATATCAGCGACTACATCTGCATACTTATCTTCTGCAAGTGCATGTAAAGCTGATTCAAAAGGAATAATATCTGCAACTTCTAAGCTATCTAAATAACCATTATCTGCTGCAAATAATGATAGACCCATAAGAGCTACTGATAAAGTTGAGAATTGCTTCTGTTTAAGAAGCTCTGTAACTCTCTCACCTCTATTTAGCTGAGCTCTTGTAGCCTCATCAAGATCTGATGCAAACTGCGAGAATGCTTCTAATTCTCTAAACTGAGCAAGTGCTAAACGAATACCACCACCTAGTTTTTTAATAATCTTAGTCTGAGCTGCACCACCAACACGAGAAACTGAGTTACCCGGATTGATCGCAGGTCTTAGACCAGAGTTAAATAAATCCGTCTCTAAGAAAATCTGACCATCTGTAATTGAAATTACATTTGTTGGTATAAATGCTGATATATCACCCGCTTGAGTTTCAATGATTGGTAGAGCAGTTAAAGAACCTGTCTTACCTTTTACTTCACCATTTGTAAATTTCTCAACATACTTTTCATTCACTCTAGCTGCTCTTTCAAGAAGTCTTGAGTGAAGATAAAACACATCACCAGGATATGCTTCACGACCCGGAGGTCTTCTTAATAGTAGTGAAATTTGTCTATAAGCCCAAGCTTGTTTAGTCAAATCATCATACACGATTAAAGCATCTTCGCCGCGATCTCTGAAGTATTCACCCATAGAACAGCCCGCGTAAGGTGCTATAAATTGTAAAGCAGCCGAATCAGAAGCAGTTGCTGCTACGATAATTGTATGCTTAAGAGAGTCATGCTCTTCTAATTGTCTTACGATATTTGCAATAGTTGAAGCTTTCTGACCGATAGCAACATATATACACTTAACACCTGTATCTTTTTGATTGATGATTGTATCAATAGCTATCGCTGTTTTACCAATCTGTCTATCACCAATAATCAACTCTCTTTGACCTCTACCAACCGGCACCATCGAGTCAATAGACTTGATACCTGTTTGCAAAGCTTGATCTACAGATTTTCTCCAAATCACACCTGGAGATATTTTTTCAATAGGAGATGTAGTGGTAGTAGCGATATCGCCTTTACCATCAATAGGAGCTCCCAATGCATTTACAACTCTACCTAAAAGCTCAGGACCAACTGGCACTTCCAAAATCCTACCAGTACAGTAAGCTTTATCACCTTCTCTAATATGATCATACTCACCCAATACCACAGCACCAACTGAGTCCGTGTTTAGGTTAAGAGCTAGACCAAATATATCGCCTGGCAACTTAATCATCTCACCAGCAGTGACATCATTTAGACCATATATTGTAACAATACCGTCAGCGACACTTACAATAGTACCTTCTGACTTTAGTTCGATAGAATCATCAAACTTCTTAATTCTTTGCTTGATTAGACCACTAATCTCTGATGGACTTAGTTGCATACTCATTTCCTATAAATTTATGACAATAAAATACTTTTCATTTTCTCTAAACGACCAGATACAGAATCATCTATTACCGTATCACCCACTTTAACTATAGCCCCACCAATTATTGTTGGATCTATTTTTACATCTAAATCAATAGAGCAATCAAATTTCTTCTCTAAACTCAACCTTAGACTTTCTAGCAAAGCAGCTCCTGCTTTATATGCCAAAGTAACACTAGCAAGCTTATTATTTGACTGAGCATTTTTAATCTTTCCAAATTGTAAAGCAATACTTGGCAAGAGTTCCAATCTTTTGTTATCTGCAATTAGATATAAAAAGTTAGCGAAGTTTTGATCCAAATGATCTTTAACCAC
>JBLFYO010000056.1:0-11247 GCA_047609165.1 Francisella sp.
TGTTATTCTTTTTCTGCTCATAATCTATATCCTCTTTTGCTCTATATATTATATCTATAGGAATAAAAATTTTTTATTAATTGGTACTTTTATCTGGGGACATTATAAACTAGTATGGGACTCTATAATAAACATGCTTTGAGTCTATTATGAAGTTCATTGCTCTATAGAGACTCTGGGCAGTAGTATTTGTTAGAGCTGTTTTTAACTCAACACGAATTGCATTAGTTTCCTTTGCAAATTCTTGAACCTTATGAATTAGAGCTTTCGATACTCCTTTTCCTCTAAAATCACTAGATACACCAAGGTCATTTAATATCCATAATCGTTGTAGTGAAAGACTAGAATAAGAAGGGAATAAATTAACGAATCCCATAATACTGTCTGTTTTAGAGTCTACTGCAATGAATATAATAGCTTCTTTATCACAAATTAATTTTTTTAAAAATAGCTTAGTCTTATTTTGGCTTCTTTTAAAACCACAAAACTCTCGATATTCCTCAAAAACATCAACTAATTGATTTAGATGAGCTTCTGTACTTTCAACAATATACATACTTACTTAAATTCCACTATTTTATAAATAATTACCCAATAATCATATCATAATAACGAGATCTATATTGCCTGATAAATTCCAATGCTAGTTCAACTCTTCTTTTAGCTTGGTAAGCTTAATAACAAAATATCCAGTAATAAAAACTAAACTTCCTCCTAGTAAGGTTAATAACAACCTATCAATCGATAATATATGATTATATTGTCCAAGTAAATGAGTTATTGTTAAGACAAATATTTCGATCAATAAAATTCTAATCGCATAAGAATAACCAAGAGAAAATATACCAAACAACAGTAATAATAAAAAAACCATATTAATCCACTCTGTTTCAGGCATTATATACGACATAACAAATATAGTAATAAACGCTCCAACTGCATTCATAGTAATTCTTGTAAATGCCGTTTTTCTTATAGTTCCTTCACTAGAACTTTGTAAAATAGCTAGAATTGTAATATTCACCCAATATAAATGACTAATATTATAGTTTTTTAGGTAGCTAATAATACAAAATGCTAGCAATAAAGAACTTAAAGATATTAGTCCAAGTGTGTATCTCTGAGAATTGTATACTCTCTCTAAGTAGTTATGTTTATTATAAATAATATGATTATCATAAAAATAATATACTACTAACAAAACAATAATAAGAATTAATGAATATAAGCCTATAATAGAAGCTTGAACAAATGTTAGTGGTGATATTGTAGAAACTGAATAAACTAATGCACCAATGACGAAAATATTTGACTGATCTTTATATTTAGGAATAAAAAAAGCTAAAGATCCATAAACTATAATTATAACTCCGGAGATGGCTGGGATATAAAAACTCACTATACACCCTATTAATGATGATATTGTTACTACCGTAGCACCTTCCAATAAAAACCATAACGACATCTTGTTAGGTGAAAATGTAGCTACTGTAGACATTACCGCAATATTAAAAAGTATTAGTAATAGCTGATAATCTACTCCTAGAGCAATAAAAATTACCATACTTAATATGCAAAAACTGGTTATCTTTAATCCTTCGTATACAAATATAGATCTTTTGACCATAAATATAATTCCCTAGTTGTCTAGTTTGGGTACGTTGTCCAAAAATCTTACAAGCTTTAGTCTGAAACATATCAGGGGTTTCATTAAAAAATCTCTGGCTTTATTTTATACCATTCTACGACCGCGTCAAATGGAGTTTTCACTTTTAATTCTTTTTTTAAACTGCTGTGCTTCGTTGAAAATTATAAAAATACAAATAAATGACTAAATCTTTAGTCATTTATCCGACATTCACATAGCTTTTAGACTTTACGGTAGCGTTCTTTATAGTGCCATTAACTCTTTCTACCATACTATTTGTTTTAGAAGTTCTTGGTGCAGTTAAAGATGGTTAATACCTTCTCCATCACACCATCTATCAAATTTATGATTACCACTAACTTTTTTATCTTTTGTAACAAAAGAATCTGTAAACTCTAAACCATTATCAGTTAACACATTATGAAAATGGAAATGAATGTAAAAGAAGCAGTACTTGAAGCAGCGAAAGATTTACGCCACCTAAAAACTGGTTATCTTGACGAGCTAACAATTCACGCTATTGATAATAATGATAATTATTTTGTAGCAAGCTTTAAAGGTAGCGAGCCAGTTTATTATTGGGTATGGACTGATGGAATGGCTGAGCCTGTTAAGAAACAGGCTGAGTTGGTAGTCTAAATTTATAATTGATATTTTATACATGATCTTATAATTTCTTGGGCTTTAATAAAACTTTTTCCATACCAAACTTCATAATGACTTGTAATAGGATAGTTATTATAAATATCTGTCAAATCATCCCACCAAGGGTTTTCAGTAAACCCTATATCAACAAATTTGCCAGGAAAAATTTCACCATTTAACAACAGACTAAACTCTTCTTTTTCAAGAATTAAACCATTACAGTTAATATACAGTTCTCTTTCAGCGCAAAGCTTCTTTACTAAAGAATAAAAGCTATAAAGCTGTGCTTGACCAGTAGCTCCTACTTCATCACTTATATGCCAAGCTCTATCCAGTATTAAATATTTCCATTTAGAAATTCTTAACAATATGAAAGCTGAAGATGTACTTGTATTCTCTTTAACAAAGTATACTCTATCTGGCTTAACTTCTTTAATCATATCAAAGTAATCCATAGGGTACGGTTTTGTTTGAAAATCATTTGAAAAAGGGGTTCCTTTACCTTCAGAGAGCCATCTTTTATTAACTCCAAATATTTCTGAAAACCTTTCTATAAATAAGAAATCAGGCTCTTGCCTCCCGACAAATTTTTTGTAACCCCATTATTTCAGCTAATTTAGCAATGGTAAACTTTAAACAGCCCCTCTCTTCATTCATCAACTTTAGAACTAAACAGAATCTTTCTGAAAGCTTCTCGACTTCTGTAGCCACATGTTTATTACTCTTAATTGTTGGGAGCCTTTGAGTTTCGGACTCCATTATTCTAAAGTTTTGCTGATTTTTATTTGTGCCATTTACAGAAATATTATTCTTAAATAATGAAATTATAATTGTTAAAATCAAAACCTACCCAATAACCCTATACCCAAACCAATCAGGCTTCAAATCAAATTTTTCATCACTTGGGTGTAGATGAACATACTTACCATCTATAGAACAAAGCTCCAAGCAATCATCGACTTCCATTAAATTGTCTTTGTGCTTAATCAAACTAGTATTTAACAAACTATCTATCGCTTTTTTCTTAGCCTCTGCTTTATCACTAGCTACAAATAAAGCAAACTCATGTAGCTCATTTAACTTGTCTTTATGATAACCACCAAGATTTATAAAATACAGTTTTTTATTCAAAACTTCCGGTTCATTTTCTAAAGAAATTCTATAGTTATCAGCTCCTTTTATGGCTTTATAACTATCTAGATGTAAACCTTTGATCGTACCGAACCAATTATTTCTAAGTTGCTCGTATGTATCTTCAATTTTATTGCCTATAACAAACTGTATATCGTGTAGCTCAATATTTGCCTTTATGGCACTACCACCTAGATAAACTATAAATAATTGACTCATAAAACATTTCCTTTTATAAAAATCTCACTAACTAAATATAGTATAATGCTTCTTAGGTTAAATTTTCCAATTTATTGAAATAACAATGTCAACCCGAGAAATCTGCATCGATAATCACCAATCAATCGTAAATGCTCAAAAAGCTAGTGCTGATAGACTTGAGCTTTGTAGCGCCTTAGGTGTCGAAGGTCTTACACCCTCACCTAGCTTGGTGACTTTTGCTAAGGAAAATTTCACAGGCTCACTACAAGCAATGATTCGTCATCGTGCAGGGGATTTTTATTATGATGATATTTAACTGCAAATTATAAGCTGATGCTAGAGCTTGGTGTAAATGGGATAGTTGTCGGAGCTTTAACTAAAGATAATCAAGTTGATAGTCAATTTCTAAAGCCATTTATTGACCTTGTGAAAAAAGCTGGCAAAGAACTAACTTTTCATCGAGCTATTGATTTGACTGATGATATATACGCAAGTACTCAACAGATTATTGAGCTTGGTTTTGATCGAATCTTAACTTCTGGCGGAGCTATGAATGTCGTAGAAGGATTGCAAACTATCAAAGCACTTCAAGAGAAATTTGGCAATGAAATACAAATAATGCCAGGTGGAGGAGTTAATTCGGATAATGTGTATGATATTTTAAATACTACCAAAGTAAATAATATACTCTGCTCTGCTTCAAAAAAAGTTCAGCGTTGTAACGATTTTAAAGCTTTCCCTGCTGAAAATTTAGAAATCAAAATTTCTCAAATTGATGAAATGATGGCTATTAAAAATCATCTGGAACGGAGACTTTAGTCTTCACGGTAAAAGGTGCGACTAAAGTCACACTTCCAAAACAATATGCTATAATTTCTCAACATTTATACTATTCAAAACATTCAAATGGCGACTCATCACAAACTAATAATCCTAGGCTCAGGCCCTGCTGGCTACACTGCAGCAATTTATGCAGCTCGTGCAAACTTAAATCCTGTAATCATCACAGGGATGCAACCCGGTGGTCAGCTTACAACCACGACTGATGTAGATAACTGGCCAGGCGAAGCTGATGGTATAATGGGTCCAGAACTTATGGAAAATCTCCAAAAGCAAGCTGAAAGATTTGATACTCAAATTGTCTATGACACTATCAACTCTGTTGAGCTTACTAATAAGCCTTTTAAGTTGATTGGAGAGCTTGAAGAGTACACTTGTGATGCTTTGATAATCTCTACAGGTGCAACGGCAAAATACTTAGGTTTAAAGTCTGAAGAGAAATTTATGGGTAAAGGTGTGTCTGCTTGTGCTACTTGTGATGGTTTCTTTTATAAAAACAAGGATGTAGCTGTAATAGGTGGTGGTAATACTGCTGTTGAAGAAGCTCTTTTTCTGTCAAATATCGCAAAATCTGTAACTCTTATTCATCGTAGGGATAGTTTAAAATCCGAGAAAATCCTTATAGATAAGCTTATGGAAAAATCTAAAACTGGCAATATCAAAACCCTTTGGGATACAACTCTTGAAGAGGTTTGTGGTGATGACATGGGCGTTGATTCTATTAGAGTAAAAAGTGTCAATACTGATGAAATAACTAAGCTTGATATTCACGGGGTATTTATAGCTATTGGTCATACGCCAAATACGGGTATATTTAAGAACCAAATAGATATGGAAAATGGCTACATAAAAGTAAAATCAGGTTTAGTAGGTTATGCTACTCAGACAAATATCCAAGGCGTATACGCTGCTGGCGATGTAGCAGATCATGTATACAAACAAGCTGTAACTTCTGCCGGAACTGGCTGTATGGCTGCTTTAGATGCTGAGAAGTATTTGGATGGATTAGGATTGTAATTATAATATGGAGTTTTTCACAAACTCTTCTGCTGACTTTAGCCAAAAAAAACAAAGAGGCACTGTTGCCGTTTGATTAAATTATTACATTTACCCTATAATATATAAACTTTACCATTTCTTGTGAGTAGCAAAAAACATATAAAAATACTATAAATCACATGCTTTACGAGCGATTCCCGCTAAGATAATTATGTATTTACCACATATATAGCTTTGGCTAAAAAAGTTTACTAAAAGCAATTTTTTAAACCCTTATAAATCAAGGGTTTTAGAAGCCAGCGGGAATTGCTGATGCTTTACTAAATGTTTATAGGTAAAGTAGGTGTAAACCATATACTATGCTAAAATCATGCAATTAATCTAACGGCAATCAATATAGCCAACAAAGCTTATTGATTAATAATACTTTGATTATAGTTCGGTGATAATACAAAATTCAAAAATCTTCCTGTTCCAGAAATATAAGAATAATTATGATAAACATCTTTAGGAATATAAACAGAGGCCGGGCTATTAACTATTTTAGTTTCTTGATTTTCTCCATGTCCAAAAGTAACACTTACTTTTAAACCTGTTCCATCTTCATTACTACCCATAAAGACAAAGTTACTATCACAATTATGTGCATGAGAGTCCACATGAGGCTGATATGAATCTGAATAATCTTTATCAAAACTTCTTTCTATAATATAAATATGACTTCTAGGATCTATACGGCTATCCATAAACACCCACCTTGATCCAACGCCATCTCGATGATGCAATAGTTCTGAAGCTCCCTTAATAAAAGGAGTTTTTACCTCAAGGCTATTATTTATTCTTTGATTATCCGACCTATTAAGTTCATTTACAGCTATACTTCGCTGCCTTCCAAACTCCATTGGTACTATTTCCTCATAAGCTTTAGGGTTAGCTCTAATAGCTTTTACATGATATTTTGAAGCATGCGTGAATGCATTTGCTCCAACTAGCGGATGATGAGGCTCAATATTAAAACAACCTATTCTAGATATCATATTAGATAGCTCTTGAGATTGTTTGAAATCAAATTTATTTGCTGAATAAAACTTATTTAAAATTTTAGCTGTTGGTACTAAGTCGCAGATTCCAACTCTTTCTCCTATACCTAGTATAGATGTATCTATGACTGTTGCACCTCCATCAATTGCTGAGATAGCATTTGCTTGTGCCAACCCAAGATCGTTGTGTAAATGAACTTCTATTTCACAATTAAATTTTTCTTTTATCATTTTAACGGTATCATAACATTCATTTGGGTGCCAAATACCTACAGTATCTGCCAAACTAATTCTATCTGCACCAAAAGCTAATGCTTCACTAGTAAGATCACAAATATCTTCTAAAGAAGTCCTCGACGCATCCTCGATACTAAATCTAACTTTGAATCCTAACTTTTTTGCTAATATTATTGCTTCAGCAACTCTGCTTTTTACCCAATCTCGAGATTTATTGCTAAATTTTGTTTCAAGAGAAACATCATTATATGAAGCCCATATTCCTATCCATTGAGCACAAGTATTACTAGCAGCTTCAACATCTTCCTTAGTAGCTCGAGAATGAACTAATAAATCTACATTTTTTACGCTATTAACTATTTCAGTACAGTTTTGTTGCTCTGCCTCAGATATACCTGGATGACCAATTTCTATAAGATCCACACCAAATTCTTTAAGTTTTTCTGCAATAATGATTTTTTCTTGCACAGAGAAGCATATTCCTGGAGACTGCTCTCCTTCACGTAAAGTACAATCTAATATTTTTATTTTTTTCATAATTATTTAGCCAAAAATTTTAATACTTCATCAATAAACTGTTTTCTAGTTTTTTCATAAATTAACCAATGAGTTGCCTTATTAAGCACCACTTCTTTTTTTATATCTACATTATCTAATTTTTTATAAAGATTTTTATCAGCAAAAAAATCTTGGTCTCCATATATAACTAAAGTGGGGGTCTTTAGTTTTTTAATGTCGTAAATCGGATGTCCATTCCATATAGAATACAAATCTTTCATTGGTCCCATCGGTCTGCGCAACGAATTTCTTACATGAGGGTTTGGGCTTGGATCTATTTTCACATATGTGTCACCGACTTCATTTATAACACTATTACGCACAATATCTTTATTCTCACCAATCATCATTTCACCATGACCTACAATTTTTTTCCAAGGAATCTTAAGCATTAATTTCCAATGATTTTCCACCATTTTCCAAGGTACATTTTGAAAAGCTGGAAGATTCTCACTAAATTCTCCATCCTTACCTGCAAATGGTTTAATAAAAAGTGGTTCCAATGACTTTTTTAGATGAGATGAATACATTGATCCATATAATACTAGATGCTTAACCTTAGCTGAATAATCAATACTATACATTGCAGCAACAACAGATCCCCAAGACCATCCAAGTAAGTCTATACTCTTTTGTTTGGTTTTTTCTAAAACAAAGTCTACAGCCTCATCTAATTGTTTTACTGCTTGCTTAGCTTGCAATGGATAAATACCTTTTTGTGATGGATAAAATCCGATTGGCGTATCAAATTCATCCATCAGCTTAGGGTAAGATGACTTTCCTTCACCAATAAAATCGATAGCCCAAACATCATAGCCCTTTTCTGCTAAGCTATCCATTAATGAATATTTAGGGATATCAAAAGCTGGAATCGCAGGAATACTCAAAGGACTCAAAAGCATAATGGTACCTTTAAAATCTTTCTTAGAAGTCTTTTTTTCCTTTAAATGAATTTTTTGATCATTATATTTAATATAATGATCTGATGAAACTATATCTCCAGCATACATAGTAGATGACATAAAGATACTTACACAAAGTATTATAAAAAACTTATAGTTCTGCATTATCCCAAGTTCCTGTTTTAGATACAGTCTCTTCTATCATTATAGTTTTTGACATATCTATTCTAAGTAAATTAGGTGCATATACTGGCTTCAATCCAACCCTTCCAAGAGCAATTTTAAAAGCCTCAAAACTTGCACAAATACCTACAATGTTTGCTACAGGACAAATAACAGCCCATGGTGCGTTTTTATTTATATAAGCATCTGCCCAATCATCTAATGCTCCATGTTCTACAGAAATTTTTGCACGCCTATCTTTTATTAAAGATATTTCTTTTTTTACTTCTTCTGTTAATTCTTTACCATGAGAAGGGTGGCTCAGTACAACCTCATAATCTGGCGTGTTATGAGAAAAAGTTATGACCCCTCCTCTAAATGGAGGAGTTACTGCAATCCAGATAGAATGAATATTTAATTTTTGTGCTGTTCTATGAATGATAACCCTACTAACTAAATTATCCGTAGCATCTACAACGATATCAGAGCCGGTTATAATTTCTTCTATATTATCCTCGGTCATCATTTCTTTTCTAATAGAAACTTTTATATTTGGGTTTATATCAAGAATTGCTTCTTTTGCACACTCAGCCTTACTTTTACCAACTTTAGAAACAGCCGACAACATTTGGCGATTTATATTGCTATATTCAAACTCATCACCATCAATAACTTGAATACTACCAAATCCCATTCGTGCTAAGCTAATTAAAGTAATTCCTCCGACTCCTCCAGCTCCAATTACAGTAACTGTAATATTTTTAAGCTTAATTTGTTCTTCTGGGGTTATTACACCAATATTTCTTGCATATATTTCTTTTTCTAGATTATCCATATTATCTCTCTTTTTATATAATTCTTAAATTTTATATGCTTCCCAAAAACCACATTCTGGATTTATAACTCTAACTGGATTAGTCAGATTATCCATATCTATATATATGCCTTTTGGTGCTGGTGCCAATGGTTTTTGTCCTATTAATATTTGTATCGCTTCATGGCAACTAAAAGATGCTAAAAGACTTGCTCTTATGGGAGTGATAATCCAGCCAGCCTTACCTTCACAAAAGTCATCTGCCCATTGCTGGGGAGCTCCTTTAGTAACAGAATACTGTGCTCTTTTTTTCTTTATCTCATGTACAAAACTTGTCACTTCTTCATCAGAGATCGATTTACCTTTAGTAGGAATGTTCAAAGCATCTTCATATGAAATTCCATTAGGGAAAAAAGAGGATACAAAACCGCGATGTGGAGGACTTCCTGACATTGAAATACTTGGAATACCGTGTTTTTTTGCTGCTCTGTGCACAACTATTCTTGAAGGCATATCATCAAGAGCTTCTAACACCAAATCGTGACTCTTTATTAGCTCATCAACATTATCTTCTGTAACCCTAACATTATGAAAGTTTGTACTTAAAAAAGGATTTATATCCTTGAGATATTTTTCTGTAGATTCACTTTTAGATTTATTCATCGTAGATGTCATTGCAATCATTTGTCTATTGATATTTGATAGCTCAAAAATATCAGGGTCGACTCCACTTATATGGCCTATACCACTTCTAGCACAAAGTATTGCTTCCATCCCTCCAACACCACCAAGGCCAAATATAATCACTCGGCTATTTTGCAACTTCTTTTGCTCTTCTTTGGTATATACACCAATATTTTTTTTTGTGACTTCATTATAAAAATCATCTGACGATAAATTATCAAACATAAATTCTCCTTTGATTTAAATATTTTTTTGTAATTTTATTAGAAGAACTATCGCCTTTCTAATAGCACCGTTATTACCTAGATTCCAGTTCCAAGTGCAACAGAATTTAATTCCCTATCAAAAACTTGATTAGGGCTTAGCCAATTCAATCGTTTTCTAGGTCTATTATTTATTAAATCTATATATTTAGCAAGACCATCATCATATACTGTATCAAAATCTGTCCCTTTAGGAATCAACTGCCTAAGTAAACCGGTTCCTTCTAAAAAAGTGTGGGTAAATATATTTCAGGGTATACTTAAAAAAATAATTCTCTAATTCAGGATTTCTAATGACTCAAGAACTATTCCAATTAGCCCTAAATATAAATGACCCCTGGTTCGTATCAGATTTATAGTTTGATATAAAATCTAAAAGACTTGATATTACGATAGACTTTAAAAAATCTAGTACATTTACTTATGAGTATATAGATACTAAAGCAGAGGTAGTAAAAGTAGTTCTAGATGGTAAAGAAAAAGATAATAAGATTGATATAGGTAGAGAAACTTTTAGTAATTTAAAATCATATGATGCTATGAATAAAAGTTGGAAGCATCTAAACTTTTTTGAACACGAATGCTATATAAATGCAAGAGTTCCAAGAGTAAAACTACCTAATGGTAAGACTAGACTCATCAAGACTCCATGGGAGGGTTTAAGTAATGGTTTCACTCTACTGTTTGAAGCACTACTTGTACAACTATGTCGATCAATGCCAGTCGATAAAGTATCTAAGCTTACTAAGACCAGTGATGACAAGCTATGGAGTATGCTAGAGAGATATAGATATGTTGACAAAACAAGAGTTGACGAGAACTTTAAAAATATAGATTCTATTAGATTAAATGAAACAAGTAGAGCTAAAGGTCATGAGTATATTACATTATTTGTAGACCTTGAAAAAAGAAGAGCAATTCATATAACTGAAGGCAAAGCCAACACTACTGTTAAGATGTTTTCTATAGTTTGTTTAGTTGTGGCAATAGTATTTGCTTTATAATGTCCCCAGATAAAAGTACCAATTAATAAAAAATTTTTATTCCTATAGATATAATATATAGAGCAAAAGAGGATATAGATTATGAGCAGAAAAAGAATAACATATACAGCAGAATTTAA
>JBLFYO010000057.1:0-11058 GCA_047609165.1 Francisella sp.
GTGAAGACATATAATACACATCACTTTCTCATAACGCAACACCTTTCTTCATCTTTTTACTTTTTATTTCAAGTTTTCTATAAACTACCTAATTCTTATTAGATTTTGATAAAAAATACTCCAAAAACACTACATATCGTGTAACTTGAAGCTGCTTTAGTAGAAAATCCAAAAAAACAATTTTTGAGGAGTGTTGCTGGATAACTGATGTTACGCGCTTTAGTGATTTTACCTCTAAGCATAAGAGACTCCGGATCGCTGTCCGGAGATTCGCGATGTTTTGTAGTAACAAGTCGCGACTTGTCAGTTATGAGAAAGATAAATGATTTAGAAAAATAAAAGCGCGTAACATCAGTGAATAAGTTATGGACACTCCCTTAATGAGCCATAAAGCCTTTTATGCCTGCATGGTTATATAGCTACTTGTTGCCTCTTGATCATTATACAAGAACTTCACAGTTATATCATGAGAACCTACTGCTCAGTCCAGCACAAAAACTTCCTCACCTACTGTTGCCCCACCAGCGATAACTGCCACCCCATTCACCCCAGAAGCTTGTGTGCCAGCATTCATTACATTACAAGTACTGACATCACCTGTAATTTCGTAACTTACACTCGTACCATCAACCACAAAACTGCCACCCTCAACCTGCTCATTTTCAAGGTTATATGTAGTACCATTTATAATGACTGTACCGCTTAGTGACACATTAACATCTTGTCTGGCAGTGAAAACACCTGCTGTAAGATTTGATTGATTATCACACACCCCGCCGCCACAACTTGGCAACCCTACGGGTAAACTTGAATTATCCGCGAAGTTTGAAATTCCATCCCACTGAATATCATAAGAATCTGCCGTAAGCTTTTGTGAGCTTACGACATGTACTTCTACCAAAGAGATTTTCTTGTGCTGTTTTTAAAATAGGGGTTAACTCAATTGAGCAAGTCGTGCCTTTGTCCACTCTCATTAACACAGCCCACCAGAGCTTCTACCCCAACTATCATTGCTAAACTAATTATTTTCTTTTTCATAGCTTTATCATTATGTTTATTAAAAAAAAACATAATGATAACTAGTCAATTGTCAGAAAATTATATTTTTAAAATCAATAGATAAAATATTATTTTGAAAAATTTGTGAAACTCTATAGATAAATACTTGGTGGGTGTTGAGGGGTTCGAACCCCCGACCCTCGCCTTGTAAGGGCGATGCTCTCCCAGCTGAGCTAAACACCCAAATATCATTGATCATGGCGGAGAGGAAGAGATTCGAACTCTCGATGGGTTTTAAAGCCCATACTCCCTTAGCAGGGGAGCGCCTTCAGCCGCTCGGCCACCTCTCCGTAACCATGTGGGATTATTATATATAGATAATATTTCGTGTCAAGCTAAACACTAGATATTTTGCCAGATTAAGTTCTTTGAAATATTTACTAAACAAATTAAGCAAAAACTACTATAATAAAGCTATATTTACAAACTTAAAAAATTACTTATATTATTATGCGTAAAATTCTAGTTACTAACGCCCTTCCTTATGCTAATGGCGACTTGCATTTAGGTCATATGCTTGGCTATATTCAATCTGATATTTGGGTGAGATTCCAAAAACTACAAGGCAATGAATGTGTATTTATCTGTGGTAGTGATACTCACGGCACACCAATTATGCTAAAAGCTAAGAGTCTAGGAATATCTCCAGAAGAACTTGTTGTGAGGTACTCTACTAATCATCTTAAAGATTTCTCTGATTTTGAAATTAAGTTTGATAACTATCATTCAACAAATAATGATTTGAATAAAGAAATTGTCGAAGATATATATACTAAGCTAAAAAGTAATAATCTTATAAGCACTAAAGACATAGCACAAGCTTATGACCCTGAAGCAAATATGTTTTTGCCAGATAGATTTGTAAAAGGTACTTGCCCTAAATGTAAGGCTGAAGATCAATACGGTGATAGCTGTGAAGTTTGCGGTGCAACTTATGACCCTACTGACTTAATAAATCCTAAATCTGTAGTTTCTGGAAAAACTCCAATACAAAAAAATTCTCAACACTACTTCTTTGATCTTCCAAAACTTGAAAAAAAAATATCCGACTGGATAAGTTCAAATAAAAACTTACAGCCAGAAGTTGCCAATAAACTTAAAGAGTGGTTTGAACAAGGTTTACAAAGTTGGGATATATCAAGAGATGCCCCATACTTTGGTTTTGCGATACCAAATACTGATGGAAAGAAATTCTTTTATGTATGGCTTGATGCTCCTATGGGCTATATTGCTAGCACGAAAGATTATTGCAATAAAAACAATATTGATTTTAATAAATATTGGGGAGATAACTCAAACGAGACTGAACTTTATCATTTTATTGGTAAAGATATTATTTATTTCCATGCACTTTTTTGGCCTGCAATACTCGAAGCAACCAATCACAGAACACCTACAAGTGTATATGCAAATGGCTTTTTGACTGTGAATGGTAAGAAGATGTCAAAATCACGCGGTACATTTATACAAGCTAGAACATACCTTGATAGTCTTGATCCTAGTTATTTGAGATATTACTTTGCATCCAGATTGACTTCAAAAATTGATGATATCGACCTAAACCTAGAAGAGTTTGTGACTAAAACAAATTCTGATATAGTCGGTAAAGTAGTGAATATTGCAAGTCGTTGTGCTGGATTTATCAACAAGAAATTTGATGCTACTTTGTCTAATGAAGTCTTTGACACTAGTTTAGAGAAAGAATTTGCTGAGACTCATAATGACATCACACAAGCATTTGAGCAAAGAGAGTTTGCAACAGCTATCAGACTAATCATGGGATTGGCAGACAAAGCTAATCAATTCATAGATTTTCACAAACCGTGGTCACTAGCAAAAGAAGAAGATCAAGAAGCAAAAGTACATCAAGTTTGCTCTCAAGGTATCAATATGTTTAAGGTTTTGGTTTCGTATTTGAAACCAATAATCCCAAGCCTTACTGAAAAAGCTCAAGAATTTTTAAATATCGAAATGAATAATTGGAATGATGCTCCAGTATTTTTAAAAGAGCATAAAATAAATAAATTCAAACCATTAGCTACTCGCATAGAAAAAGAGAAAGTGGATAAAATACTTGAGGATACGCAAAAAATGCAAGCAACAGAAACTCTAAAAATAGAAGAAACTAAAAAATCAAAACTTAATATAACTGATGAATGTACTATTGACGACTTTATGAAAGTTGATTTGCGTGTTGTAAAAATAATAGAAGCTAGTCATGTCGAGGGCGCTGATAAGTTGCTAAAACTTATACTAGATTTAGGTGGAGAAACTAAGCAAGTATTTGCAGGGATAAAATCTGCTTATACTCCAGAAAGTTTGGTTGGCAAACATACTGTAATGGTTGCAAACCTTGCTCCAAGAAAAATGAAATTTGGGATGTCTGAAGGCATGGTTCTAGCTGCCGGCGATGGTAAGGGTATATACATACTAGAGCCACACGATGGTGCTATGCCTGGTATGAGAGTTAAATAGTTCTCATAAGTAAATTTTTTATTAATTAACTACCTCTCAACAACACCAGCACCCTGCCTTGTTACTTCATATGGAATGTCAAGCATATTTACTACTGTTGTTGATTCAAAACCACAATATTCTGATTCTACAATTAAACCTAAACTACTCGTAATCTCATCATCTAACTCACTACAATCAGTAATCACATGATCACTACCTGGCAATATAAATGAGCTTACAACAAGAGGCTCTCCGATTTCTGCACATATAGCAGACGGTACAAAGTGATCGCTCACGCGTATACCAACTGTATTCTTTGATTTAGTTACTAATAATGATGAAACTTTTTTAGTAGCATCAAGGATAAAAGTGAAAGATCCTGAAGTGTATCTTTTCAAAAACCTATAAGCAGCATTATCAACTTTTGCGTATTCTGATATCTCGGATAAATCTTTACACATAAGTGTGAAATTGTGGGAACTATCAAGATCTCTGATTTTTTTGATTTTATCGATACCTTTTTTTGATTTCATCTTACAAGCCAAGGCATAGCCCGAATCTGTAGGGATAGCAATTACAGCATCTTTTGCGAGTATTTCGGCAACTTCTTTTAAAGCGTTTCTATTGTCACCATAACTGTTAATTTCTATTAATCTCTTCATTATTACTATCACACAGGTTATACTTTTAGCACATTATACATTACTTACAAAAATTAGCTAAATTATGAATAAAATGCTAAATGACTTGTTACCTGCAATTGTGTTTTTTACCGTCTATAAGGTTTATGACATGTTTTATGCTACTGCTGCATTAATAATTGTTACTCTCGCTCAAGTAATATGGCAATACATCAAGCATCGCAAAATTGCTAAAGCTCAAATTTTAGTAGCTGTTTTAGTGACAGTATTTGGTGGGGCTACACTTTATTTTCACAATGAAGAATTTATTAAATGGAAAGTTAGTATAATCAACTGGCTCTTGGGTTTTGGACTGATAGCTACAACTTATATAATGAAAGAAACACCAATGGAAAAGCTTTTAAAAGACAGTGTCAACTTAGTACATAATCAATGGAAAATGCTCAATAATGTATGGGGGGCTTATTTTATAGTGCTTGGAACATTGAATCTATTTGTTGCTTACTTTTTTTCTACAAATGTTTGGATGAATTTTAAGCTTTTTGGGGTTATGGGAATAACTATAGCCTTCATGGTACTTCAAACGGTGTATCTATCTAAGCACATGAAAAAGGATATTACAAAAAAATAATTTATATTAGGATTGGTTGCAAAAAACTTAATTTTAAGCCTATAATTAGCCTATGAAAAATTAGAAGAAATATTTATGGAAAATAATAAATCACAAGAAATAGAAGGATTCGTACCTTCTGAAGAAGAAAATAAACCCAAAAAACCGTGTATCTATAGAAAAGCTTTAAGTTATCTTTTATTAGTTACGATACTTGTATTGTTTTGCGTACTAGAAATAGTTGTATTAGTAGCTATATTTTCTATATTTTCTATATTTTATGTAGTGCTTTTTTCTGTAGGGATATTATATCTAATATATTTGGGGCTAAAAAAGATTTCACAGTATTACTCAAATAAGAAAGTGTCTTAATTTATCGTACAATTCTTTACCAAATCAAGTCCGGTTAATTGTATTTAGATACAGCTAAAACTTATGTTGCGCGTAGTCGAAGTAAGTAGAGGTGCCCTTATATCAAACAAGACTCGCCGCATAAGTTCTAGCACCAATAAGACCTACATCCGTGTTCATGATTATATGTATAGGAAAATCTTTCATCATATTTGACATTCTTCCTTTATCTCTAAATTTCTCAAGAAACTGACTTTGTTTGATTTGTTCTATAAGTCTGGGTGCAATACCTCCTGCCACATATAGCCCTCTAAAAGGTAGGCTTGTCAAAGCAAGATTACCCGCAATTGAACCATATATACTCAAGAACAAATCTATTGTACGAAGTGCTGACGGCTCTTCATGCTCTACAGCGTATTTAACAACTACTGCAGCTTTATCAGAATCAGATACACTAAATAATTCACGACGAAGGTTCATGCACTCTGGTTGATTGTATAGTGGATGCTTAACCACATATTTGTAAATATTATAAATCCCATAGCCACTACAAAATCTCTCTGGGGAAATACGATGAAAAGTCTTACGCATAAATTTAAAAAGCTCAACCTGCTCATCATCTACAGGAGCAAAATCTGCATGGCCACCTTCTGTTTTAAATACGCGAGGATTATGTCCTTTATCGTAACTTACTAAGCACATTCCTAGCCCTGTACCAGCTCCAACTACAGCAGAAAGAGTATCATCATTTCTTCTACCTTTCTGAATTGTGACTATATCTTTTTGTTCATCCAAAGACTCTATACCATAACCGATAGCTTCAAAATCATTGATCACTTTGACCTTGTCTTTTGCGATATCAAGCCCTTCTGAAAGGTATTGTTCTGAAACCATCCATGGTAAATTTGTAACCTCGACCTCACCGTTTGATACAAACCCAGCAACGGCTAGACAAGCTGAATCTATCTTGCCTACAAGGTCAATCTCTTTAAGAAAAGTATCTATCACATCAGATAAACAATTAAAGTTTGCTCCCTTATACTTTCTGATTGCAACACTTTTAGCTTTATTATTTTCTATAAAAGAAACTTCTAACCTAGTGTTAGTACCACCGATATCTCCTGATAATATATGCATTATTTATACACTCCTTAATTTACTCTTGCCAATACAAAATAGTTCATATTCTGATATAATTATGTATATAAATTATATACAAAAAATTAGAGAATAGTTTAAATGTCAAAAGATAATAAAACAACAGATTTTGGTTTCTCTGAAGTACCATGGGAAGAAAAGCAAAAAAAAGTAGCTGGAGTTTTTCACTCAGTAGCAGCTAAATACGATATTATGAATGATCTTATGTCCTTTGGTATTCATCGTATATGGAAAAAAATAGCTCTATCAAAATCAGGTGTCCGCAAAGGCGATAGAGTGCTGGATCTAGCTGGTGGTACTGGTGATTTAGCGTACAAATTCTGCCAAATGGTTGGTGATGAAGGTAAGGTTATATTGAGCGATATCAACTCATCTATGCTTGAGGTCGGCAAAGAAAAACTTACAAATAAAGGCTGTGTGGGTAATATTGAGTTCGTACAAGCTAATGCTGAATGCTTGCCTTTTGAAGACAACTACTTCGATTGCATAACCATATCATTTGGGCTACGAAATGTAACAGACAAAGCTGCAGCTATCGCATCTATGCAACGAGTACTAAAACCAGGTGGTAAATTACTTATACTGGAATTTTCTAAACCTGTAGTGCCAATGCTATCTAAAGTCTATGATGAATACTCATTCAAAGCATTACCATTTATGGGTAAGATCATCACTCAAGATGCTGAAAGCTATAAGTATCTAGCAGAATCAATTCGTAAGCACCCTGATCAAGAAACACTAAAACAAATGATGCTTGACGCTGGTTTTGATAGTGCTGAATATCAAAATATGACTGGTGGAATAGTTGCATTGCATATAGGATATAAATACTAAGATGATTGAAACTATTAATAAAGCTCTAAAAATATTCCCAAAACTTGACCCTCAAGCTAGTAGTTTATTACAGCCATTGAAAAATAAGTCTTTGACTGTCATCATAACTGATGTTGATTATATAATCACACTTACTAGTGATGGTCAGAACCTTTTTGCAAACAACACCGCATCAAAAAATGTTCTACAAGGTAAGCTTGCGTACATCATAGAGCTGTTGTTTAATAAAAACATGCAAGAGCTAATAATGGAAGATAAGCTTGAGTATGAAGGTAGCTTAAAAGATTTAAAAGAGTTCTATAAGTTCGTAGAAGCAATTGACATAGATATAGTTTATAAAATATCTCAAGCTACAAGCCCTAGCTTTGCAGACACCGTATCTAAGCCTTTTTTCAAAGCAAAAGAATATTTGAAAAATTCCCGCAAAGAAAGTATCGAGGATATAAAAGATTATCTGACACATGAAATAGGTACACTTATTTCAAAAAATGAAGCAAATGCTTTTTATACGCAGGTTCAGGAACTAAAACAAGCTATAGATAGAATAGAAGCTAAGCTCAATTTATTACAAGGCTCATAGAATAATGATCAAAAAGTTTTTTAGACTTATATATATATTTTATATCATAAACAGATACTGCTTATTCAATGAGCCAGTACGCGCTACTAAGATAAAAAGTTTACGCATACTAATATTCTTGAATCCGTTTTTTTATTGTAAAAAAATCCGTACTTTAGAACATGGTGTGCGACTTAGAGAAGCACTTGAAAAGCTAGGTCCTATATTTATAAAGTTTGGTCAAGCTCTTTCAATTCGTGCAGACCTACTACCACCAGAGGTCATCAAGGAAATATCTAAACTTCAAGATAGTGTACCTCCTTTTGATAGCAATCTTGCAATTAAGCAAATAGAGACTGCTAGTAAAAAAACTATCCAAGAGATATTCAAAGAGTTTGATGAAGTTCCTTTGGCATCGGCATCTATTGCTCAAGTTCACACTGCAACCCTACACACTGGTGAAGAAGTAGTTGTCAAGGTACTGCGTCCAGATATAGAGAAAGTACTCAAGCTAGATACTTCATTGATGCTAATATTTGCAAAAGCTTTACGCATGATAAAAGGTGTGCGTAGATTTAAACCAGTTGAGATTGTAAATGAAATTAACCAAAGTTTTTTTGATGAACTTGATTTGGTTAGAGAAGCATCAAACGCATCTCAGCTACGCCGTAATTTTGAAGGTAACCCTCTTCACTACATACCTAAAATTTACTGGGAATACACTAGCTCAACTATCATGGTTATGGAGAAAGTTGGTGGTGTAAGTGTGTCTGATATTGAGACTCTTGATGCTTTAGGTGTAGATCGTCGTCTACTAGCAAAACGCGGTGTTGAGATATTTTACTCACAAGTATTTGATGACTGCTTCTTTCATGCAGATATGCACCCTGGCAATATGTTTATAGATGCGACTGACCCTGCTGATCCTAAATACATCTCTATAGATTTTGGTATTGTTGGTACACTAAACCGTGAAGATCAAAGATATTTAGCCGGTAACTTCTTAGCATTTTTCAACCGTGATTACAGAAAGGTTGCGGAGCTACATATTGAGTCTGGCTGGGTGCCTGCTCATACGCGTGTTGATGTACTTGAAGCTGCTATTAGAACAGTATGTGAACCAATATTTGAACGCCCGATGAGCGAGATATCTTTAGGCTATACGCTAATGCAGCTTTTCAATGTTGCGAGACGATTTGAGATGAATATTCAACCACAACTTACACTTTTGCAGAAGACTTTATTTCACATCGAAGGTCTGGGGACCAGGCTTTGCCCTGACTTAAATATTTGGGATACTTCTCGACCTATTTTAGAGCGATGGATGAAAGACCAAATGGGTTGGAGTGGCTTCTACCGTAGAACTTTAGAAAATATGCCTAGAGTTAGTGATAAGCTTCCAGAGCTACCAAAAATTGTATTTGACATCTTGGAACAAAGTCAAAATGCTCTTCAAAAAAGACAACAAACTCAATATATACAGATAGAAGAAAAGAAAACTAAAAGTATTTCACTAATTATAGGTTTAGTGCTTGGTGGTTTAGGTGTCTTTTATGGTTTACATGATGATAATAGCTCGCTTGTTCAAGCTCAGATATTTATCACTGAGCATAGCACAGGATTTGTAGTTGCTGGAGTTTTATGTTTGGCTTATTATCTATTCAGAAAAAGGAAGTAATATGAGTGACTGTATATTTTGTAAAATATTAGCTAGCGAAATACCTTGCAATAAAGTTTATGAGGATGAAAATGTATTGGCTTTTCATGATATAAATCCATCTGCTGAAGTACATGTACTAGTTATCCCTAAAAAGCATATAGCGAGCTTAAATGAGCTTGAGCCTGCTGATGAAGATATAATGGGCAAGTTAATGCTCTCTATCCCAAAAATTGCTAAAGAGAATGGCTTAAAAGGCTTTAAAACGCTATTTAACACTGGTAAAGATGGCGGGCAAGTTGTGTTTCACATCCATGCTCATATTTTGGGTGGGCAGATGAAGTTTAATTTGCCTGAATAAACATTTTTTGTGACCTACAACAAAAGTTCTATTACTTTTCCAACATATATGTTCCCGCAGCTCCAACAGGTCAAGAAGGCCAAGGAAAAAGCACTGTATGCTTATTAGTTGGGACCCTACATACAATCTCATCATTTTCATAAGCGAGGATCGTACCTTTTTCATATTCAGTAAAATTTCTTAAACAAATATCAGTGTTAAACCTAAATGACTCACAAGTTTTAATCAGAGGATCACAAAACCTATATATTTCTATATTTAAATCTTCCTTAGTTAGCTCACTTGATATATTTAGATCACAAATTAAAGCAGATATATAATCATATATGTTTTTCAAATCATGGAAATCATTCTCACCAAACTTTTTAGCATGACCAAACAAAAACCATACTAGAGACATCAGAATTTGTAGAAGCAATATAAGAAACTAAAGTCCCCTTTAAGGAAACATCTGTTATAACCTTATTAAGGCTACAAGCTTTTATAATCTTCTCATGTTCTTGAGTATAAGGTTGTTGTTTAACACAAATTGCAAACTGTGTTTTTTCATCTTGATACTCTTTAAAACAATCAGGATAAACATAACTATGAAGGTCTAAAACTTTATCTATCTTAGAATTGAATCTATCTAAGTCTTTTTTGAAATTATTAATAGAATCAATAATCACAGAGGCTCTTTTATGTTCGAGTGAATCTTGAGTAAGTCCTTCCTCATCAAAACATCTATTCAAATCTATTTCTACAAACCTATTTTCTTTTTTAATAGCTTCAATATTACCTAAACTTATCATTAAAGGCATGATAATTTCCATACCATTATGAATTTCTTTCATTAATTTATAGGCTAACTCTATAGCTCCAGTCTCATCCCCATGAATACCCACAGAAATAACCAACGCTTTTTTTGATCGAGCTAAAGCGGGAAAAGCTGCAACGATTCCTTCATTATAGTATTTTAGTATAGTCCCACTTTTAGTCTTAAACCTTTGTGGATAATTTTTTTTACTAAAAAACTCGATTATTTCATTAGCTAAACTCATCGCATTACCTTCTTAATTCTTATTAAATTGCATAAAGTTAAAATCATCCTGCCCGAACTAGCGTAACCACCGAAATTTTCTCAATCTCACTGCCTGCATTTATAGTTTCGATAAATTCTTTCAAGGTAGAACCTGTAGTAAACACATCATCAAAAACTATAAGATGCTTTGCCGTAATTGGTTTTGTAAGCTCAAATACTCCTAATATCTGCTCGGCTCTTTGTGCTTTTGATGATTTAGATTGCGGTTTAGTGTATTTCACACGCTTATAATGTTCAAAAGTTGTAGTTATACCTATCTTGCCAGCAATGCTTTGAGCCATAACTTCTGC
>JBLFYO010000058.1:0-10468 GCA_047609165.1 Francisella sp.
GATTGCTTCTACTGTTTTTAGGTTTTCTATTTTCATGTTTATTTTCATCCAGTAAGGATGAACAAAATAATTGAATTAGGTTAGACTCATTTCGTATTAGAATGAGGCTTCTGCTTCAGACTGATTTCATATTGGAGAAGACTATTGATAGACATCATATTTTCAATCAACTACTCTATTAGAATACTTACTTTAAATAATTACAAGCTATGAAAAACTTCAAAAAGATAATATTCTCACTAATGATGGCTCTTACTGCTCTAGTTATATCTAGTTGTTCAGATAGTGCAAAAGTAGACGATAGTATGGGAGTATGCGAGATACTTACACAAAATCCTAGTTGGTCAAAAGCACTAAAAACAGCTCGAGATACATATAAACTACCTCCTGCTTTTGCTATGGCAATAATCTATCAAGAATCAAAGTTTAAGGCTGAGGCTAAATCTAAAGGCTCAAGTGCTTATGGCTATGCTCAAGCAATAGATGGTACATGGAAGCATTTCCAAAAAGATGTCAAATCTAATGCTAAACGAAATAATTTCAATGATAGTGTACAGTTCATAGGTTGGTACATGGCTCAATTAGCAAAAAATTCAAAGCTGAAGATGACAGATAGCTATAATCTACATATGGCATATATGCTTGGTACAACTGGATTTAAACGCTATAAAGCTGGAACATTTAAAAATAAAGCTAAAATAATTGAAGACAAAAAAATTGCTCAAAAAGTAAAAGATTTTACTAGCCATTACCAAGCTCAATTTAATAAATGTAAACTTTAAAAAAACAATGGTCGCAAGTATGAAATTTAAAAAATAATCACTACAACTTTTGGACTGGCTATAATCATTCCTAGCATAGGGTTTAGTTAAAACTATAGTCAAATGCTAGAACAAGCAGAGAATCAAGGTCATAATGATTCTACAAAAGATAGTTTATTTAATGATACAATGAATAAAACAGTACGCTGAAAGTGAGCAATCCCATAAACAGTCAGAGTAAGCTCAAGCTGAAAAAAATATTTAAACAAGACGATAAACAATCTTACTAGAGTTGTCGCCTTAATTCCACAGCCCTGCTACTTTCAAACCTAAAGTCTATACGCTAACGAAGTCATGATCTTTGACTGCAATTTCATCACCGCTCTTATAGATGTAGATAACTTTTTGCCGCCAGCTTTCTCAGCCTCTTTCGCATGCTCTTCTTCATCTATACGCATCTGCTTTAAAATCTCACGAGAGCGATTGTCATTTGCTGGCAGATCTTGCAAATGCTCATCTAAATGTTTCATCACTTGCTTTTCAGTCTCAACGACAAAACCATAGCTTAAGCTATCACTTATAGAACCTGCGGTTGCACCTATACCAAAAGATGCCCAATACCAAAATGGATTTAAAAAACTTGGCTTAGCATCTAACTCTTTTAATCTCTCGCCACACCATGCTAGGTGATCGTACTCTTCATCAGCTGCATGATAAAGGTGAGCTTTAGTTTCTGCTGACTTAGCTACAGAAGCTTGCCCACGATAAAGCCCTTGTGCACAAATCTCACCTGTATAATCTACTCGCATAAGCCCTGCTATATGCTTTCTCTCACTTGAGTCAAACTCGCCGTCAACTATCCCTTGGCTTGGCGATTTTCTAGTTGGACTTAGAGATGTTTTTGTGAATTTTACATAAGAATCTAATTCCTCAACAACTCTATCCAAAAAAGATAACTTTCTCATTTAAAACCTCCTTGTAAATTGTTTTCAATAAAACCCATAAAGAGAGTTTGCAGCTACAACGGCAAACAGTATATTTAAAATCAAAAACACCCAACCTACACTGTAGCCTTCACTAATTGAGAATATTGCATAAACCGCTAGAAATACCCCGCAAATCATCATAGGTTCATTTCTACCTAAAAGGATACCTAAGCACAAAGCTATCAAACCCACAAATGCACAAACTCTCGCAAGATTAAGCTTATGCTTACTAAAATAAGTTATTGCAAATATAAATGCTAAGGCAAGAAAAGTTATTAGATTATAGTTCTGATCGGTTTCATAAAACACCATAATAGCACTTACAAAAGCTATGCCTTGTAAACCCATAAAAAACTGCTCTTTTTGAATCAATGCTGATGCAAATAGCATAAATGTTGCAAGTAAAACTACGAGGTTTTTATTATCTATATTATGTTCAGTTAAACCAAACATAAACAGCAATAAACCAATTACACCCAAGAAAAGCCCTAAATTATCTATATATTTTTTTAACACTATTTAGCCTTAGTCAATCTAATTGATAACAATTATAGTTATAAACTATATATTGTGCAAAACTTTTCATTGAATAACATAGATACTATTCTGTATAATTATTAATTGACCTTACACACCAAACATAATCTTGAGCAAAAAGAGAACACATTATATGCAAGGCAGGTTTTTATTATTATAGCTGTAGCTATGGTAGCAAAGTTCTAACGCAGTCAGATGATGCTTTATCTTTTTGTCCTTTGAGATGGTATGATTTACATCCAATTGCGTTGTTAGTAAAGTTTGAAGTTACTAGTAGCTCCTGCACCTTTCTGCCTAGCACTTCAATGCAACTTATACAACTCAAGCTTGTGTTTGGCGCGTAAGATCAGTTATTTAATATCAAATACACACAGCTTCTTTATCGCAAAGATAAGCATTACAAATAAAAGACAAATAAAGTTAACGCCCATAAAGCAAGGAGAAATAATAAATGATTAATAAAAGTGTACGCGTAACGGTAACCGGTGCCGCAGGTAATATTGGATATGCAACAATTTTTAGGATTGCAGCTGGCGAGATGTTTGGTAAAGATGTAGCTATTCATCTTAATTTATTAGAATTAGAACAAACTCTACCATCTCTACAAGGTGTGAAAATGGAGCTTGATGACTGTGCGTTTCCATTGCTAAAAAGCGTAACTTGTACAGCAGATGTAAATGAAGCTGTAAAAGATGCTAACTGGGTACTAATGATAGGGGCTGTACCGCGTAAAGCTGGTATGGAGCGTTCTGACTTGTTAAGTGTAAATGGCAAAATCTTTAAGCCAATGGGTGAAGCTATCAACAAGCACGCAGCAAAAGATGTGCGAGTACTTGCAGTTGGTAATCCTTGCAACACTAATGCTTTAATCACTATGATGAATGCTACAGATATACCAAATGAAAGATTCTTTGCAATGATTTCTTTAGATGAAAATAGAGCTAGAAAGCAATTAGCTATCAAAGCTGGTGTAGATATCTCTGCGGTATCTGAGCTTACTATCTGGGGTAATCACTCAGCTACTCAATATCCTGATTTTGCTAATGCTAAAATCAATGCTCAGCCACTTAAAGAAGTGATCACTGATCACAAATGGCTAGAAGAAGAATTTGTTCCAATGATCCAACAGCGTGGAGCAGCTGTAATCAAGGCTCGTGGAGCATCTTCAGCTGCTTCTGCTGCTAATGCTGTTATTACAAGTGTGCGTGGAATCATCTTTGATACGCCTGAAAATGAAACTGTATCTATTGCAAAAGTTTCTAATGGTGAATATGGCGTAGATAAAGGTCTACTATTTGCGATGCCTTGCGTTGTAAAAAATGGCGAAATCAAAGTTGTTGAAGATTATATTCATAACGCCTTTGGTCAAGCTGCATTTGAAAAGACATTAGAAGAGCTACGCAGTGAAAGAGATGTTGTAAAAGAAGCAAATCTTATCTAAGAAAATATATTTTAAGAACAATTTTTTCTTAAAATCTTATCTAATCCATTATACTGTCTATCTCTCAAAACTGATTATTAACTGACCTTACGCCCCAAACGCAATCTTGAGCAAAGAGAGTGCTTCAGATGCAATGCAGGTTTTTATTAGTATAGCCGTAGCTATGGTAGTAAAGTTCTAACGCAGTTAGATGATGCTTTATTTTTTGTCCTTTGAGATGGTATAATTTACATCAAATTGCGTCGTTAGTAAGATTTGAAGCTACTAGTAGCACCTGCTCTTTTCTACCTAGCACTTTAACGCAACTTGCACCACTCAAGTTTGTGTTTGGTGTGCAAAATCAGTTATTAAAGTCAAGATTTTTATTTGTCTTTTTACTATTCTATATTTGAAAAAAGTTGGTAAAATTCTTGGTATAGAAGCAAAATATTTATTATACTAATTCGGTATAATTGTATTTAATTTAAGTATCCTAAAATAAGGCTTATTATGACTAAAGAAAACTACCTTGGTATTGACATCAATATCTCAAAAGATCATGAGCTTTCTTTGCAAGCTCAGCAGTTGTTAAAGAATTATTATTGTTTAGACAATGAGCCTTCTCCTCAACACGCTTTCGCTAGAGCGGCTATAGCTTACTCTTTTGGCGATAAAAACCTAGCTCAACGAATATACAATGCTGCATCTAACGGTTGGTTTATGTTTGCATCTCCTGTACTTTCAAATGCCCCGCTACCAGGTGCTAGAGTTAAATCTTTACCTATTAGTTGTTTTTTGTCTTATGTGCCTGATTCATTAGATGGGCTTATTGCTCATTCTTCTGAGCTTAGATGGCTTTCTGTAAAAGGTGGTGGCGTCGGTGGACATTGGTCTAAAGTAAGAGCTGTATCTGACAAAGCTCCTGGGCCTATACCATTTATACATACCGTCGATGCCGATATGGTAGCTTATAGACAAGGCAAGACTCGTAAAGGCTCTTATGCTGCATATATGGATATTTCTCATCCAGATATTATTGAATTTTTGAATATGCGTGTGCCTACAGGCGATGTAAATAGAAAATGCTTAAACCTGCATCACGCTGTAAATCTTACAGATGACTTTATGAATGCTGTAGCAAATAATGAAGATTGGAAGCTAGTTGACCCTGATGATAAAAAAGTAAGAGATGTAACAACAGCACGTAAACTTTGGGAAATAATCCTAGAGACTCGCTACCGTACAGGCGAACCTTACTTAAACTTTATTGATACTGCAAATAGAGCATTACCTAAATCTCAAAAAGACTTAGGCTTAACTATCAAAGGTTCTAATTTATGTAATGAGATCCATCTTGTAACAGATGAAGAGCGTACCGCGGTATGTTGCTTATCTTCTGTAAACTTAGAGAAGTACGATGAATGGAAAGACACTAATTTAATCAAAGATTTAATCAGGTTCTTGGATAATGTATTACAGTTCTTTATCGATCACGCAGGTGATGAAATATCTAAAGCAAGATTTAGTGCTACTCGTGAGAGAAGTCTTGGTCTTGGAGCTATGGGCTTTCACTCTTACTTACAATTGCATAGAGTGCCAATGGAGTCTCAAAGAGCAAAAGATATCAATGAAGAGGTATTTAAACTTATAAAAGAGCAAGCTGTAGAAGAAACTATAGCTTTAGGTACAGAAAAAGGTGAGTCTCCTGACATGGTTGGTAGTGGTCGTAGAAACGCTCACCTACTTGCTATAGCACCAAATGCAAATAGCTCTCTTATACTAAACACATCTCCTAGCATCGAGCCATGGAAAGCAAATGCTTTTACATCTCGTACTAGAGTTGGTTCACATCTAAATAAAAATAAATATTTAGAAGAAGAGCTAGAAAAAGTTGGTAGAAACAATGAAGAAATTTGGTCTGAAATTATCACAAATGGTGGCTCAGTTCAGCAACTTGACTTCTTATCTGATGAAGTAAAAGCTGTATTTAAAACAGCTATAGAGATGGATCAAGATTGGTTGGTATATCTAGGTGGTGAACGCCAAAAGTACTTATGTCAAGGTCAGTCACTAAACATATTCTTCCCAGCAGGTGCTTCGCGTGAATACTTACACAAAGCACATTTTAATGCATGGAAATATGGCTGTAAAGGCTTGTATTACCTAAGAACAGAAACGTCAAATAGAGCTGAAAATATATCTAAAAAAGTTGATAAAGAAAGATTGGTTGAGTTTTCAGAACTAAAACAATCAGATAACGAATGTATAGCTTGCGAGGGTTAATAAATGAAAGTACAAATATACTCAAGAGATGGCTGCCCTTTTTGCGAAATGGCAAAAGATTGGTTTGCTAAAAATGGTATTAGTTTTGATGAAGTTGTTTATAACAATACTCAAGAACGCTATAAGTTTTATGATGAGCTTAATCAAAGTGGTAGAGTTGAAAGGCCTGTTGCTACAGTTCCACAAATATTTGTGGATGATGAGCATATAGGTGGCTTTACCGAACTACAATCAAAAGCAAATGATATATTAAATATAAAATAGGTTTTATAAAATGGAAGTAAAAATATATACTAAAACTAATTGTCCTTTTTGTGATTTAGCTAAAAGTTGGTTTGGTGCAAATGATTTGCCTTTTACTCAAGTCTCACTTGATGATGATATTGTAAGAGCCAAGTTTTATGAAGATGTTAATAAAAAGATTTTATTAAGTGAAGAACATGTTAAAACTGTCCCTCAAATATTTGTGGGAGATGTACACATTGGAGGCTATGATAACTTGATGGCAAGAGCTAGTGAAGTTATCAATAGAGTCAAAGGCTCTTCTTTAACTACAACTTCAAAGACATATAAGCCTTTTAACTATCCATGGGCTGTTGAGTTAACTGTTAATCACGAAAAAGCTCACTGGATTGAAGATGAAATTGATCTTTCTGAAGATGTTACTGATTGGAAAAATGGTAAAATAACTAAAGTTGAAAAAGAATATATAACTAATATTCTAAGACTTTTTACGCAATCAGATGTAGCTGTAGGTCAAAACTACTATGATCAGTTTATTCCTGCTTTCAAAAATAATGAAGTAAGAAATATGCTTGGCTCATTTGCAGCTCGTGAAGGTATACATCAAAGAGCTTATGCCCTTTTGAACGATACTTTAGGTTTGCCTGATTCAGAATATCATGCTTTTTTAGAATATAAAGCAATGACTGACAAAATTGATTTTATGATGGATGCTGATCCTTCTACTAGTCGTGGATTAGGATTATGCCTTGCTAAGACGGTATTTAATGAAGGTGTAGCTTTATTTGCATCATTTGCGATGCTACTTAACTTCCAGCGTTTTGGTAAAATGAAAGGTATGGGAAAAGTTGTAGAATGGTCTATTCGTGATGAATCTATGCATGTCGAAGGCAATGCAGCTTTGTTTAGAATTTATTGCCAAGAAAATCCATATATTGTAGATAATCAATTTAAAAAAGAAATTTACATGATGGCTACAGAAGCTGTTGAGCTTGAAGATAAGTTTATTGATCTTGCTTATGAAATGGGAAATATCGAAGGCTTAAAAGCTAGTGAAGTCAAGGAATATATCCGTCATATTACTGATAGAAGACTTAATCAGCTTGGATTAAATGAGATGTATAGCATTGAAAAAAATCCACTTACCTGGCTTGAATGGGTAATTAATGGTGCTGATCATACCAACTTCTTTGAAAACCGTGTAACTGAATATGAAGTTGCTGGTTTGACAGGAAATTGGGAAAGTGCTTATAACTGATTGAAATCTGAAATTACGGACTTTATTTTTATTATTAGAATGGTAATACGCAAAAGTAACCGTCATTGCGTCGGGGCTTGACCCCGCAATCTATTGATAATACCATCAGCAAACATGGATGCTACGGTCAAGCCGTAGCATGACAAATTTTTATAGATTTAACTCTTCTTCCTCTCGAGAAAACTATTTTCTTCAAGACTAATTGGTCAAATAATTAAAAACGATGAACAGCACAATGTGCTATCCATACAAAAAGTCCGTAACTTCAGTAAAATAGAGAAACTATGGATCTGCGTCCGGAGATTCGGAGTATTTTCGAGGGACAAGTCTAGACTTAGGGAGTGTCTACAAATAAGTTAAAATCAGTGATGCTGAATAGTTTTTCATAATTAAGGCATTAAAATATAAGCATAGCTATGCTTATATTTTAACAACGAAAAGTATAGGAAAACAAGCAAGTTAATCATTTAACTTATTTATGGACACTCTCTTATCAACTATATAAAAATACCACTAATTTAAGACTTTTGCTTTAATCCAAAGCCTCTAAAACTTCCATCCACTGAGATTCTATAGATTCTATATCTCTTTTTACGATATTATGATCGGTTACAGTCTTTTGCAACTTAGCTTTGTCGTTATACATACTTTGATCGGCTAAAGCTTCTTCTAGGCTAGTATTTTTTCTTTGAAGAGCAGCTAATTTCTTTTCAAACTTCTTAGCTTTGTCGCGTAGAACTTTTTGTTGTGTTCTGTCTAATACGGATTTTTCTTTTGGTTTGTCTTTTACTGTAGCTGCAACTTTAGGAGCATTTTCAAGCTTTTTGACTTCTAAAATATACTTGTAGTAATCAGCCATATCACCATCAAATTGTTCTGACTTGCCCTCTCCTACTAAGATATATTCATCAACTGTAGACTCTAGTAAAAATCTATCATGTGAAACCAAGATAATAGCTCCTTCAAAACTTTGTAGAGCTACGGTAAGAGCTTCTCTGACACCTATATCTAAATGGTTTGTAGGTTCATCTAGTAATAGAAAATTTGGTTCTTTGTAAACAATCATAGCAAGAGCAAGACGAGCTTTCTCTCCACCTGAAAATGTGCTAACTTCAGAAAGTGCTTTATCACCAACGAAATTAAAACTTCCTAAGAATGTACGCAATTTTTGCTCAGTAGCCTTTGGGTCTAACCTTTGCATTTGTAAAAGTGGGCTAGCACTACCATCGATTACATCCATAGAATGCTGTGAGAAATAACCAATTTTAAGATTTGGATGTTTTTTAATTTCACCACTAAGAATATCTATCTCGCCAATTAGTGATTTAATAAGTGTAGATTTACCAGCTCCATTTAATCCTAATAAACCGATACGCATATCGTTGTATACACCAAAATCAATACTGTCTAAAATAACTTTATCACCATAGCCAAGGTTAGCATTAGTTAAATCAACAAGCGTACCACCTAGCGGTTTACCTGTTTGTTTAAATTCAAAACTAAAGTCATTTTCTGATTTTACAGATTCTATGCGTTGCATTTTATCTAGCATTTTCATACGGCTTTGAGCTTGCTTTGCTTTTGATGCTTTAGCTTTAAATCTATTGATAAAGCTTTCTAAATGATCAATATGCTTTTGTTGTTTTTCAAAATGCTTTTGATGAAGCATCTTTTGCTCGTATGACTGCTTCTCAAATGATGAATAATTACCTGTGTAAGCAACTACTTTCTTATTATCAATATGGAAAATCTGTGTAACTACATTATCAAGGAAAATTCTATCATGAGAAATAAGCAACAATGAACCTTTATAGTCTTGTAAATATTGCTCTAGCCATAAAACAGCATCTAGATCCAAATGGTTTGTAGGCTCATCTAGTAGTAAGATATCTGACTCTTGTAGAAGTGCTTGAGCAAGATTTAGACGAATTTGCCAACCACCCGACAGCTCTTTTACATTCTGATCTAATTGAGAGATACTAAATCCTAATCCTGATAAAAGCTTACCCGCTTGAGACTCTATAGAGTAGCCATCTTGTGATTCATATTCTTCATGATATTTTGAATAGTCAATAAAATTTTCGGTAGCTAAAGCTTCATTCATCTTTTGCTTGAGGATTTTTATGGTTTCAACGCCATTGACTACATAGTCGATAACCTTTGCTTCATAATCATCTACATCTTGCTTAACTGTGACTATACGAGTATTTTTAGCAATTTCGATATCACCCTTGTCTTGCTGAAGGTTTTTTTGTACCAAATTAAATAGCGTAGTTTTACCAGTACCATTTTTACCGACTAAGCCGATCTTTTGATTTGGGAAAATAGAGAAACTAGTATCATCTAAAAGCTCTTTCACTTCTACTTGATACGATACATTTTTAAAGAAAATCATTGATTATAGCTGTATTAAAAGATTTAGTGAGTATTATAGCAAATGCTGTAGCACTTAGGTTTTATTTATGCATGTCTTTACCATAATTTTGCCTAAAAGTATGATTTTCGAGTGTTCTAAGTATATATATAAGAAATATTATAAACCTAGATTCCAGTTCCAAGTGCAACAGAATTTAATTCCCTATCAAAAACTTGATTAGGGCTTAGCCAATTCAATCGTTTTCTAGGTCTATTATTTATTAAATCTACATATTTAGCAAGATCATCATCAGATACTGTGTCAAAATCTGTACCCTTAGGAATGAACTGCCTAAGTAAACCATCGGTGTTTTCATTTGTACCTCTTTGCCACGAAGCATACGCTCTAGCAAAATATACAGTCATACCCGTTTCTTTTTCAATATCTTCATGTTTAGAAAATTCTTTACCATTGTCATATGTCATACTGATGCACAGTCTAGCAGGTAAGTCAGCAAAATCATCTTCCATAAGTGTCTCTATCTTAACTAAATCTTCAAAACTCAATTGTTTATAGTTTTTCATACATTCTCCATCTTGAATAGGTTACATGAAAAATATTAGA
>JBLFYO010000059.1:0-10311 GCA_047609165.1 Francisella sp.
TGTACAACCTATTCATGTCTTGAAGAAATGACCAAGAACTTATTTGGGTTCTTGATCTTTTATAACTTTGAGAGAAGGCATTCTAGCCTTAAAAAAGAACTAAAAGTGAAAACACCATTTGACGCTGCCGTAGAATGGTATAGAGTTAAACCTGATATTTTTAATGAAACGCCGGATATGTTTAAGGCTAAAGCTTATAAAATTATTGGGACAACCTCCCCAAACTAGACAATTAGTAATATTTAGAATAGTATCTTTATCTGTAGATTTCTGAACATGACTAAACTTAACATTATTATCGCAGATTATCTCAAAACCAAACTGCTGAATAGCTATATTGCTTGAGCCGTCGTGCAAAGTATGCTTGTCCAAATAGTTTTTATTGAGAGTGTATTTTTCACTATCTATACTTAGAAGTTACGCATTGATGGATCATTTTAATTATGTATAGAGTTAAAATCGCTACAAATGTCCAATTTGTAGTCGAAATATGACAATAAATAGAATTTTAAAGTGTAATTTGTAGGATATTGACTATTATAAATAATTCAGAATATACGCTCTAACATAGAGATTACGGGGCATTAATATTATTCTTAATCTGTCAATGCGTAACTTCTAAAGGGTATGAATCATAGCTTTTCTATCAGATAATCCCAAGCTTACGAGCTTTCCCTCAAGAAAATTCTTTTCTATTGTTAGCTGTCCAACTTTCTTAGAATACTGATCTATCTTAATTTGAAGATCAACATTGTCTTTTTTGTATTGTGATACTGATTTAGATGGATCCATAGCTATCTCGGCATTCTCTAAAAAGAATGTCTTCCAATTATTTATGTTTTTTTGGCGTAACTCCATGTTTGACTGAAAGCTCTGCAACTGTCTGATTATCTTTTAAAACCTCTAAAACAACTTTTGTTTTAAATTATGCTGTGAATGTTTTTCTCTTATTACTCATATTTTATCTATCTCCTAAATTAACTATTGGGCACCTCTAAAAACTCTGTGTATGCAGATTAAATAGTTTTAAACTTATCACAACAAGGCGAAAATTGAGGATAATAGTATATCTATTGCTAAAATTTGCAACGCAGATGTGGTGAATTTGGGCATTAAAATGCCTTTTTCAGAAAATAGCAAAACTCAAGAAATATTAAATATGATTATGTTATTTTAATATATAATTTATACATAAAGCATAAATTCTTTTTGAATTTGATTATAATAAATATACCCATCTTTTTTATTTTAATGTATAATAAAAGTATAGCTAATAAGTTGTTATAAACACAGCAAACCCCTTGAATATAATTTAAAATGGAGACACACATGATAGGTTCTATAACTAAAGGTCAAATTTTCTCATCATTATCTTTTATCTCGGCAGTAGTTTTATTAGTCCTTTTGGTAATGGTTTCTAATGATGATCATAATAAAGAAATAAAAGTAACATCTTTTCAAAATTTCAAAGAGTATGCTAATGATGGTAGATCATTTGACTATATATTTGATGTGACTAAAGAGCCTAATGAGAAAATAATTGATGGTGTATTGAAATATAGTGCAACCCTTGATAATTTACTTATCAAAAAAGATACTATTGTATCTACAGCTAAGAAAATTGATGAGCAAGGAAGAGATAAAATTGTTACAAGAACATTCTATTCTGATGGTCGTGTTGATTTTGATGTAAAAGTTTATGATAATCAAAAGTTAGTAGAGCATCTTGAGAGAAAAGGAACACTAAATAAGTCTATATTTATAGAAACATCTGTAGCAAAAATAAAACTATAAATCAAAAAGTTTATAAACTCTAGACCCTTGAACTGTCAAAATAAAGTCTATTTATGAGTATTTCTAAAAACAAATTTCAAATATATGAAAAATTGAATTATAATACTCATCACTCCTAATATCTATTGAAAAAAAGGCATTTATTATGCGTGAAATTTCTAATATAAAAGTGAAAGTTGAAAGTGGTAGCAAATATACCACTGATCAAGGTTTTAATGCGGTCAAAGATGGTATTCGTGATAAAAAAGAAAATGCTGTACATATCCGTAAGCCTGATTGGTTAAAGGTAAAAAAGCAAAATTCTGCAGAATATCTAAAAGTTAAATCTATAACTAAAAAGCATAAACTCTCTACAGTATGTGAAGAAGCTAAGTGTCCAAACATTAATGAATGTTGGTCACATGGTACTGCTACAATTATGCTAATGGGATCAGTATGTACTAGAGCGTGTAAATTCTGCTCGGTAGACACTGGCAATCCTAAAGGTTGGCTTGACAAAGATGAGCCTACAAATGCTGCTGAAAGTGTAAAGCTTATGAATCTTGAGTATGTGGTGCTTACATCTGTAGATCGTGATGATTTAAAAGATGGTGGTGCTGAGCATTATGCAAAAACTATTGATGCTATAAAAGAACTTAGTCCAAACATGAAAGTTGAAGCATTAACACCAGATTTTGCAGGGAAAGTATCAAATATAGATAAAGTACTCGCTACAAAAGTAGATGTGATAGCACAAAATATTGAGACAGTAGAAAGGCTTACTCATCCAGTACGCGATCCTAGAGCAGGTTACTGGCAGACTTTTGATTTCCTAAAGTATGTAAAAGAAAAGTCTCCAAAAGTTATTACCAAAACTAGTATAATGGTCGGCTTAGGCGAGAGTGATGAAGAAATTTATAAAACTATGGATGATGCTATAAAAGCTGGGGTAGATGTATTGACACTAGGTCAATATATGCAGCCTACAAAGCATCATTTAAGTGTAGAGAGATTTGTAACACCAGCGAAGTTTGAAGAATATAGAACTATTGGTTTAGAAAAGGGCTTTTTAGAAGTTGCTTCGGGACCAATGGTTCGCTCAAGCTATCGAGCAGATAGAATTTTTAAACAAGATAATCTAGGTTTGAATAATAATTAGAAATTAAAATCTAACGATAAAAAATCAAAAGGTGAAAAAATGGCAAAAGTAGCATTAGTGCTATCAGGTTGTGGTTATTTAGATGGTACAGAAGTTCAAGAAACTGTACTGACTATACTTGCATTAGAAAAGCTAGGTGTAGAGTGGCAGGGCGTAGCTTTGAATGAAGATCAAAAGCATGTTGTAAATCATTTGAACCATTCTATAGATAGTAAAGCTTCACCGCGAAATATACTTCAAGAATCTGCTCGCATAACTAGAGGTAATGTAATAGACCTTGAAGATGCAGATAGTGATGATTATGATGCTGTAATTTTTCCCGGTGGATTTGGTGCTGCTAAAAATATCATGGACTTTGCATTTGTTGGTGATGATACTTACAGAATGAATGAAGAAGTAATTAAGTTTGCTAGAGCTTTTTATCTGTCAGATAAGCCTGCTGGTTATATATGTATAGCTCCACTTATGATTCCATTAGTTTATCCTGAGGGTACTAAAGCTACGGTAGGAACAGATGAGAGTATAGCCGCAATACTTGAGAAAAAAGGTGCTGAAGCTGTTATTATTAATGCTACAGATATTTGTGTAGATGATAATGTAAAGCTTGTTTCTACTCCAGCATACATGTGTGCTAAAAATATGATAGAAGCATCACAAGGAATTGAAAAGTTAGTTGAAAAAATAGTTAGTTATATTTAAATAAATTTGAGTAATCATAGCGGTTATGCCTGGTGCTAGCCCTTGTAAATAAAAAATAAAGGAAGAGAATAATGGCAGGTCATAGTAAGTGGGCTAATATTAAACATAAAAAAGCCAAAGAAGATGCAAAACGAGGTAAAGTTTTTACTAAGCTTATTCGTGAGATTACAGTTGCAGCGAGATTGGGTGGTGGGGATAAAGATTCTAACCCTCGTCTAAGAGCTGCAATATCAACAGCATTATCTAACAATATGACAAGAGATACGATTGATCGTGCGACACTAAAAGGTGCTGGTGGTGGCGATGAAGGTAATGTTGAAGAGATTCGTTATGAAGGCTATGGTCCAGCAGGTGTAGCTATAATGGTTGATTGTATGACAGATAATCGTAATCGTACTGTTGGTGAAGTTCGCCATGCTTTTTCAAAAAGTGGTGGGAATCTTGGTACTGATGGTTCAGTTGCATATATGTTTGAGAAGAAAGGTTTTATTTCCTTTTCAGAGGATGTCGATGAAGATGCTCTTATGGAAGTAGCATTAGAAGTAGGTGCTGAAGATGTCGTTACTCATGAAGATGGTAGTGTTGATGTGATTACTGATCCTAATGATTTCTCTGATATTCAAGATGCTTTGATAGCAAAAGGTTTTAATGCCGAAAGTGCAAAAGTAACTTTTGATGCTGAAGTAAAAGCAGACCTTGATGTTGAAATGGCTGAAAAGATAATGAACTTAATTGATAAGCTAGAAGATCTTGATGATGTACAAAGTGTTTATTCAAATGCTAATTTTACTCAAGAATTGATGGAACAGTTGGGTTAATATGCTTTTTAATCAGCTTTTAAATATTAGTATACAAAGCGAGCTCGTTTCTATAAGAGCTTATAAAAAAAGTGATTTTAATGACTTGAATGATAGTTTTGATGTTGCCTTTTTTCAGTATTTCTTAAATGATTATAATGGCTTTAAAGAATTTGAAACAGAGCAGCTTAATTTAATAAAAGATAGGAGATTGCTTTTTTTAAGCTTAATTGATAACTCCACTAATAAAGTCTTTGGTGTAACATCTATCTATGATATTGATGACAATAATAGAAGTATTGAGGTTGGCAAAACTTGGCTGGCTAAAGATTATCAAGGTACTGGCTATAATCTAGTATTTAAATATTATTTATTCAAAACACTTCTAGAAGACTTTAAACTAAATAGAGTTCAATTAAAAGCGGATGCTGAAAATCTGAGATCTGTTACCGCTATGAAAAGTATAGGTTTAAACTACGAAGGCAAATTGCTTTCACATAAGGTAGTTAAAGGCTCGCGAGTAAGAGATACAGAAATGTTTAGTATGACTCAAAATACTTGGCAAGATATCAAGAAGTTTATGTTAACTAATCTAAATAAAAAATTCACAGATATAGGATGGTGATTCTCGGCATAGATCCTGGCTCAAGGATCACAGGGTTTGGTGTCATCAAAATCCAAGATAATAAAATCTACTATGTTGCAAGTGGCTGTATCAAAGTAACAGAAGAAGCAACTGCAAATCGGCTTAAGCAAATAGCTAATGGAATCACTGAAGTTATAAATACTTATACTCCTACAGAATCGGCTATTGAACAAATCTTTATGTTTCAAAACCCCGGTGGAGCTTTAAAGCTTGGGCAAGCTCGTGGTGTAGCGATGTGTACGCTAGCTATAAATAGTCTTGAAGTGAGTGAATACTCTGCCAAGCAAGTAAAGCAAGCAGTTGTGGGCAATGGTGGAGCATCTAAGTCGCAAATCCAACACATGGTACAGTCATTACTAGGATTAAGTAAAAAACCACCAGAAGATGCTGCAGATGCTTTAGCTATCGCAATATGTCATTATCATACTAGTAAGTCATTAGCTCTAATTTCAGGTGCTAAGAAGATTGTGCGTGGTAGGTTGAAGTAGAGAATTTCAGATAACATTGCAGCTTTTAGGATAAAAAGTTATCCTGAGAAAGTTTTGATAACTAGATTATCGAGATTTAGATTTTCACCAGATATTAGTATTCTTTTATGATTAATAATATCTATATTGAAGCTATCTATATAATAATCCTCTAATCTAGATGGAAATACCAGTGTGCTTGATGGTCTTATCCTAAAATTGATTGCTAGTCTATCTTTATCGGAGGTGTTTGATGATGAACCATGCATAGCTGCTTCTGAAAATATAATATATCCACCTTTCTTCATATGGGTAGGGAAACTATTTTATCTTCATCAATATCATCATAAATAGTATAGCTTCCTTTTATTTTACCCAGCTCTGTTAAAATAATTTCTTCAAAAGATAATATATTCGTATTTAAAAATTTAGAAGTATTTAAGTCTATTACAAGATTTAAATTGTTACTAGCATCTATAAGCTGTTGTTTATCCTTTTATATTAGCAAATGGATTCTGCCAAAATGTTGTATCTGTAATTGGAACCATTTTAAGATGATATCTTCTTCCATGAGATTCTTTTACAAATCTTAAAGGACCCATATTTTCATCAATATCTTTTAAGGCAACCCATAGAGTTAAACTCCAAATTTTATCAGAATCATCTCTTTTCTCAGAGGATTTTTGATTTACCATATCAGGAAGAAATTGCTTCCATTCTAATGAACTATTGGTTATAGACTAGCTTAGATTTAATGGTATCAGTGTGAATTGAAATATGGATATAATTGTTTGATTATCATATATTTTTGGCGAAGGTATTAAACACAACTTAGTTATCTAGGACAGTTCCAAATAAAATAATAATAGGGAGATAGCTTTAAGATATAAATAAGCTGATTAGCTTATTAAGGATATTTGATAGTAATTAATTAACCACGACCAGTTTTTTTACGGCCACTTTCAGTAAGAGCTTTCTTTCTTAGTCTGATAGATTTAGGAGTAATTTCAACTAACTCATCATCTTCTATAAACTCTAAAGCATATTCTAAAGTAAGTTTGATAGGCGTAGTAAGTGCTACAGCTTCATCTTTACCAGATGCACGCATGTTTGTAAGTTGCTTACCTTTTGTGATGTTGATTGTAAGGTCATTATCACGGTTATGTATACCAACTATCATGCCTTCATAAACTTCAGTGTTGTGAGTAACAAACATTTTGCCTCTTTCTTGTAAGTTAAAGATAGAGAATGCTACAGCTTTACCTGTATTTATAGAAACTAAAGTACCGTTTTTACGAGTTTCTAAAGTTTGCTTTTTAACAGGACCATAATGATCAAATATTTTGTTCATTACACCTGAGCCAGATGTAATCGTTAAAAACTCAGTATAAAAACCAATCAAACCACGAGAAGGAATTATGAATTCAAGTTTTACGCGACCTTTACCATCTGGTTCCATATTTTTAAGTTCGCCTTGGCGAAGACCTAAACGTTCCATTACAATACCTTGGAATGTATCGTCAACATCAATAATTGCTTGCTCATATGGTTCGTGCTTGACACCGTCAATTTCTTTAAAAATAACATGAGGACGAGATACTGCAACCTCAAAATTTTCTCTGCGCATATTTTCTAGCAAAATGGATAAATGAAGCTCTCCACGACCAGAGACTTTAAATTTATCAGAATCTTCAAGTTGCTCAACTTTTAAAGCTACATTTGTAAGAAGTTCTTTATCTAGTCTATCTTTGATCTGACGAGAAGTTACAAATTTGCCTTCTTTACCAGCAAAAGGAGAATTGTTTACTTGGAAAGTCATACTAATAGTTGGCTCATCTACTGATAATTCTGGAAGAGCTTCAACATTATCTGGGTTACAAATTGTATCAGAAATTTTTAAACCTTCCATACCTGTAACACAGACTATATCACCAGCCTGAGCTTCAGGCACTTCGATACGGTCTAGGCCCATATAGCCGAGTACTTGTAGTATTCTACCGTTACGAGTTTTACCATCTTTATCAATAGATGTAATAGCTGTGTTAGTTTTTATTCTACCTCTTTGAATACGGCCAATACCAATAGTTCCCAAGAAATTAGAATGATCTAAGGACGAAATCTGCATTTGGAAAGGTCCTTCTGGATCTACATCAGGAGCCGCTACATTGTCTACAATCGCTTGGAATAAGTCATTCATGTCTTCTTTTACTACGCCAAGCTCTTTCGTAGCCCAACCGTTGATAGCTGAAGCATATATAATAGGGAAGTCTAACTGCTCATCAGTAGCACCAAGTCTATCAAAAAGGTCAAACACTTGATCTACAACCCAGTCTGCTCTTGCACCGTCTCTATCAATCTTGTTTATAACAACGATAGGATTAAGACCTTGAGCAAATGCTTTTTCTGTTACGAAACGAGTTTGAGGCATAGGGCCATCAACGGCATCTACAAGAAGTAGTACTGAGTCAACCATTGAAAGTACTCGTTCAACTTCACCACCGAAATCGGCATGTCCAGGAGTATCTACGATATTAATTCTATAGTCTTCCCATATAAGAGAAGTATTCTTTGAAAGGATTGTAATTCCTCTTTCTTTTTCGATATCATTTGAATCCATAACTCTTTCTACTTCTGGCCCACGAGTCTTAAGTGTACCTGACTGTTGTAAAAGCTTGTCTACAAGTGTAGTTTTACCATGATCTACATGGGCAATAATTGCAATATTTCTTAAGTTTTTAATCATAGGATTCCGTTATTTTTGAATAAATCACAACAATTATAAAACAAACCGACTCAAAAGTATTTATAAATATCTAATTTCTTTGTAAATTTATACTAGTTGTTTAAATATTGATTTGCTAAAATGAAAAATACATTGTAAAAAAAGATGTAAAATTGTTACAGAAACTCGCACAATTAAAACGCAAATTAACTAGCCGTAATTCATTAGATAACTCTTACCTTAATGAATTGGTATCATCTATCCATAGAGCAAATGTAAAAGCTACATTTTTTTCTATAATATGGGCTGCAGGCCCTGTAACTGTAATAGCAATATCATTAGGTTATTATTTAAGCCATGGAGAGCATGTACCTTTGGTTACGGTTGCTTATTTTTCTATATATGTGTTTTTTGTGGGAATAGTGGGTTTTGCAAGTAAATTAGTATTTGATGCTACTCAAAATATCAAGAAAGAAGCATTACAAGAGAATTTTTTAGGAGTAGTGGAAGAGTCTTATCAAAACCTGTACTTATCAAAAAAGCTTAATCTTGCAAACCTAACTGATGATGTCAAAAACAATAAAATTGCTTATGAGATACTTTCTAAGTCGCACCCATCAAGCAAAGAAATCCACTATGCTTTTGATACTCACTTTGGTAAAGAAATCGCTGAATTTGCAGAAATTATTTATTTACACAAAGAGAATGGTTTCCCTATAGATAGCAGAGAAAACAAAAGTAAGTTAGTTAAATTTTATAAAAAAATAGATAATAATAATGATATTCCTTCAGTACTAAAACATAAGTTTCTAAAAGCCTTACAGGGTGAATACTCGAAAATAAGTGTAGGTATTGAACGAAAGGCTGGCTTTTTGAGTAAAATATACAACTGTGCAGGGCAGTATAGTTTGTTTGATTTAGATGATGCAAATCATGCTATAGCATTGTTTATTGAGCTATTGTCTGGGCGTAGAATCTATTATTATAAAGCTATTTCAAAGTTTGATGATTTGAAAAAAAACTACTTATTTAAGTCCATAGAAAAATTAAGAAATACAATTTCTCAAAAGTACAATCATATTTGCGGAATTCATAAGCAATGTTTTCTTACTGCTTCTGAAGTTGCGCCAGATTTAGAGCTTATCGAAATTGTAAGTGTAAGTGAAGATGTTACATACAATCTAAATGAGCTAGAAAGCTCCTTAAAAACCTTACGAACTAAAAGGTTGGATAAACAACTTAGAAAGCAAGTTCAAAATTCTAAAAACAGATTTAACCAGAATTTGCGTATTATGAATGTATTGCTTAAAAGGTTGGATATGTTACTAAACCAATGGCATTCTATGAACTTTAATAAGTCAGAGCAAATAGATAAAAACAATATCAATTATGAACTAGGTTATGTACAACTTGAAGAGAAAATCAGAGTTGGCATAGCCTATAAGATGTCGGTTCACCTTAATTACGAGCAAGAATTTGATTCTGCGACTGAAAAAGTAAAAGACTACGCTCGTCAAGCTATTAAGCTTATTCAAAAGCCAATAAGCCTTGAACAACCATCTATTTTAACTGCTATAGAAGCTTCAAGTGGTGCTAATCTTAGCAGTGTGCAACTAAATTCATCTACAAAACAAAAGCTAGATACAACTTATAATGTTTGTCGGTCTGTTAAAACAGATATCAAAGAGATTCGCCAAAGAGTTAAAAAGATAGTTATTGCTCAGTATGCTTAAAGATAGTCTCTTAGCTTACTTTGCGTGTTTTGATGTAAGTTATTGTAAATACTATAAGACTAATTAGGTAAATAATAAACATATAAATAGCTATAAAATTTCCATTAAATTCAGCAAATTGCATTGCCATGTATAACTCAAATATGGCTGATAATAAAAACCCTAGTACGAAACCTCTTATTAGCAATGCACTACCAACAAAAGCTATTACTTCAAGGATATTTGGGAGTAAGTAAGAAAAACACTTGGGTACATACACCTTCCACAAAAATGGGCTGAAGAAATAAATGAATTTAATCAGATGTATTTAAATCC
>JBLFYO010000060.1:0-10302 GCA_047609165.1 Francisella sp.
GAGATTGACCCGACCCATGTTAGGATTTAAAGCATGGGATTCTATGGAATCTACCATAGCAGGTTATGAACTGGTTAACATGATTAAAAAGGGTCAGCACATTAATGCTGGTAGTATGACAGTTTGGGATCAATTTTATGCTATAGCTGCATAACTGTATCTAGATATAGCTGATTTTGTAAATATTGTACCAATGCACTCAGTTTGCGACAGAACCGAGATATCAAGGCAAAATATTATAGATGTTTTAAAACCAATTTGGATATGGAGATAGTATGAAGAGGCAAAAAGATGCAATATCAAATTTTATTAAACAATGCTCAATAAGTATGAAAGTATTAGCATATTTAGGACTATTTCTAATGAGCTTTAATGCTTTTGCTAAGTTCGTCAGCACAGATAATATGTTGTTCAAAGGGATACATATGGATAAGAATATAACACCAACAGATTTACTTGGAATGGCTCCTATGATGACAGCCCCAAAATATTTGAAAGTGAAAGGTTATAACAATTGTTTAAAGAATAAACAAGTGGTTACAGGTATTGGCTTTACGAAGTGTTTACCTATTCAAAAACTTGTACAATGTGATAATAATGATTGGAACAAACTACTCAAGATAAACATGGAGCGATGCTAAGGTTCTGTCGCAAACTGACAATTGCGTAATTTTATAGTATTATTTTATCATAAATAAATTTAAGATTTTATATGTTAGATTTTACAGGCAGACACTTTACTAAGCTTTTAATCCTTCAAGCCTTACGTTGGTATTTATCATATCCACTCAGCTATAGCATGTAGAAGAGTTAATGAAAGAGCGTGGAGTTAGTGTAGACCATAGTACGATCAATCGTTGGGTTATAAAATATGCTAGAGAGTTAGAAGCTCCTTTTAGCAAGAAGTTTAGAAAATATGGTGCTTATGTAAGTTGAAATACCTTTTCAATATTATGCTTTCGCATCACTTCTAATTGTCTATCTAAATTCTGATTTTTAGAAGACACACGAATATAACCAATTCTTTGTGACATTTGCTTATTTTTTTATCATTAAAGATACTGTTAAACAAATAATATACTATTTTAGAAAAAAACAACATAAAATGGTATTAATAACTAAAATAAAGATATTACCGTTAGAACCAAGGTCTAAATGATAGTGTTACAGAATTAAAATTATATATGTATTAACAAAAGCTGATTCAAGATACATTATTACGTTTTACTAGACTATCAGTACATCTTCAAAAAAGAGCAGTGCACAATAATCATCCACTATCTACAATTAATTCAAAAATGTTGTGGTGGGGTTACTCAGCGGTAATAACTGGCTAAAGGTACGCCTAACGTAGGTTATATGATGATACATTTATTGCGTGTGAGCATAAAATGATGGGGACCTGAGAAAAAACAATTGAAAGAGCTCAAGATAATTAACCCTCAATATCTTGGGGCATATCATAATGAAAAAGTTCCGTTGTATGGAGCCGCATTAGGAGCCATCGCGGCAATAACTTCTTCACCATTATGATTCATAACTTTCCACGAAATTAATTGATCATAGCCTTCGACACTACTAACCTCTATGTCATATGTAGCAGGAAATGTTACATTCTCTGATACAGTGCATTTTCTTTGATAAACTGGACACGAAGTGGTTACATAATATGTTTTATTAGTAACATTATTATGTAATGTTATTAGATTTGGAATTGTTCTTAATTGATCTTGATATTTGTTGCTCAACTTACTCATATCTATGCTCATTTCTATTGTAATAGAAGTATTTTGTTGTTTAAACTGGCATCCACTAAGTATAAATAATGTAGATAATAACGTTATTACTGTTTTGTTATTCATAAAAAAAGACTACTATTGTAAATATTAATTCTAATATTGTAGTAGAGAAATGCGAAAAAAAACAATACTTTATATCTTTTTTATATTATTTATCAATATTGGGCAGCTATTAGGGTGCACCGAAATCTATGTTGGTAACCAACTAGCAGGATATGGAGAAGCTAGGACATTAGATTTCCCAATAAACCCGGGTAATAATACATATACAGGGTTTCCTCAAATGTTAAATACGACTAGAATAGTTTCTTTGGATAAAAAACCTCTTCCTCGAAATTTTAAATTACAATCGTGGCGAAACATATATGGGTATTTTGGTAGGACTGGTTGGGAAAGTAAATCTGTACTTGATGGAGAAAATACCCAGGGTCTATCAGTGTCAGTTTTGGAACTTGATAATAGTAAATACTTTTCTCCACGTGATGGAGATCCAAATAAGTTTAATTTATCGGTGTATGACGTACCAAATTTAATACTGTCACAAGCTAGCAATATAAATGAAGCCCAAAATATTTTAGAAAGTGTAAATGTTGTTCAATCAGCTGCTAAATTTGATCAGACCAACTATATAAATATTGGAGTACACTTTGCTATTAGCGACAGTAATGGTGGACATTTAATAGTGCAATACACCTCTGATGGAACGCCTACTTTTCATACGAATTATACAGCATTATCTAATAATGCATTAGATTCAACCCCTACGGTGTTACCAAATAAAAATTCTTGTTTTATGTCATCTCCGATATTGAATTATCCAGCATCTATTCCTCGAGATGATAGTGTAGTAAGGCTTTTCAAAGCTAGGGCGATGATAAATTGTGTTAATACCCCAGAGTCACATAATCAAGTTATGTATAATGCTAAATCTATTATTTCATCATTAGTGATACCTCTAAATACATCATGGGGTACTGAGACAGCATGGGCTTCAATAAAGGATCTATCGAATAAGATAATCTATTACCAAGATTATATGCAACCAGGAGAAGCACCTTTTAGTAGCAGTCCCAGCCCTGATACCTTCTTTGATATAAGTAACCTGATGAAAATCAAGACATATGATTTAAATGAAATGAAATTAAATATACCACAGCCTAATACTTCAGGTTTAGAAAAGTTTGATAATAATTTATTGCCATACATTATCATACATACTTTATAATGAATCTTACCTAGAAATAGGGTTCTGTCGCAAACTGGTTTAAGAGATACGATTTTTTCATCTAACCTAATTAGATTTTTATTTTATGTCAGATTCTATACTGTGATAGCCTTTTATCAAAAATATAAAATATCTATTTTATTATGATTAATGATGCTAATAACAGGTAGGATTGTTCACGCATGTGTATACTAGAATAGGTGGTTTTTGAGCCATGCCAAATTATTCCTAATATCTGATTTTCTAACTACAGGAACTTCACTCCACTTACCGTCAATAAACTTCTTCAAAAGATTTTCTTCAGATATATTTAGATGGTTTTTATAGAAGTTTTTTTGAAAGGCGGCGTTAATTATTTTTTTCTATTGACATTGCTTACCTACTTTTATCTTTTAATTGTTCTGTTTATATATAAAGAAAATGGCTTATTTAACAAAATATTTATTGGTTTTAATAATGAGTTAAAATGAACCCCAAAGATTTTATTACCTGATTTCTTTTCTGCTTCTGCTAAAGTATTATAAATAATATCTTCTTTATAAAGATCTTCTTGCATAGCTTGAGAGAAAGAGTTATTGTGAATATCACAATTATAAGTTGATTTATGATGAAGACCAAATCCCACTTCCAATCCACTCGCTACTAACCTATTCATTTGTTTATCAAATTGAACTTTTGGCATTATATATGAATCGAGTGAAATCCATCGTTTAAACTTTACTTCGGAAACAGCATGATATAGTTTCTTAGGTAAAAGTGCATATATAGGTAAAGGAATGGCATTTTTAAGAATTTTTTTACTAATATATACAAATCTAAGTCTTGATTCATAACCAGCTATTCTAAACATTTTAACGAGAAGGTCTGCCTGAGCATTACAATGGCCAATCTTATTTTTTATAGTTTCTTCTGGGGTCACAGATTCAAATTTAGTAGTAAAACCAAACTCTATATTATCTCTTACATAATTATGTATAGAAATGATGGCATCCTCTGATGTGCTGGTAGATTCACAAATATTTCTTACAATATCTTCTAGATGACTACACATTCTAATCTTACAAAATATATCTACAATACAGCCATTGTATCACATTAATATTTGTAATCTTTTATACCTCAATTTCCAAATCATCAGGCATGTAATTTGTGAAGTCTCTATCATCTAAATCTTTCGCAAATCTTTCAGTTTCTGAATCTGAATATTCGATGCTATCTAGTAAAACTTCATTGTTTAGTTCATCTTTAATTGAATTGATTAGTTCTTTTTCATCGCTGATGTTCAAACTATGAGCAATATTTTTTAGGTGCTCATCGTGGGATTTAGGTCTTTATTTTTGTCTATTAAATCTAAAGCCACATCTATTTGAACTTTGACATCATCTATTCCTGTAGTATTCAGAGTGTCGTTGAAATCTACTTTCTTCATGAATAAATAAATCATTGGTAGCAGCAAATATTTTTAAATCAGTGTGCAGAGGTATTGGTAGATCAAACCGCTTAATTGGATATTTTCTTTTCTTAGTGTTTTGTATTAAAATTTTTTTCATGATAATCAAATATTTTTAATTACTAACATGCCAATCAAGAAGTGTAAACTACTTTTACGATCTGAATTCCAGACAATAACCAACCTTATTGATAAGATTAATCATCATATTTTTATCCGACTAATTTTCATCCGAAGTCCAGCTGTAATCAAAGAAGTGTTCCAAAAGAATAATGCTTGGCTAAAGTTTCATAATCTCCACATCAACGGTATTCGTGAGGTGGAGAAAGAGACTGTAGTAAAGATTTTTAGTTGCGGTTTACTCAGCAGAGTCTTTCATCTCTATAAATGCTCAAATAGAGCCTGTGAGCACACAAAGAAGATCCCGATAAGCTTTGTAATTCCAGATCTTGCCCAACTTGTGGTAAGAGAGCAAACTGTTAGGTGACAGTGGTTATAATTTTCTAGAGAATCTTCTAAATGATTTAATGGTTTCATATATCAACACACCTACTAATATATTTTTTATTAGATTTATAAAATCAATTAAAAACATAATAGTATAATGATTTTCAAAATACTCTTTAGCAGCAGGTAAATTTTCAATAAAAATATTACTAGCAAAATTAGTTGGCAATAAACTATGTAGGCAAAAATTAAAGAAATAGTCCCATTTGACATCTGCTTTTGCCAAAGATAAAATCATAAATATGATAATTCCGAAAACTATTATCAAAATGAATATCCAAAGTATACTTTTGAAAGCATTAGTACCAAAATCGCTTGCGTGCTTCTCAAACCATAATATTAGCCTATCACCTTTAAATCTTAATAACTTGGAAAATAAACTTTTAATAAAAAAATATATATAACAGAATGGAGTGCTAATAAACTTAAATATTTTTGAGATGAAATTTTCTTTTTTATCTTTAATATTTTTATTAGCACTCTTTTTAAGGTCATCCGTATATTGCAACATTTCTTTTTTGTGGAATTCTAGTGCTGATATATGATCATTCTGTTTTATAGCAGCCTGTTTTAGCACTAGCCATGTTTTACGATCTGTTACTTTGCTTACATTAATATTATCATAATCAATATAGCTAGGAGAAATACCAGTAAGATCTAGGTTAAAAGATTCATATTTTTCATCTTTATTATTAATGCCACTTATTAAAAATTTAGATTTAATATCCGCATTTTTGAAACTAGTTTTATCTTTAAATATAGCCTTTCTAAAGTAAATATCACCATCAAAAATAGCTTCTTCAAATCTAACTTCGCCACCGAAATTAACACCAATAAAATATGCCTTACTTTTAAATGTTGCACAAAAAAAATCTGCCTTATTTTTAAAACTCGAACTTAACAAACCATATTCTATACCAAATATAGCATTTTCTTTAAAAGTAGTATTGGTAAAATTTGCATCCATCGTAAATAGACCATTAAAAGATGAAAGTTTTTCAAATGTTGATGATTGAAAATTGGCATTTTTTTCGAACCAATTAAAGTTAGCTCTACAAGTAAAAATACAATTTTCAAAATCATATTGATATTTGCCACAATCTTCCATATTAAGTCTACTATATATCTGATTTTCACACTCTATTAGACAATAATTTCGATTTAGATGGTTTACATTAATAAACCTTTCTTTTCTATCATCATCATAAAGCAAAGGATATTCTTTACCTTCAAACTCATGTGTATTTTTATTAATGTCTAATTCAAGAGCTATTGCCCACTGAGGTATTTCTTTATTTTCATCCATATTTTAATATCAAATTATAATTTTGATTTAATTATACAATACTAACTTAGAAGTTCATCTGCCTAAAATATTTATCTTTGTAGCAAGCTCTATCAATATAATATATTTAGGGGTGGCCAATGGTTTTTATCTCAAAGGTAAGAAAATAATTGTATTACATGTTTTCGTTAAAAAAACTAACAAAACCCCAAAGAAAGATTTAAACCTTTCAAAAATCGCATGAAGAAGTATATGAACAGAATTAAAAAATAAAGCTTTTGAAAATAAAGAAGTTAAAAAAGAATACGATGAGCTTAGTTATGAATTTGAATTAGTTAATCAACTTATCTCTATTAGAAAATCATCAGGCTTAACACAAGAAGAAATAGCACATAGAATGGGTACTAGTAAAAGCAATGTCTGTAGGCTTGAGAAATTAGGTTGTCATCCTAAAGTAAGCACTATTGAAAAATATGCTCGTGCTTGTGGCTTCAAGATAGGCTTTAATTTTAACCATATTTGATATGCCATATTCTTAATAATATGGATATGAAAAATATCATCTCAAGAGCTAGCGATTAACAGATTAATATTGGCAGAGTTCAGATTATCTATGTCAATATTTTAGAAGAAGGGTGTTTGTATATAAAAATATTATTTATTAGCCAATAACTTTAATGTTAGCAGCAGTATCTTTACCTCTATTATCTTCAATGTCAAAACTAACTTTTTGACCTTCATTCAAGCTATCTAATCCAGCTTGTTGTATAGCAGTAATATGAACAAACATATCTGTTGAACCATCTTCTGGTGTTATAAAACCAAATCCTTTTTGGGTATTGAAAAATTTAACTGTACCTATCTTCATTATTTAATAATTCCTTTTTGTTATCTATTTATTTTCTAGCTACAAAATATAGCTAGTGGTTATAATAACAAATGTACTGCAAATAGATATACCATTGTAAATTATTTTTATTAAAATAACGGAAAACAATAGTTTTACGACAGGTGAGTTTTAAATAAAAATATATGTCGCTTTGACTCAATATACGAAAAGTTGGCTTTTAATGTTTTCGTTAATTTATAATAATCAAGTTCTTGTTATTGAAAGAATCGAGATACTATGAAGTTTTAGTTATTTTGTTTTCACTTTTATCATCATCTTTTTTATCGGCTACTTTTAATATCTCTACTTGAAATGATAATAATTGGGCTCAACGCATATTTCCGTGGATTGACAAGATAAGGTATAGTTTATTCATCGTCTTTTTTGCTTAAAATGAATAAAATATGTCCACAAAAATGGATATGAATATACCATGAGAATTACTTGGTTTATACGATATAAAAATTATTGAAATAAATTTAATCGATAAGCGTTAACTAATGGACTTCTTGCAAAACTCAATTAAAACCTTAAAAAATATATGAATGAAATTACTAATTATTTCTTAGAAAGAAATAGTAGTGGGTTTGTAGAAGAGTTTAATAATAAGATAAAAGTTTTAACAAGAAGATTAAGAAGTGCAGGAAGGTTTTTAAGCTTCTTAAATTAGATACTGAGGGTTTAGGAATGTTTAGATTCTCTGGCGTTTGCGAAAATACATATTCCATGGAAATACACGTTGAACCTTTTTTATTTCATCAAAATACATTATCATATTTGATAGCTTTTAGAATTGATATTTTTATACAGGAGTATACGCTATGAATTATTTAGAATTTGAATCAAAAATCAAAGAAGTAGAAGATAAAATCACATCTTTATCTCATATTTTTGAAGATGAGAAAACAGAAAAAGAGCTACAAAAGCTTAATAAAAAAAGATTAGATCTTATGGATTTTACATACTCTAAGCTTACAGATTGGCAGGTTGTACAATTATCTCGTCACCCTGATAGACCTTATTTTAAAGATTTATTGCCACTTATTTTCACTGACTTTCAAGAGCTACATGGCGATAGAGCCTTTGGTGATGATTTGGCTGTGATAGGCGGTATGGCAAAGCTTAATAATGTGCCGGTGATGGTTATTGGTCAAGAAAAAGGTCGTGATACTAAAAGTAAAATCAAACATAATTTTGGTATGATGCACCCAGAAGGTTATCGTAAAGCTCTAAGACTTATGAAACTAGCTGAAAAATTCAACATGCCAATCGTTACTTTTATAGATACTCCAGGCGCTTATCCTGGTATCAAAGCAGAAGAACGAGGTCAAAGTGAAGCTATTGCTCGTAATCTTTTTGAGATGAGTGCACTAAAAGTACCTGTAGTTTGTACAGTTATCGGTGAAGGCTGTTCTGGTGGTGCTTTAGGTATAGGTGTAGGCGATAAGCTTCTTATGCTTCAGTATAGTTATTTCGCGACGATCTCTCCAGAAGGCTGTGCCACTATCTTACACAAAACAGCTGAAAAAGCATCAGAGATAACTCAAATGATGAATATCACATCAGCTAGACTTAAAGAGCTAGAGATTGTTGATGATGTGATATCTGAGCCTTTAGGTGGCGCGCACAGAGATTATGTGACTACAGCAGATAATATTCGTCAAACTTTAGTAAAAGAGCTTAAAGAGCTAAATGTAATGTCTGTAGCGGATAGAAATTCTAAACGATATGATAAATTGATGTCATTCGGTCAATTCAAAGAAAATTAACTCTAAAGAAATACAATCCATGAGATTGCAAGCTACGAAATCTCAACAAGGCTTTGGTATTGTTGAATCCATGATGGCTGCGATGATTTTGTTATTTGTACTGTCTTCAGGTTTTATAATCTTAAATAGCATCTTAGTCAGCGTAGCATTAGATAACAAAAAAGAAGAATTATCTTCAGCTTTAGATGATCGTGTGAGTATCTATCGTTTAACTGGTGTGTTTGATGATAGCCCTACTAAAGGTGGTATAAAGTTTAAGAAAACTATCACTGTCAAGCAGGAAAATAGTGTTGAGCCGGTAGAAAAAGATGAGCCTGTGAATAGATTCAAACCTCTGAGTGTTGCAGATATCAAAAAGATGGCACAAAAAGCTGATGAAAAAGAGGCTGGCGATGCCGCAAAAGATGTCAAAATCACTTATAAATTACTAAATATTGCAGCATTCGATGATGTCATGGAAGTGGCAGATAGAATCAAAATAATTGAAAGAGAAGTGGAGGTAAATGATAGCGATGAGCAATAAAAGAATCGCTGGATTTACCTTGGTAGAGCTAATGGTTTCAATGGTTATAGCATCTTTAGTAATGGGTATGTCTCTTACTGTTTATATCGATATGAAGAAGCAGTACATGCGTCTTAGTGAAAGACATGAAATCAACACAAAGCAACTAATGGCCAAGCAGATTTTTTATAACGCTATAGGAGGGTCTGGCTTTGCTACAAAGTATGGTGATATGTATCAAGAACTTGTGGATAACTCGGGGGAAAACTTTGGTGATATCTTCGGTAAAACTGGTGTAATAACTATCGGTAAGGCACCAGCACTTGACATGCTTAGCCTACCAGAGGGCTTGCGTTTAGACCCCGAGCTTTGTGTACAAAAACAAAAAGATGAAAAAAATCTCGCGAGTATGAATATTTTTGACTATACACATTGCGTAAAACCAAAATCAGATTTTATAATGATTCAACGAGCAAGTATAACTACATCACTAAAAACGAACTCATCAAATAATATTTTCAAATTAAATGAATTTCAAAAAGATACTTTTCCAGAAAAAAATGTTACAGCTAACGATTATCTAGTGCTTTGTAATGCATTTGAGTGTGAGCTAGAAAAAATCGGTGCGATCACAGGCGATTTTGTCTCTACGACACGACGAGTAGAAGAAAAGTTTAAGCAGGGTGATTATGCGGGCAAATATATCCTTGAGACTATTTTTGTCGCAGACTCGGGTCGTAAAGACAAGAAAGGTAAAGAAATTTATTCACTCTATGAATATGTGAAGCAAAATTCAGAAAGTGCTATGGCTTATGAGCTGATTGATGGTGTTAGTAATCTGCAGATTGAATATGTACTAAATTCAGATATTAAAGA
>JBLFYO010000061.1:0-10236 GCA_047609165.1 Francisella sp.
AAGCCTTTAAAATAAATATTATTTATTTACCTCCATATTCACCCGATTTAAATCCAATAGAAAAAGTTTGGGCTAATTTTAAAAATATTTTAAGAAGAACAAGGCACAAATATAGTGATTTTAAAGATGCTATAAAAGCGGCATGGAATTGGAATAAAACTCTTTCAGATTAGCTATATCTCTTGCATGATTTATAAAAAATTCAATAGCTAAAGTGCCTAAAAGACCAAACGCTAAAGAAATAATTATTGTTATTATCAACTCAACGGTTAGAATACATTAGAAATAATGCATAACTGATTACTAGAATAAAACTTAAAAGAAAAAACCTATTTAATATACTTATTCACAAGCTTCACAAAAGACATAGGGTCTTCGATCTTTGCACCTTCGACAAACATCGCTTGCATAAGAAGTAGCTCAGAGATATCAGCAAATACTTCTGTATCTGCTTCGCTCTTTAGCTTTTGTACCAAGTGATGCTCAGCATTTAGCTCAAGGATTGGTTTCATACCCATACCTGGCATAAAGTTTTGACCAGCCTCTTCCATCATCTTTTGCATTTGTAAGCTCATGCCATAGTCATTTACAACCACACAGCTAGGTGAATCAGTAAGACGCTTGGATAGGCGAACATCTTCAACCTTGTCTTTTAAACTTTCTTTAATGTCTTTTAAGATACTTTCAAAGTCTTTAGACTCTTTTTCAAACTTCTCTTTAGTCTCTTCTGTCTCAAAATTATCAAGATCGATATCGCCTTTGATAATAGACTTCATGTGTTTACCATCAAACTCTGATAATGAAGACATCATCCACTCATCAACTCTATCAATCATCAATAGAACTTCAATACCTTTTTTCTTAAAGATTTCTAACTGTGGGTTACTCATAGCAGCTTTGTAGCTATCAGATGTAATGTAGTAGATAGTTTCTTGACCTTCTTTCATACGAGTGATGTAGTCAGCTAAAGAAACTGTTTGCTTAGCGTCAGTACACTCTGTAGATGTAAATCTAATTAAAGCCGCGATTTTTTCTTTATTACCAGAATCTTCGGATATACCTTCTTTGATCACTTGACCAAAGTTATCCCAGAATTTTTGGTATTTGTCATTGTCTTTTTTTGCTAATTTTCCTAGCTCGCTTAAGATTTTAGTAGCTGTAGCTTTTCTGATTTTATCAATCACTTTATTGTGCTGTAAAATTTCACGCGATACATTTAGTGGTAAATCAGCAGAATCAATCACACCTTTCACAAATCTTAGGTATGATGGCAAAAGCTCTTTGTTTTCCATAATAAAAACTCTACGCACATACAAAGATAAACCATAATCTTTATCTCTATTCCAGAAGTCAAAAGGCTTGTTTTCAGGGATAAATAACAAACTACTATACTCAAGATTACCTTCGACTTTATTATGCGACCAAGTTAAAGCATTATTGTAGTCATGAGAAATATACTTATAAAACTCATTGTACTCATCTTTTGTAACTTCGTCTTTTGATTTAAGCCAAATAGCCTTTGTATTATTTACAGTTTCATACTCATCTTTGACTGTCTCTTCACCCTTATCATCCATCTCAACTTTTTTCATTTCGATAGGAGTATTGATGCAATCAGAATATTTATTCACTAAACCTTTTAGCACATTATGATCAAGCAAATCTTCGCTTTCTTTTTTAAGGTGAAGAATTATCTCAGTACCACGACCATCTTTTGTAATAGTTTCGATTGAGAAATCTTTTTCTGCAGCAGAAACCCATTTTGTAGCTTGGTCTTTAGCAACACCTGCTTTTCTAGTTCTAACTGTAACTTTATCAGCTACTATAAATGATGAATAGAAACCAACACCAAATTGACCAATCAGATCACTATCTTTACTTTTATCTCCAGTCATATTCTCTAAGAACTTCTTCGTTCCAGATTTTGCGATAGTACCAAGATTTTCGATAACTTCTTCTTCAGTCATACCGATACCATTATCACTAACAGTTATAGTTTTTGCTTTTTCATCAAAATCTAACTTGATTGCATAATTTGCATCATCTTCATTTAAACTAGCATTTGCTATAGCTTCATATCTTAATTTTTCAATCGCATCCGAACCATTAGAAACTAGTTCTCTTAGAAATATCTCACGATTTGAATATAGTGAATGAATAACCAAATGTAATAACTTATCTACCTCTGTTTCAAAAGTATAATTTTTCTTAGACATTTTAATCCCTCTTTATGATTTACAATTTAATTTATTTGTTACAAGAGATATATGATGTCAACTAGAGATTTTTCAAGATTTTTTTTGTGAATTTTAATTTTCTTATTTTGATTAAATATGATGATAACGACCAAACTCATCTATAATTATTGAAAAAACATTTGCTAAAAATTTTATTTCACTTTCTGTACCATCTGTTATTCTAACCATATTTTTTATATACACCTTATTTGAACCTGCACTAGGGCTAGTAAAACTTATATAAGGTTCATTGGAACTATCATCAAATTTTTCAAATGTCACATACTGTAGATTAGGAATATCAAAATATTTACAAACATTGGGAGTAACCCAAGTAGTACTAGCCTCAAATTTTATTTCATCACCATACTTATAAGTTTATGACAATCATATTCACCTCCTTGTCCATTACAAAAGTGAGTATTATCAGAACAACTGGTTACCTTAAAAACAACATCGTTCTTACTCTTATTCCTAATACACAATCCATTAGCAAAAACCTCTATCAAATACATCAACATTATTGCTACAATTATTATTTTTTTAAAGGCTGTCAAAAATTTATACTTAGAAATAGCATAATAGTAGTATGTGACTCTGTAAAACTTGGATCTGATTTGATTGTTACAAGAGATTTATGCGGCTTGAGAATATAGAATTATATGAAAATAGTAAATTCACATCACAGTGGTTAAACTGCCCACCAGGAATACCAGCCTTAGGTTTACTCTTATTTACCTAAGGAATACAAGATGAATGAGAAAAATCATATACAGCCAAACAAACAATAAAGAACGCTTTATTTTAAACCTTAATCGAAAACTTTTTCAAAATATCAAACATTACCCAAAATAATATCAGCAGCTCTCTCAGCCATCATTATAGTAGGAGCATTTAAATTACCATTTGGAATAGTAGGAAATACAGATGAATCAACCACACGGATATTTTCTAGGCCATGTACTTTTAGATTTTCATCAACAACTGCCATTTCATCAGAGCCAATTTTGCAAGTACATGACGGATGATACGCACTTTCAACATTAGCACGCACAAAAGTATCTATCTCTTCATCTGTTTGAACTGCACTACCTGGCTGAATTTCATCACCTCGATATTCGTCAAATGCTGACTGCCCAATGATTTTACGCGTAAGCTTCACACAATCTCTAAAACCTACTACATCATCATGGTGCTGTAAATAATTAAATTTAATCTCTGGAGCATTGTTTATATCAGCACTTAAAGCTTTTACATAACCTTTGCTCTTTGGTTTATTTTGACCCACATGAACTTGGAAGCCATGTCCTTTAAATGCTGCCTTGCCATCATATCGCATTGCCGCCGGTAGGAAATGATACTGAATATCTGGCCAGCTCTCATCACTCAAACTAGACGGTATAAATGCACAAGCCTCAAAATGATTGGTAATGCCAAGCCCTTTTTTAAAAAGTATCCAATTCACACCGATTTTAAATTTTGACCACAAATCCAACTTACCATTTAGCGTAATTGGCTTTTTGCATTTAAACTGAAAATAAAACTCTAAATGATCTTGTAGGTTTTTACCAACTCCAGGTAAATGATGAATAGTTTCGATACCCGCTTCTTTAAACTCATCACTATCACCAACACCTGAAACCTGTAACAAATGTGGCGAGCCAATTGATCCTGCACTCAAAATTACTTCTTTTTGAGCTTTAACAATCTCAACACTACCCTTACGACTTATCTCAACACCTATAGCTTTTTTATTCTCAAAGATAACTTTTTGAGTAGTGGCTTTTGTAAGTATAATTAGATTAGTTCGTTTTTTGATAGGGTCTAAATACGCATAACTTGTGGAGCATCTTACACCGTTTTTGACAGTCATCTGCATTGGGGCAAAACCATACTGATCTTTACCATTATAATCATCAATCTTAGGATAGCCTGCTTGTACGCCTGCATCTATAAATGCGCTATACAATGGATTAGTCATGTTATTACCATTTGTAACAACTATCGGACCATCAGCACCTCGGTAGTCATTACCACCAGCATAGTAGCTTTCCATCTTTTTAAAATACGGCAAACAATTATCATAATTCCAGCCTTTAGCTCCATGCTCTTGCCATTCATCAAAATCTTTTTTATGGCCACGCACAAATACCATACCATTGATCGATGATGAGCCTCCAAGTACTTTACCGCGTGGACAATGCATCACACGATTATCAAGATACTCTTCCGCTACAGTATGAAACTGCCATGCGTATTTTTTAGTATTCATAGGGTATGAAAGAGCTGTTGGCATTTTTATAAATATATTTTTGTCACTACCACCGCTTTCAATAAGCAATACAGAATTATTTTTATCTTCGGAAAGCCTACTTGCTAGCACACAGCCAGCAGATCCAGCTCCAACAATTATATAATCATATTTTTTTGTCATTAAAATGGGCCTTCTAACTTAGTCATCCCTACATATATGGATTTGGTTTGAGTATAATGATTAAGTGCTTCAATACCATTTTCACGACCCACGCCAGACAGCTTATAACCACCCACAGGCATCTCACTAGGTGAAGCTCCATAAGCATTTATCCAGCATATACCAGCTTGAAGCTGATGAATCACACGATGAGCCTTACGAATATCATTCGTAAATACCCCCGCCGCAAGCCCTAGCTTTGTACCATTTGCACGAGCAATAACTTCATCTTCATCTTTGAATTTTAGGATACTCATCACAGGACCAAATATCTCTTCTTTAACGATAGTCATATCATCAGTACAATCTGCAAATATAGTCGGCTCTACAAAATAACCGTTAAATGAACTTATTCTGCTACCACCAGTTAGAAGTTTTGCACCCTCTTTCTTACCAGTTTCAATATACCCAAGCACCAAATTCATGTGCTTTTCACTAATTAACGCACCAAAATTTGTATCCATATTAAGAGTATCACCTACGATGATATTTTCTTTAGTTCGCTTAACTAATTTCTCAATGAATTTCTCATAGATATTTTCATGAACAAACACGCGTGTACAGTTCGTGCAAATCTCGCCTTGTGTATAGAAATTACCAAGCATCGCAGCCGTTACAGCTTCATCTATATTTGCATCATCAAAAACTATCAGCGGAGACTTACCACCTAGTTCCATTGTTACTTCTTTCAAGCTAGCTGCCGCAGCTGACATCACTTTTTGACCAGTACCAACTTCGCCTGTAAATGAAACTTTCTTTATCTCAGGAGCATTTACTAAAGCCCTACCAACTTCAGCAGCACCTTGCACTACATTAAACACGCCAGCTGGCACACCTGCTTCGATGAAAACTTCAGCCAACTTTATCGCACCAAGAGGTGTTTCCTCTGATGGCTTAAAAATCATAGTATTGCCACTAGCTAAAGCTGGAGCTGCTTTCCAACAAGCTATTTGTAATGGATAATTCCACGCACCTATTCCCAAAGTTACACCTAATGGTTCACGACGAGTATAAAAAAAATCATCGCCAACCTGCTGTTGAATACCAGTTACACTTTGAGCCAGATTTGCAAAATACTCAATAGCATCTGCACCAGTTTGGATATCAACTTCAATTGCTTCTTGTAAAGGTTTGCCAGTATCCAAGACTTCACCCTTTGCAAGCTCATCATTTTTTTCACGCAAGATATTTGCCGTTTTTTGCAAAATACGCGTACGCTCAATTTGTGACATCGCTGACCATATTTTGAATGCTTCCTGTGATGACTGTATCGCTAAATCAATAATCTGAGCATCAGCCTCCTGCATTTTGTAAATAACTTTTCCTGTTGCAGGATTAATTACATCAAAAGTTTTGTCAGACTTATTGTCAACAAACTGACCATTTATGAAGCTTTTATAAGTTTTCATTAGAATTTCAATAAAATTTTGGTATATAGAATATTACCAAATCTATTGTCATATTTGAATAGGTCTAATAGCATATACAAAAATCAACAGCATTTATTTTTAAAATAAATATTCAAGTCCTAAAAACTTAAATTAAAAATACTTATCGAATACTTGTATTAAGTAAGTTATTTCTTTATTGTTACTGCTAATAACTCAACAATAGCACTCCGTATAAATTGTCAACAAAACATAAAAAACTCGCATTTATCTTTGGTACTCTATCAGGTATCTTTTGGGGTCTTGACTACACTCTAGCAGGACAAGTTCACACGCTCTTAATCGCAATGCCATTTCTAGTTTCGATGTGGCTTACTTCAATCCATGATTTGGGTGTGGCTGCAACCATTAGCGTAGTACAACCAAGATCTATAAAAAAATTAAAAGATCTAAAAGCTTGGCAATTTATAAGCATCTGTTGCATACCATTACTGGGAGGTCTTGCAATGACTATGTATATGCTTGCAACTAAAACCATATCTACAGGTAGTGCTATAGTCATCTCATCATGCTACCCTGCCATAGGGATGCTTTTTGCAAGAATTGTACTAAAAGAAAGTCTTTCTAAACTCAAAATTATCGGGTTTCTAATTGTCGTATCAGGTATAGTAGTTATTGCAAGCAGTTCTATTGATGGCTCGCAAGAATCAATTACTGGGCTTACCTTCGCCTTATCTGCAGCACTATTTTGGGGCTTAGAAGGAGTGATTTATAAAATGGTCTTAAATACTGGTGTATCAGCAAACTCTTTATTTTTTTTACGCAAGATATCTACTATTTTTATATTCCTACCATTTACTTTGGCTGTAATTACAACGATAAATTTAAATGTCATCGGATTAATATTGCTGATTGGCATCATCGGATATATCGCAGATTTAGCATATATGCAGACATTTAAGTATTCTAATGTAGCCTTAGCAATGTCTTTAAACATCACTTACATTGTTTGGGGACCTATATTTGCAGCTGTATTATTTGCAGAATATATAAACATCTACTCACTAATCATTTGTGCTATTTTAATATTTTTGGGTAATTTCTTGATATTTAAGTCTAAGTCTGTTTACTAAAAAAGGTATCATTCAGTCCGATTCTATTTAAATCCAGAAAAAGTATAGAGACTCCGGATCGTAGTCCGGAGATTCGCAAATATTTTGTAGTGACAAGTCGCAACTTGTCAGCAATAACAAAAAAAGGCAACTAATTTAGAAAAAAGTTCGTAAGGTAAGTTACTAAGCAAGAAAAGATTTTTTACCATATAAAAAGTTAGGCAACTCACAACCATACTTAGTGAAACCGCCCATCAAATCTGATGGTTGATCTCCTACCGATAGCAAAATCCTATAACCCAAAGACTCAATATAAGCTCGTCTCTCAGCCTTAAAATTAGTAAATTGTTTAGGATTATAATTAGTTATCTCATTAGGAAATACAAACACATCTTCAAATTTTGTATAACCAGCATCTTTTAAGACTAATTTAGTAGCTTCTAAACTATCTGCAACTCTAGCACTCACAAAAAACACCACTACGCTTTTAAGCAAACAATATCTATAAAACTCTAAAGTTGGTCCGATAGCTTTTGCTGAAGTTTCTAAAACTAATTTATCCCAAATACTATCATTATCATCTTGAGGGAAATTAGCTTTTTTTAAGGGTTGATAATGGTTTAAGGAAGTCTCATCAATATCAAAAACTACCGCATAATTATTATCGCTTGGCTGGTTTGTATATTTATCAACTAAGTTTTTAGCCTCAATTAAAATCTGAGCAACCTCATTTTCATGATCGCCATTTTCATAGTAATGAATAACATCTTCCTTTTGCATCGCTAAAATCTTACTTCAAACCCAGTTCTTTTAGTCTTTCTAAGAGAAAAACTTCAGATCTTGGGTATTTTTCTGATAAATAAACTTCAGCTTTTGGATGTATAAAGCAAGGCGTTGAGATTCTATCAACATTTTCTGTCTCGCCTTCTGGCTTAATCACTCTATGCTTAGTCGCGATATATTCACCATTTGTCATTTCTTGAAGCATATCACCAATATTTACTATTATTGATTCACTATCACACGGCACATCATACCACTCGTCATTGTATGGTGATAGCACTTGCAAACCAGGCGAAGAAGCTATCGGTAGTAGTGTGATAAGGTTTATATCTTCATGAGCAGCAGCCCTAATTGCTCCAACCTCTTCATCTCCACCTAAAACTGGGTAATGCAATATTCTAAGCAAGGTATTAGGCTCAGAGATAGTATCTCTCAAATGCATTGGTAGTTTTGCTGCTAATTCTGGGTCAATATGATCATCTATCCACTCTAGCAAAGTCTTGCCAAGCTCTATCATCTGCTCAAACATTTTTCGAGCTTTATCACTAACTTCTTTAGGGTATCTACCGTGCGGAAAATATAAATGGTAAAAATGCTTTATATCTTTGATCTTTTCACCCTTCGCTACTTCTGATATATCCATAGGAAAGTAGCCATCTTGATTTTCTTTATCAAATAAATACTTATCAGCATTACCTGACTTAAAGAAAGCTTCCCACTCTCGGTATACTGTTTGAATCAGCTCCCAATCTATCGGATGAGTTTTTAAAACAGCAAAACCTGTTTCTTTTAATGATTTTGTAAAATCTGCAGCGGCATCATCTGCATAATAATCTACACTTAGAATGTTCATTTGTACTCCATTGATATATACGAAATTTCAATAGGATTATATCAAGAATATTTGTTTGTTACATAGCTTTTAACCATTTTAACCACGCGGATGATGCTTTTGATAAATCTCTTTGAGGCGATTTTGTGATATATGTGTGTAAATAGTAGTTGTTGAGACACTACTATGCCCTAAGAGCATTTGTACTGAACGCAAATCTGCTCCGTGATTAAGTAGATGCGTAGCAAAAGCATGGCGAAGAGTATGTGGAGATATATCTGTATTTATACCAGCAATAAGTGCGTAGTTTTTTATACGATGCCAAAAAGATTGCCTTGTAATACGCTTAAAATGCTTACTTATAAACACCGCTTTTTCTTTAAAACTTGTAGCTAAGTTTGGACGAACTTCCACAAAATATCGTTGCAAATATTCTACAGCATACTCACCTATCGGTACTATCCGCTCTTTTGATCCTTTGCCCATCACTTGGATTACACCAACATTTGTATCAATATCATCCATGTTTAAGCCCACAAGCTCACTTACTCGAAGTCCTGTAGCATACATAAGTTCAAGCATCGCTTTATCACGAATACCTATATCTATACTTAAATCAGGTGCTTCCAATAATTTTTCGACATCAATTTCTGTCATATCTTTAGGTAAACTTTTTGAAAGTTTCGGCAGAGAAATTTTTGCCGTTGGATTATCAACGATAATTTTTGACGCAATTAGCCAACCATAGAATTTACGCATAGTTGAAATCATCCGAGCATTTGAGCGACCGCTATAGCCTTTTCTTGAGCGTGAAGATATAAAAGCATAGAGTTGCTCAAAGCTAAGCTCTGTAACATCTAATTTAGAATAATAATTTTTTAGAAATTTAAGATCTGTCCGATAGGACGAAATAGTATTTTGACTAAGACCATGCTCAAGCCAAAGGTTGTCTAAAAAAGCATCTATACACAAATCACTTGAAATCACTGATTTCTCCCTGTGTCTTTATTGATGCCTTTAGCACGCTAAACATTAAGAATAAAATACTATTCTCTGCAATTTACAGCACTAAATTCATTCAAAAATACTTTGGTATAAATTCTGCATTTTCAAATGGTTTGTGTATACTTCCAGACACTTTTGATTCCAAAAACTATACTTTTTCTTTGATTCTAGCAGCTTTACCAGTAAGACCACGCATGTAGTAAAGTTTAGCTCTACGCACATCTGCTCTTTTCTCAACTGTGATGTTATCGATCAATGGAGAATGAGTTTGGAAAGTTCTCTCAACACCCATACCTGAAGACATTTTTCTTACAGTAAATGCAGAGTGAAGACCGCGATTTCTTTTTCTCAATACAAAGCCTTTAAAAGCCTGTACTCTTTGCTTGTCGCCTTCTCTAATCCAAAG
>JBLFYO010000062.1:0-10159 GCA_047609165.1 Francisella sp.
TTGTACTAATTTCATTCTTAATTCTAGCGAGAAGTATCATAAAGCAATCGTAAGGGATACCTACTTTTCTAGTGAACTCTTCATTATTCTTATTACGTAAACTGTTGAATCTGAGCATTGTACTTTTCAAATATTTTAAAGATACCTAATGGTAATATTCGATTTCATAAAATGTATACTTATTTAGCGGATAGGTCTATTTTATACTTCTGTTTAGGTACATGCCAATCTTTAGATTTAGGATATTTATATGGCATTATATTACTGAATAATTTGAGACTAAGTATAGTTTATTTGATGACTTGGACCCTAGCAAGGGATTTGAAGCATCTAAGTAAAGAAACAGCGCCTTAATTATAGTAGATGTTGGAAGTTCTTACAAACTTAATTTATACTAATCCCAATATAAATTGATTTATTTGGCACTGTTTCCATTAGATTGTATTACTCTAACCCATCAACAATTTTTTGTTGTTCAATATCCGTAAGTATAGATTTTGATCTATCTTTAGCTATATACATATATACCACAGGTAGTATAAATAATGAGAATATCGCACCAATAACTAAGCCACTAGAAATAACCACACCGATGCAGTTTCGACTTACCGCACCAGCACCAGAGGATGTAACTAGCGGTATAACACCTACAACCATAGCAGAAACTGTCATAAGAATTGGGCGTAATCGTTGTGATGATGATTTTACAATTGCATCGTATTTGCTTAGACCTTCATGTACTTGTAAATGATTGGCAAACTCTACCACCATAATACCTTGTTTGGATATGAGCCCAATCAAGGTGACTAGCCCGAGCTGAGTGTAGATGTTTAGTGATGCCCACCCTGCACCAAGGTATTGTCCGACATATAGTGGTATCAAAGCACCAGATATAGCCATTGGTATGGTTACCAATATAACCAAAGAATCACGGAAGCTTTCAAATTGAGCAGATAGTGCCAAGAAGATTAGGATTATTGCAAATGCAAAAGCTATCATCATGGTATTGCCATTCTCAACATATTGACGAGCAGAGCCTGAGAAGTTGTATGAGAAGCCTTCGGTAAGTTCATTTTTTGCAAGGTTTTCTACATAGTCAATAGCTTGACCTTGAGTTATGCCAGGTGCCATCACTGCAGAAATTGTAGCTGAATTTAGCTGCTGAAATGTATTGAGTGTAAGAGGTTGTCCACTAGTTTTAAAGTTTATAAGAGCTGATAATGGGAGTTCTGAGTTAAACATATCCCCACCAGTATCAGAAGTCATAAAGCTATTGCCAAGTAAATCAGAGCGAATATATATATTGCTAAGCTGTTCTTGGGTAAGCATTTCATTACGAGCTAACTGCGGGATAACTTGGAAACTATAACCTTTCAAGAAGAAATAGTTTATGTACCCACCTGCATAAGAGTAAGACAGTGTTTTTGCTATATCTGACATTGTAATACCTAGGATGCCTGCTTTTTCACGATCGATAGCAATATCAACTACAGGATTGTCAAATTTCAGATCACTTTGAGCAAATACAAAAAGACCACTACTAGTCATTTTATCAATAAGATTGTTTACAGTATCATTGATAGCTTCATAGTCATTTACACTCTGTATAACCATAGACATCGGGGCACCACGAGGTATACCTGGTAGTGACGGTTGCTGATAAGTATATGTTTGGATACCTGGTAAATCCGTAACCTTTGATTGAACTAAGCTCGCAGCCTCACTTTGAGAGGTAGTTCGCTCATCCCATGGTTTCATAATAAGTCCACCAAAAATTACATTTGAACCCATTACACCATTTAAAATAAATGTATTTTGTTTACCCGGAATATCATCTAACGTTTCAGCTAGAGGCTTACTAAATGTTTCAAGATAATTAATGTTTGCTGAAGAAGGTGCTTGTCCCATTATTCCTAAAAAGCCTTGATCTTCATTTGGAGCAAGTTCTGATTTGATACCTTTGCCCATTATAAAACAACTAGCTAATACAATAAGTCCAATTATAGCAATAGCAGGTTTTATGCTTAAGAAAAATTCTAATAACGCCTTATACTTGGCAGTAAGAGATATAAAAAATTTATTGATAAAAACTACAAGCTTACCACTCATCATCTGGCGGTTTAAAATCTTTGAGCACATCATTGGTGAGAGGGTATAAGCTACTATACCAGATATAACCACCGCACCAGCTAGTGAATAGGCAAATTCAGTAAAGAGCTGACCTGTAAAGCCACCCATCATACCGATGGGAGCATATACTACAACTAATGTGAGTGTCATCAAAATCACGGGATTTGCAATTTCTCTGGCCCCCTTTATGGATGCTGCAAAGGGTTCCATTCCTTCTTCGATATGTCGATAGATATTCTCAAGCACAACAATAGCATCATCAACTACAAGACCAATTGCCAATATCATCGCAAGTAGAGTTAGTAGATTTATAGAAAACCCCATTGTTTTCATAAAAAAGAAGGAGCCTATTATCGATAAAGGTATGGCAATCACCGGTACAATAATTGCCCGTAATGACCCTAGGAATAAGAACATCACAATAGACACAATTATAATGGCTTCAATCAGCGTATGGATAACTTCATCAATAGAACTTTGAATATAAAGAGTACTATTGTATGCAACATCAACATTTAGACCGTTCGGTAAGCTGGTTCTTATATTTGGTAGTTCATCTACAAGTTTTTTGACAACTGTAAGAGGGTTCTCCTCTGAAGATACAACAGCGCCAGCCATTACAGCATTAGTGCCATCAAACACTACTGATGAATTATAATCTTGAGCACCAAGCTCTACCTTCGCGACATCTTCTAGTCGGACAACTTGATTATCTGATTTTTTGATAATAAGGTTTCTATATTCTTGTGCCGAAGACATACTTGTATCAGGATTTAGAGTGTAGTTTAGATAGGGACCTTGTATCTGTCCACCTGCAGAAACGAGACTGTTTGAGCCAATGGCATTTGCTAGCTCAGCTGGAGTTATGGCGTATTCGGCCATCTTTTCTTTATTTGGATAAACTCGCATAGCATAGGGTTTATTACCCCATACATTTATTTCAGATAGACCACCTTGAGCAAGTAGCTTAGGGGTAAGTTCGGAGTTTATGTATGCTGAAATTTCAGACGGATTCATTGTTTTACTGGTAAATGCTAGAATCAATGATGGAAAATTATCGGCAGGATTCATTCTAATCGAAGGAGAATAAGCATCTTGAGGTAGTTGGTTTAGTACAGCATTTACATTCTGTACAACTTCAGATAGTACATCATTAGAGTTATAACCAAGCTTCACAAATACAGTAATCGTACTTGCTCCAAGAGCAGAAGACGATGTCATGTAATCTATACCTTTAGATGAACCAACTGAGGCCTCTAAGGGTCTTGTTACAAATGCTTGGATTGTCGCAGGGTTTGCACCAGGGTAAGCTGTGGTTACCGTGATAGTTGCACTATCCATATATGGGTATTGTCTGATTTGTAGTCCAAAGAACGAGCCTATACCAACAACAATAATCATAAAACTTATCGAAAATGATAGTACGGGTCTTCTTATAAATAAGTCAATAAGCTTCATTATTGTGACCCTTGCTTATATAAGTCATTATCAATCTTTACATCATTGTTAAGTACAGCATCCATACCTTTACGAACTTTGTTTTGTCCAGAAGTGATAATGGTTGTACCAATTTCTAAGCCTTTAACCAAAGCAAGGTTGTTTCTGGTTTCAAGAGTTTCTATGTTTGCTTGTCCAACTTTATAGAGAGTTTTCTTTGAGTATATAGTTTTCATACCACCACCAGCAGTTGAGGTATAAGATGCTTTTTTAGGCTTACCATCTTCCATCTCAGGAGTTAAGGTATAAACTGACTGACCATATAAACTATAAGAAATAGCATTTCTTGGTATTACAATGGCATCTTTCACAGCTGGCAAATTGATATGAACAGTCAAGAAAGTACCTGGTACGATTTCGTGTTTAGGGTTTTCATAGGTAGCTTGAACTACTATAGAGCGGTTGGAACTGTTGATGAAAGAGTTAATGGCTGTTATTTTAGCCGCAAAAGTTTGAGCTAGTAGCGAATCTGAATAAAACTCAATTTTTTGCCCAATTTTTATTTGACTAACCTTATTTTGTGGTACAGCAAATGTTATAAAAATAGGGTCAATAGTTGTTAGCGTAGCCGCACTATCACCATTATTAAAATACTGACCTAGATTGATGTTTCTGATACCAATCTTGCCATCAAAAGGTGCACGAATTTCCTTAAAATCAATCTGAGATTCAATGTTTTGCACCTGAGCTATAGCTGTTAAATAATCAGCATTAGCCTGATCGGCAGATTCTTTTGATGTAGCTCGCTGTTGTTCTAGTTTCTTATAACGATCGTTCGTTATTTTTGCTAGTTTTAATTTTGAAAGAGCTTCTTCAAGACTTGCTCTTAGTTGGCTTGTATCTAGCTTAAAGAGTAGATCGCCTTTTTTGACTTCTTGTCCACCTTTAAAATAAATTTCACTAACTATACCACCAGATTGAGACGATACTTCTGTAGACTGTATAGCTTGAGCTTCACCAATTGTGTTGATAATTTGTTTCCAGTCAGATTTTTCTACCTTGGTGGAAGTTACCGCAACAGGTTGGGGCACATATGAAGCCATACCGCTCTGAATCATACTTTGAATAAATTCTGCAAATCCAAAAATCCCACCAAATAAAGTAAGAGTTGCAATTATAATCGCGGCTGAAGCAAACTTCTTGTTACCAAACTTAGGTAATTGTTTTTTTATAAGTTTAGTTTTGAATATAAAATAAACAATGGTGATAGAAATACCAAGTTTACCAAGTAATACCCATGCTATAACTGCTGTTATAAGCATAAATACAAGGTAGTTAATTTTATTTGCATGAGCTTTTACATACAACGCTTTCAGTGAAGACTTTATTTTTTTAATATCGAACATTGGGCTTTACTTTCTTTTAAATAGGTTGATGGAAAATGCGATTACATTAAGAGCTAGTAAGAATATAAAAAAGCCTAAACTGTAAACTGCTAGACTAAGACCAGATATAGTCTCAGTCACATTTATTTCGCTACAACTTTTGACAGTCCCTGTAATTGCTTTAGTGGTTTTGAGGAGAAATGGGTTCGTCACTTCTAAGCATGTGGTACTATCAAGCGGAGTTGTCGCTGGTGCAACGGTGCTAAAGTATTGCAGATGTACTTGATCTACTGCAACATAAACACCAGAAAGAATAGTCATGATCATTAGCATCTGAGTTAAAATAATTAAGTATTGGGGTGTTTTTTTTATCCAACAGAATAGGCTTAAAAGCATAATTACAAATATGAAGAATTGTTGTAGTAAACACATTGGGCAAGGTAGCCATTTAAGCACAAAGACTATAAAAATGATCGCCGGTATAGCTAAACCACAAAAGATCGTGTTAAAAGGAAATACAAAGTTGTTAAATTTTTTCATTATAATGAAATAAGGCAATTTTACAGATTTTTGTAATTGTATCATATTTTTAAAAGCTTGTTTATAGTATCTAGGTAAAGCTTATTGATGGTTTGAGCAATTAGATGGTTGGGGATGTTTTTTATTAGTATCTTTATATCCATTTCTTGAATGCTCGCTATTATCAGTTCTATCTTTACTAATTCATTGATGAGATTCTTTTTATCAAAAATAGTGGCTAATTTGCGATATAGGTTAAAAGATTTCTCAAATAAAGCTCGATCTCTTAATATATTTGTTTTTCTAAAGCTGAGAAAAATTTCTTCTGCTTTAGGGTTAGTCGTTAAACGATGAATTTCACTAATAGTAATAGCAAGTTTATAATGGTTGTTGCTTAAGTTAAGCTCGTTTTTGATTTGACTAATTTGATCTGCATTGAAATCATAAAATATCAAAGCAATTTTCTCTTCAATGGTAGCTGCTTTGTAGAGTGAGTTAGTAAAGAATGACTGCTGAGGGATTTTGTTTATATTCTCACTGATTTTAGGAAATACTGTATCAAGACATCCTAGCATGTTAAGCGTATCAAAAAAAACATTTGGGTGGTTAAGAGCTTTTTTAAACTCAATGTTTAGTCGTTCTTTGGTTAAGTGGCTTAGTTCGCCAGAGTCGAGAATCTCTTTTGCTAATAGTTTCGTGTCTTCTGCAATTGTGAAGTTAAAATCATGAAGCTGAGCCATAAATCTAGCTAATCTTATAATCCTTAGAGGATCTTCTTTGAAGCTTATGGAAGTGTGGCGAAGTATGCGATTTTGTAAGTCATTTTGTCCGTTAAATGGGTCGATAATTTTGCCATGTTCATCGGTAGCTATTGAATTGATAGTTAAATCACGGCGAACTAAATCTTCTTCAAGAGTGGTTGTAATAGCAAAACATACCTCAAACCCATGGTAGCCTTTTGAGATCTTTCGCTCTGTACGTGCTAGTGCGTATTCTTCATTAGTTGTTGGGTGTAAAAATACAGGGAAGCTTGCAAGTATAGGTTTGTAGCCAAGTTTTTGTAATTCTGAAGGAGTGGAGCCTACTATAACCCAATCATTATCTTTGGCTTCTAGTCCTAAAAATTTATCTCTTACAGCTCCGCCCACAAGGTATGTTTTCATTGTAATCGCTGGTCAAGTAGTTGAGAGTTATCTTTATGTTATCAGAAAAAAGTGTATAATATTTAGCCATGTGTTTACATTTTAGTTATCTAAAATACTTTTTTTATAAAAAATTATGGCAAATCCAATAGACAAAATCGATTTAAAATCAGGACCTTCGGGTAATTTGAGCGGTGAAATGACTAACAATGAAAAAGTTTCATCACTTTATAAAAGGCTGCTTGGGCAGGTAAGGCATCTTTGGCATTTCTTAGCAATTGCTGCCGTTGGTAGTATATTTTTTTCGGCAGCTGATGCATCTATGATATATCTTATCAATCCAATTCTACAGTATGGTTTTGGTTCAAATGGTGATATTACTAAGCAAAGTGCTAGTGTACTTATGCTTATGGGCTTAGGAATGGTTGGTTTACTTACACTTAGAGCGGTAGGATCATTTTTATCACAATACTTTATCGGCTCACTTGGTCAAAAAGTAGTTTATACATTCAGAAAAGATATTTATAAAAGATTTATGAATTTACCAGCGAAGTTTTTTGATAAGCATTCGTCTGGTCAAATAATTTCAAGATTGCTTTATAATGTTGATCAGGTTACAGAAGCTACATCTACCGCTATCATAACAGTTGTGCAGGACGGTACATTTGTGATTGGTCTGATTGTTGTAATGGTGGTATCAAGCTGGCAGTTATCATTGTTTTTGATATTGATAGGTCCATTGCTTGGAGTATTTATTACTATCATAAATAAGAGATTTAGATCCCTAAGTCGAAATACTCAGTCATCAATGGGTAATGTAACTCATACTGCAGAAGAGACTTTGAGAAACTACAAAGAAATAAGGATATTTGGGGCAGAACGCAAGCAAGAGAAAAGATTTTTAAACAGTCTTGACTATACATATTCTCAACAGATTAGAACTATTGCATTAGATGCTTTAACTTCTCCAATTATTCAAATTATTGCATCATTAGTTTTGGCAGGTTCGTTATTCACTATCGCAATATTCGGTACCAATGAAAATGGTTCAGCTTCATGGCTTACAGCTGGTTCATTTGCATCATTCTTTGCAGCAGCAGCAGCAATTTTAAAGCCAATTAAAAACTTAACTAAAGTAAATGTGGTTATTCAAAAAGCAGTAGCAGCAACCGAAGATATTTTCTACATACTAGATTATCCTGCAGAAGAAGAAACAGGCTCGAAGAAACTAGAAAATGTAAAAGGTGATGTTTCAATCAAAAATCTAAACTTTGCTTTTGGTGATTTAAATGTCTTAAATGATGTAAGTGTTGATATAAAAGCTGGTCAAACAGTGGCATTTGTAGGTAAATCTGGAAGTGGTAAAACTACACTTACTAGTGTGATTTCAAGGTTTTACACGCAAAGCCAAGGTGAGATTACTCTTGACGGTATTGATACTAGAGATTTGACTTTAGAGAATTTGCGTTCGCATTTGTCGATGGTTTCTCAAAATGTACATTTGTTTGATGATACTGTTTTTAATAATGTATCGTTTGGTCTAGCCCGTGATGTCACCGAAGAAGAAGTTATAGATGCTCTTAAACGAGCAAATGCTTATGAGTTTGTTGAAAACATGCCGGAAGGTATACATACAAATATCGGTAATAACGGTTCAAAACTCTCTGGTGGTCAACGCCAACGCATATCTATAGCTCGTGCATTATTAAAAAATGCTCCTGTGATTATATTCGATGAAGCTACAAGTGCTTTAGATAATGAGTCTGAAAAGGTTGTCCAACAAGCATTAGAAAATCTAACAACTTCACGCACAACTCTTGTTATAGCACATAGATTAACTACTGTAGAAAAAGCGGATAAAATAGTAGTTATGGATAGTGGTAGAATAGTTGAAAGTGGCACACATGCTGAGCTTTTGGCAAAAGGTGGTGTTTACTATAGGCTTTATCAATCTGGACTAGAGTAGTTTTTTTATGATAGAAAAAAGCTGGTATAGACGCGACATAAGTTTCTTGAGTTTTTTGCTAAAACCTATCTCTATAATCTTTGCTAAAATTGCTGCAAAACGCAAATCAAAGTATCTTAGTTTGCAATACAAATCTAAAATACCTGTGATTATCGTCGGTAATATCTCTGTAGGTGGCACAGGTAAAACTCCTGTGGTAAGAAAGCTTGCGGAACAGTATCTTGCAGAGGGTAAAAAACCTGCGATTATAAGTCGAGGTTACGGCGCAAAGGCTAGCAGCTATCCATTTATAGTTACTAGAAATACATTGCCTAATCAATGTGGTGATGAGCCTGCGATGCTGTACGATGCTTTAAGAGGTCAAGTACCTATAATAATAAGTCCAAGTCGTGTTGATTCTGCGAAGATGATCGAACAAAAGTACAAAGATGTTGATGTGATTATCTCTGATGATGGATTACAACATTATAAGCTTGCTAGAGATTATGAAATCTGTGTGATAGATGCTACAAGAATGCTTGGTAATCAGCTTTGCCTACCGGCAGGACCTCTTAGAGAACCTGTTGAGAGACTTAGATCTGTAGATAAGGTTATTGTGATTGGTAAGTTAAAAAACAAAGATCGTGAGTTTTTAGAGTCATATAATGACGATGTCATTCAAACAAAAATCGAAGCTGTTAGTTTTGTAAACTTGGCTACACAGAATACTGTTGCTACAAATGCTTTTTATGGTAAATCAATAGCTGCAGTAGCAGGTATTGGTAATCCAGATAAGTTTTTTAGTGGTTTAACTAGCTTGGGTATAAATATTCATCATACGAAAATCTTCAAAGATCATCATAAGTATGTAGAAGCAGATTTCACGGATATTCAAAATGATGTCATAATTATGACTTATAAAGATGCTATCAAGTGCAGAGATTTTGCAAAAGAAAATTGGTGGTATTTGGATATTGATTTAGATATTAGTTTGAATTGTTGTAACTTCGTTTGATAGATTGTATTTTGATTTTATCAATGGATGCTGCTATCAAGTAGCGGTATGATGAGATGATTTTTAATCAGCGAAAGGATAATCAGTATAAACCGTTTCACCGCCGTGATAATAAAACCCAGGTTTTGACTCATTTAGCTCAATATTGTTGGCAAACCTATGAGCTAGCTAAATCAGGGTTGGCAATTATTGCTTGTCCCATGACACTTTGTGTAGGTGTTTTATGTATGTTAGGAACTGTCCACAAATAAGTTGAATGATTAACTTGCTTATTTTCCCATATTTTGCGCTGTTAAAATACACCATAAGCACGGCTATACCTATATTTGAACGCCTTAACTATGAAAAACTATCCAGCGTTACTATTTTAACTTATTTACGGACAGTTCCTTACTTATAGCATCATTTTCCCAATGTGCAGAATTTACCTTATAGTTAAGCCGATAGAGTTTTCATTTAAGTAATGTGTTGTAATTGAGTATAATATTTATATTTTATGAAAGCATACAGTCAAGATTTAAGAGCCAGAGCGATCAAACTATTTGATGATGGCTATGAAAGAAAGCATATCAAATCAATTTTATCA
>JBLFYO010000063.1:0-9878 GCA_047609165.1 Francisella sp.
GGGCATGCTGATTTTACATATTTTAAAAAATACGGAATAAGAGACTATAGAGGTGGAGGTAGATCATCGGCTCGCGAAACTGCTATGCGAGTGGCTGCTGGTGCTATAGCTAAAAAAGTTTTACAGCAAGCAGGCATTGAAATTTACGGCTACTGCTCTCAAATTGGTAGTCTAAAGGTACCTTTTGCTGATAAAAACCACATCAATCAAAATTCATTTTTTATAGCCGATAATAGTGCAGTAAATGATTGCGAGAAGCTAATCCAAGCTATCCGCAAGGAAGGTGACTCAATTGGTGCTGAAGTTACAGTAGTAGCAACAGGTGTACAGGCTGGGCTTGGCAGACCTGTATTTGACAGGATTGACGCTACAATTGCTCATGCGTTGATGTCGATAAATGCTGTGAAAGCTGTATCTATTGGTGATGGTTTCGATTGTGTTGCTCAAAAAGGAAGTGAACACCGTGATGAAATAACAAAAACAGATGGTTTCTTATCAAATCATGCTGGTGGTATTTTAGGTGGAATATCTTCTGGGCAAGATATAACTACAAAACTAGCTTTTAAGCCAACTTCAAGCATCTTAAAAGAAGGTAAGACTATAGATACAGATGGCGAAGACACTACAATCATCACTAAAGGTCGCCATGACCCATGTGTGGGGATTCGCGGAGTACCCATAGCTGAAAGTATGCTTGCATTAGTCTTAGTTGATGAACTTCTAATCTCAAAAGCTTATAAAGTCTAGCAGATATGGGCGAACAAGAATTTTGGAATTTAATGATGAATTGGGGCTACTTAGCAATAGCTTTAGCTGTACTTATTGAAGGAGAGATATTTCTTATAATGGTTGGAATAGCTACAGCAACTACTCTTTTTAGCTACCCACTGGTTATTATCGCTGCCACTATCGGTGCTATAGTGCATGACAATGGTATATTTATATTCTCGAAAATTGCTGGCAAAAAATTCATAGAAAAAAGACCTCACTGGCAAAAAAAAATAGACCGATCTCTACGGCTAATAGATAAATACGATTTTTGGGCTATACTGAGTATAAGGTTTTTATATGGCTTAAGAACTATAACTATTTTTATAGTAGGATTAGGTAATGTCAGTAAGGTTAAATTTGTAGCTTTAGATGCTATAAGTAGCCTTATATGGGCTTTCATATATATTACTTTAGGCTATTTTAGTGGTCATGCAATTTTACGCTTTATCAGCCATGTTGATGTGACTAAATGGATTTCTCACAATAAATACCTATCTATATTTATACTTATGCTACTTTCAAGTATCATATACCTTAGCTACAAAATATTATACAAGATTTCAAAGAGGCGAACAGATGAGTAGACTAGACCTTCTAAAACAAGGCAGTACCGCGAAAAAAACAACTTCTACTAAGCCAAATGGGCGTGGTGGTATGATGGGAGAAAAAACTAAGAAATCACAAGCTCGTGAAGATGATTTTGAGAATGAGCTAGACGATGCTCCTACTTCAACTGCTGCAGAGTATGATCCGAATGATGACGAAGATGAGAGAGATGATACTGATGTCAATGTAATTGAGCTAGACATCGACCTAAATTCTGAAAAAGATCTCAAAATAGACGCTTCTCTTATGAGTGATGACGATGAGGAATCTGAAGCTGATGATAGTAGTGCGGATATTGAATCTGACTTGCCTATAGATAAGGATGTTAAGAGTACTATTGTTGAAGCTGGCTTAGGTGTTGACTATAGTGAAGAGGATATTAAGCTTGAGATGGAATACAGCTTTGATCAACGAGATGAGCTTTATAATATTCATGTGAAAGTTATAAAAGATGGTGGATTAGAGGTTGCTGCGTCAAAAATACTCCATCTTGAAAATATTATAAGAATATCTGTGACTCTAAGCGAGCTAAAAGAACAGGTCGGTTGTGAAGCTAGAGTTGTGTCGGTATTTCCACGCAATATTCGTGCCGCTGAAAACAATGAAGATCCGTATAGGTATATCGTACAGTTTATAGGTCCAAATGCTACTGAAACTGAACGCGTATTTTCAAAATATCTACTAGGTTATAAACCCAAATAATTATGGCTAAGCAAAAGACTGTATTTATATGCTCTAAGTGTGGTGAAGACTCCCCTAGATGGCAAGGTCAATGTAATGGTTGCGGTGAATGGAATACTCTAATTGAAGAGATAAAAGCCGAAGTCAAAAAACCCGCTATGTCACGCGTGGGCTTTTCAGGTAGCGTATCAAAAGCAACTGCATTATCAGATATACAAGGCAAAGAGCATAGTCGCATACCTACAAACATCGCAGAATTTGATCGTGTGTTAGGCGGCGGTATTGTAAGAGGCTCAGTAACATTAGTTGGAGGTGCTCCTGGTATTGGTAAATCATCTATACTTTTGCAAATCATGGCTTATTTATCACAAGATAAAAAAGTCCTCTATATAAGTGGTGAAGAGTCTCTTGAACAAATAGCTTTGCGAGCTGAAAGGCTTGGACTTCCTAAAGATAACCTTTTGGTAATGTGCGAAACAAATATCGAGCTTATCGCAAACTACATAATTCAAAATAAGCCAGAAATTGTCGTTATAGATTCTATCCAAACCATATATAATCCCGAGCTATCATCAATGGTTGGTGGTGTATCACAAGTACGCGAATCATCAGCTTACATTACACAGGTGGCTAAACAATATGGCGTATCTATCTTTTTAGTAGGTCATGTAACTAAGTCTGGAGAAGTTGCAGGACCTAGGGTTTTGGAACATATTGTCGATGCGGTGATATTTATAGAATCACAAGACAATGGTCGCTACCGCATGATGCGTGCTTTAAAAAACCGTTTTGGCGCTGTCAATGAAATTGGTGTATTTGCAATGACTGACAAAGGTATGAAAGAAGTCAAGAATCCTTCTGCTATATTTTTAAATAACGGTCGTACAAACCTCATAGGCAGTGTGATTGTATCGGTATGGGAAGGCACTCGCCCTCTTTTGGTTGAGCTACAATCTTTAGTTGTCGATAAAAATGCCAACCAGCCACCACGAAGACTGTGTGTAGGTATCGACAGCAATCGTCTTGCTATGATCTTGGCTGTAATCCAACGCTACATGCACTTAGATTTATATGATAAAGATGTATTTTTGAATGTGGTTGGTGGTATCAAAATTACTGAGACAAGTATAGATTTAGCGGTGATTGCGATTATATTTTCCAGTGTTTCTGAAATTGAGATACCGCATGACTTACTCATAATGGGCGAGGTTGGCTTATCGGGAGAGATTCGTCCTGTACCTTATGGTTTGGAGCGAATTAATGAAGCCAAAAAACATGGGTTTAAAAAGATAATCCTACCACAAGCAAATATCTCAAAACTTACCAAGAGTAGTGCTGTTGAAGTGATTGGTATAACCAATTTAAACCAACTTAAAGAAATAATTACGGATTTATAGATATGAGTTTTTTTGAAAGCCTTAATTTTTTAGATATTATCATTATTGTAATAACTGTAATCATCAGTTTATTTGCGGCTGTAAAAGGTCTTTTTAAGAATATAGTACTTTTGATACTAATGATATTTGCCATAGTTTTAGCTGGAATACTAGCTCAAAAGATTCAACTTAGCTATGTAGATAAGCTTATCTCTGACCCAAACACAGCTTATATAACATCATTTATATTAGTTCTGCTTGGAGCTTATCTGATGATTTTCGGAGTTATGAAAGTATTCTTTAAAAAAAATAAAGAAAAAGAAAGTCTTTCTAACACGCTCTTTGCTTTCTTTATTGCATTGATAAGATTCTTTTTTATATGGGCATTAATATGCTCAACTCTTAATTCATTTGATGCTGTAAAAAAAAGCTCATTATGGGAAAACTCAATGCTTATACCGGTATTAGTAAATACCGGCGATTATGCTTATAATACGAAAGTAAGGGTGCAAGAAACTAACCTTAAAGATTATGTACCAAAAGAAGTTGCTGGCGGTTAAGATACTGAAACTAACTTCAGCAGAATAGCAACTTTAGTCTCCCCTATAAAAGATGCTACTAATACCAATCCTATCACAAACTGATGTATTTATTTGTTTTACTGTAGGAGCAATATTTTACAAAAAAACCGAATCCCTGAACTCGTTTCAGGGTCTCTTTACTATCACAAAATTTAAAAAAGTGGTAAATAGATTCGACTACTACAAAGATTCCGGATCAAGTCCGTAAATTCGATTATTGTTGAGATTCGGACAATGTTAAAGATGACTAAGTTGAAATTATCTTTTTTGCATTAACTCAACTCTCAGACTTCAACTCTCGTTGCATAAGTTGCTTCACAATATCTCTAGCATCCACACCCTCATAAAGCATACGATAAGTCGCAAAAACTAATGGCATATCTACATTATGCTTCATCGCTAGCTTATAAACGGCTTCTGCTGTTGAGTATCCTTCTACTACATTATTCACTTTTGCCAAAGCTTCATCAATCGAACAACCCTGCCCTAAGTACAGTCCAAACCTGCGATTACGCGACTGATTATCTGAGCAAGTAAGGAGTAAATCACCGAGACAACTAAGCCCCAAGAATGTCTCTGAATCCGCTCCTAGTTTCATTCCTAATTTTTTAATCTCTGCTAAGCCTCGGGTTATAAGAGCTGCATGTGCATTTACTCCAAAATTCAGTCCTGCTGCTGTGCCTGCTGCGATTGCTATTACATTTTTGACTGCTCCACCAATTTGAGCTCCGATGATATCTGTAGTTGAATAGCACCTAAATGTAGTATTACTAAAAAGCTTCTGCACGAACTTTGCAAACTCAAGGTCTTTAGAAGCTGCTACAACTGCTGTTGGCATTTTCTTAGCAACTTCTTTAGCAAAACTTGGACCTGTGATTAGTGCAAATTTATGATTAGGTAATATCTCTGCAGCAATCTCACTTAACAACGCATAGCTATCATGGCAAAAACCTTTAGTCGCACTAATAATATTCTGATGCGGTAAAATGACTTTTTTAAGTTGCAAAACAGTATTTTTAAATCCTGAGCTTGGTGATGCTATCAAAACATCATCAAAAGTTGCGATTTTAGCTTGCCAGTTTTGGATCGCAGTTAGATTGTCAGGAAACTTTAATATATCAGGTAGATATTTAGTATTATTATGGTTTTTAAGCATTTCTTGATTATGCTCATTACGCCATGAATTTATTTTTACATTTTGACCGTTGTAAGCAAGCTGTAATGCTAAAGCCGTACCCCACGCACCAGCACCTAAAACTAAGATATTCTTTTTCATAAAAATATATTTAAAATGTTGATGTATTTAACTATAGTAAATTGCTATCTGATAGTAAATAGATTAAGCAATAAATAAATTATCCTTTTTCTGAAAATTCCTTCGAATAAGCAATAATGTATATTCTTTTTACACCTTCTGAATCTTGCCACATTTCTTGAAATCTATCTGGATTAATAGCAGTTAAACCATAAACCGTTTTGACATTGTTAAAATGTACCGCAGGGTCTGTCATAAACATAATATCCTTATCATCATCAACAGTTGCTCCCAACTTTTGATAGCCAGATACTAATGTCAGTGCCCTCCCCAGTCTATCCAGTCTACAAGAACAGGTATGCCCGCATCTATACTTTTATATAAAAGTTCAATAACTCCATTAGTACCAAACTTAACTTCAAAACTATAGTTTTCGAGCCATTTTACCATTTGCTTAACTGTTGCGCCATAGTCATCATTTGTACCCATTTCTTTAGCAATCTGCAATTCTATTTTACTATTCATATCACTATCTTTTAGCGTACCATAATAATGTAGCAAACTCATTACCGCAGCAAGTCCACAAGCAATATCTGTAGTTTGCTGATAATCTTGTACACCAAGCATTTTAATATTTTTATCTGATGATAAATTAAATGTTTTTACAATACCATCTCATATAGTCTGTATAAGACTTATTAGCATATTCATAACAATAGCCCACATTCAATACAAAAAATACAATCGTTCCAAAAATCAGTTTTTTAAAAAATTTCTAAATTTCCTAAATTTTAAGTAAAACTATTATATGGTGAAAATTAAAAACTCTCATCTAAAAAAATAATTTCAAACGACACACACTTTATTTGCTTATAAGAAAAATTTATATTAAAATACATAAAATAAAGAATAGCTTATATTAATTGTGCGTATAACTCTCAAACAACTTCAAGTATTTGTAAATACAGCAAAATTAGAGTCCATAAGTCTTGGTGCTGAGAAATGTTTTATCTCACAAGCTGCAGCAAGTATGTCACTATCTCAACTTGAAAATATGCTTGGCGTTACGCTATTTGATCGTGTTGGTAAGCGTATAAGACTCAATACTAATGGCCATAATCTACTAGCAAAAGCGGTGCAGATTTTAGATAAAGTTGAAGAATTTGAGATCTTTGCTACTAATGACAAATCTCTTATTGGTAAGATTACTATTGGAGCAAGTACAACTATAGCCAACTATGTACTGCCAAAGTATATTGCTCAATTTAAAAAAATTCATCCTAATGTCAACTTCGAGCTCATTTGCAATAATTCAAAAGAAATAATTCACGATATAGAAACTCTTAGTTGTGATGTGGCATTTATAGAAGGTGAGTGTCATAGTGATGTTATCGATACGACTTTATGGAAAAAAGACAATCTCAAAATAGTATGTAATGCTAAACATCCATTATGCAAAAAAAGTACTGTCACTATAAAAGATACTCTTAAATATGAATGGGTTACAAGAGAGCGAGGTTCTGGGACTTTTGATATATTCCTAAAAGCATTAGAATCTCACATACCAGACATAAAAAAAGCTATTACTCTAAATAGTTCAGAAGCTATAAAACAATACATTGCAAATAGTGACAGCCTTGCTTGCTTATCAGAAGTTATCACTACACAAGCATGGAATTTAGATAAATATAGTTCTTTAGATGTAAAAGGCTTAGATTTAAGTAGGAATTTCTACAAACTATTACATAATAAGAAATACCATACGCACCTAACACAAGCTTTTTGTGACTTTGTAGAGAGTAATAGGCAAAGTATTTAAACTTGATATTTGAGTATTTAGCACCATACTTATATATGTAAAGCAACAAAGGAGACAAACAATGTCATTACCAATCATACTTTTAATAATTATAGCTATAATCGCCGTATATATAGTTATGACTTACAACAAACTAATCGCTGAAATTGAGACAGTGAAAAACTCAGAAAAGCAAATAGATGTCCAGCTTGACCGCAGATCAAAGGTTTTCGATTCTTTGATAAATGTAGTCAAAAAATACATGGACTATGAGCAAACCACTCTAAAAGATGTAGTAGCTCTTAGAAATACCGCTAATCAAGCAAAAACTAAAGGCGATGACAAAACAAGAATGGCTGCGGAAAATCAAATCTCTGAAGTTGCTAAAGGCATAAGCGTACAATTTGAAAACTATCCAGATTTAAAAGCTAATCAAAATGTAATTCAATTACAAGAAGAGATTACTTCAACTGAAAACAAATTAGCTTTTGCAAAACAAGCTCTTAATGACTCTATCGAAAGATACAATGCTCATAAAAGATCTTTCTTTACAGGCATGATTGTCAATATGTTTAAAAAACTTAATGAAAATTTTGTCTATTGGGGTATTGCTGATGAAAAAAAAGTTCAACTTGAAGAATCAAGAGTGGAACTATAAACGATGTCTGAAGATTTGCAATACGGTTCTGTAAATTGGCGTGAAGTGGTACGCAAAAACACTCGCAAAACTTACTTTGTAATAGCCACTTTTTTAGTGGTTTTTTTCTTACTTGGGATATTTGTAGATACTATATGGCGATATAGCGAATTTGCCAATTCTTACTATTCACAATACGGTAGAGAACTTCCTCTATCTAAAGTATTTATGTCATTAGCGACATTTCAAATACTTCCCATTGCTACGATGATCATATCAGCAGCTACTATAGTTTGGCTTTTGATAACATTTGCTATGTATGACAAGATCATGCTTTCTGGCACACAGTATCAAGAAGTATCAGCAGATAACCAAGAACCTCTAGCTCGCCGAGTTTACAATGTAGTAGAGGAGATGAAAGTTGCAGCTGGCATGCGATATATGCCCAAGGTGTTTTTGATTGAAGCGAACTACATGAATGCTTTTGCATCTGGATATTCTGAAAAGTCTGCTATGGTTGCTATATCAACTAAGCTTGCAAATGCTCTTACTCGTGATGAACTACAAGCTGTGATGGCACATGAACTAACTCATATTCGCAATCAAGATATTAAGCTAAATCTATTTACAATGGTTTTATCAAACATGATGCTGATAATCATGGATGCCCTATTTTACTCAGCGTTGTTCTCAGGAAATAGCAATAATAGAAATAGTAAAAACAACAATGCTGCAGTATTTTTCATTATCATAATGATACTTCGTTATGTGTTACAGATATTTACGATATTTATGATGCTGTTTTTAAGTAGAACTCGCGAATATATGGCTGATGCTGGAGCCGTTGAACTTATGCGAACAAATGCTCCAATGGCAAATGCTCTGCTTAAAATCGCAAATGATAGTCAAAGTACAGAAGCTCAACAAAGTTATAAGCATAACAAAAATGAAAATCTTCGTCGTGCATCGTATATCTTTGATCCATTAAGTGCTGGGATAAATGGTGGCAATATGTCAGATTTTTTCTCAACTCACCCTTCTATAGAAAAACGCCTTGCATCTATGGGCGTAAAATCACCAAACTAGAAAATCATAAGCGAAGGAACGAAAAGAAACCACTAAAAACATATAAAGGGCTAACTATAATTGAGCTTATAGTCACAGTATCGATCATAAATATAATAGCTATGTTTGCAGTTTCTACATATTCAAATTATACCACTAGAGCAAAAATAGCTACAGAGTTAACCGTACTTTACGCTCAAGCTTGTGAAGTTTATCAGCTAAAAAAGATGGTAAAGACTTCTACCTAAATAGTGCTCATACCACTGTCAATGAATATGGTGCTGTAACGAAGAATATTGGAAAAAAATGGCAGCAAATTACTTGATATAGAAGCCGAAATTATGATGTGCCCAGATAGTGTCGATGGAGATTCTGTACGATGGAGATGTGTGGTTTCTAGTGATGAACTTACTAAATCAAGTATACCAAGCCACTGCATACTGGGCTCATCGATATTTTTTAGGATTCTAAAAGACAATAATATGGTTGCTTCAGATGAAAATTTTGACCTTGAAAACAATTCAGCGGACTATAATAGTTGGGCAAGTATTGCAAATGGAGACCCTTTTCTTGGTAACTGGCAGATATCAGGTGGTGATGAAGAGATTGAGCTATGGAATGATTTTGATATGATTTCTGATAGACGCAATAATGTTGCCGAGCTAGATGGTAATAGTAATGAAATTATTGAACTTTTGCACGATCTCGCTTCAGATAATTTTAAAGATATGGCATTGACATTTGACTACTACCCTAGAACAGGCGATGACTCTAGTAGTTTTGAAGTCTATTTAGGTGATCAGCTAATCCATACCCAGACAGATTTCACAAAAGAATGGCAAAGTATAAGTATCGACTTAAGTAATGTAGCAAATGCAGGCTCTCAACAATTGAGGATAAAAGAAGCTGGGGAAGATGAGAGTTATGGAGCTTTGATTGATCTAAACTCTCTCAAAGTTACACCAGGAAAGATTGTTTAAGTGTCTAGTTTGGGGAGGTTGTCCCAATAATTTTATAAGCTTTAGCCTTAAACATATCCGGCGTTTCATTAAAAATATCAGGTTTAATTCTATACCATTCTACGGCAGCGTCAAATGGTGTTTTCACT
>JBLFYO010000064.1:0-9782 GCA_047609165.1 Francisella sp.
GGCTAATTTTAAAAATATTTTAAGAAGAATAAGGCACAAATATAGTGATTTTAAAGATGCTATAAAAGCGGCATGGAATTGGAATAAAACTCTTTCAAATTAGCTATAGGTGTGAAATACAAAGTGAGAAAGTGGTAATATGTATTGGAATTGGTATAAGTCCAATAAAGAAACCAACTAAGAGAATGATTGAAACAATAAAAAAAACACCGCAATGATTAAATTTTTTATCGATATTACTAGAATATTCTTTTGAAATTTATTTAGAATTTTTCTTATTAGCTCTGTGGTTTTTATATTTTTTTCAAAGATACAAATCTAATTTTGTAGTATACTAAATATATCGGAATTAAAGCAATGATTATCACAAAATTATAATTCCAATAAAAATAGTTATACCTTGCATTTTTTATTTTTCTTTCATATTTAGCTTCTTGCCAGAAACCCAAACATTGCTCAAATGGCTAATAGTTTTAGATTCAAGATTAGCTGGTAGATCTACATAAGTATGATCATTTTGTATAGATATATTACAAATATGCTTACTATCAATACCACCTTCATTAGCAATCGCACCTACAATGTTACGCGGAGCAACATCGTTATCACGACCAACATCTAATCTAAATGTTTTTAAATCTATATCAGCAGGAGCTCTGCGCTGAGGTCTTCTGTCACCATCACCGTCACGATCATTACGGTCGTTCCTATCATTTCTATCAAAACGATTACCACCGCGATCATTACTGTCAGAACGACCACCACGATCGTTTCTATCAAATCTGCCACTACTGCTACGGTCATTACTACGCTCATTTCTGCCACGATCGCGATCTCTAGTACGACCCGCATCTTCACGGGCTTGAATCTCACGCGGGAAGAATGATTTATCTTGAGCTAATAGCGTCAACACTGCTAATAAATCATCAGAATCTAATTCTAACTCATCACGCATAGTTGTGATAATTTCTTTATACTGCTCTAGAGATTTATTTTTCTCAATCGCAGATGCAATTCTAGTTTTGAAGTTATTAATTCTACTTTCTGCTAAATCTTTAGCTGAAGGCATAAATATCTCTGCAAGTTTAGAAGAGTTTACACGCTCAAGGGTTCTCAAGAAACGCATTTCCTTAAGTGGTACTAAAGCTATAGATATACCATCACGACCAGCACGACCAGTACGACCAATTCTATGTACATAAGTATCAGTATCATTAGGTAAGTCATAGTTTATTACATGACTAATACGCTCTAAATCGATACCACGAGCAACTACATCAGTAGCCACTAGTACATCCGATTTACCAGTTCTAAACTGATCGATAATGTACTCTCGTTGTGACTGTTGCATATCACCATTGATAGCTGCAACTTTATAGCCCATGCCTTTTAGATTATCTGCTACTTCTATAGTAGAAGTTTTAGTTTTTACAAATATGAGAACACCATCAGTTTCTTCAACTTCTAGCAATCTATCTAAAGCATCAATCTTTCTAAAGCCTTTTACAACTATATACTTTTGCTCAATTCCTACAGCTGTTTTAGATTTTGCTTTTACTTGAATTTTACAAGGATCTCTAAGATAATCTTTGATTATACCTGCTATATCAGAAGGAATTGTAGCTGAGAAAAGCAATCTTTGACACTCATCAGATACATGACTAAGCACCCATCTTACATCGTCAATAAATCCCATTCTAAGCATTTCATCTGCTTCATCAAGTACTAATGCTTTTAAGTTATCAAGCTTAAGAGTACCTTTTTTGATATGATCCATTACACGACCAGTTGTACCTACGACAACTTGTACGCCATTTTTAAGATCTCTAATTTGTGATCCGTACTCTTGACCACCATATATGCTAGTAACTTTAATACCAGGTACAGACTTTGCAAATGTAGTAAACTGCTCTGCTACTTGTATAGCTAGCTCACGAGTAGGAGCTAATACTAGTACTTGGGGATCTCTACTTCTAGAGTTAAGATCCATATTGCTGATTAAAGGTAATGCAAAAGCTGCTGTTTTACCTGTACCCGTCTGTGCTTGACCAAGCACATCTCTACCCGATAAGATATAAGGGATGGCATACTGTTGAATTGGAGTAGGATTCTCATAACCCATACTTGTAACAGTTGCTACTATATCTTCGCTTAGCCCTAATTGACTAAAATCTTTTTTAGTTTCAGAATTCATTTTTATCCGTATTTATTTATTTGAAGTATTTTAAATAATTTGAAAATTATAAGAAATTTAAATTATCCGCGAGATGTAATTTCTAATAGGTGATAACCAAATTGTGTTTGTACTGGACCATGAACTGTATGTAGCTCATCGTTAAATACTACTTTATCAAATTCAGGAACCATTTGACCTTTAGAGAAAGAACCTAAATCCCCACCTTTACCACCAGATGGGCATGAAGAGTAATTTTTAGCAGCTTCTTCAAAAGTTATTTTACCTTCAGATATGTTGGTTTTTATTTCTTGACACTCTTTTTCAGATTGTACAAGTAAATGTCTAGCAGAAGCTTTCATGTTTTTTGTTCCTTTATTTGAAATGTTACTATAGTAAATTACAAGCAATATTATATATTATTTGGCAAAAATTTACAAGCACTAGTCTTCTCCAATATGAAATGAGTCTAACCTAATTTGATTATTTTGTTCATCCTTACTGGATGAACATGACCATGAATATGGCGTTGTCTCTTTACTCAAAACACTTTATCTTAAAGGGATTTTAGGCGTATCTGTAGCTAATGGGCACACCTAATCTTGTCATTTTATTCAACACACTAGAACCAATCATAGCTTCTTGTTTTTGTCTGCTTAATTCTCTAGAATGTAATCTGTTTCCCAATATTCTCTTATATCTTTGTATAGCTAATTCACTATAATTTCTCCTGCCATATTATGTTAGTTTTTGCCAATGCATTCTGCCGTGCTCGATAATCTGTTCTAGATTATGATTGCAAATCACATGATTGGCATCATTAATTACAGCATTTTTATCTGGTGGGATTACTATTTCAGCACTTGGAAATTTATCAGATAACAGTTCATATATATCAAAACCATCATATGCTCCATCCAATGAAACATGATCAGCTGGCACTTCAAACTGATCTATTAAATCATCTAAGGTGTCTTCATCACTATCAAATCTATCCGTCAATATAGTTCCTTGAATATAGTGATCTTGGTCTACAGCTATATGTAGTTTTCTCCAACTACACTTTGCTGAAACTAGGACACTTAATATCTAATCTCATTATCTTAAATATGGAATTTATAAAACCCTCCGTTTGCCTGAGAGGTTTTTTATAAACCTGTCTTATTTCATGGCAAATGATTATTGCAAAGTCAGTATATTTTTGTGGGGATCTACAACCTATATTATCTTGGTCAACTTCATACCATTGCTCAATAGCATTATCAGTTAGCCAAAAATCAATACTGCCTCTATTTTTAAGAGCTTTATTATATTCTGACCAATTTGTTATTTTATATTTCTGTTTGGGTACATGCCAATCTTTAGATTTAGGATATTTATATGGCATTATATTTTTGAATAATTTGAGACTAAGTATAGTTTATTTAATGACCTAAACTCTAGCAAGTGATTTGATGCATTGGAGTAAAGAAACAACGCCCTCATTACACTAGTTTTAGAAAAAGACACTCTTTTAGTATTATCTGAAAATTTATGTTCCATAATCTATGAGATTCCATTCCTATAACAAAGTAAGTTTTTTAGGATCTAATATTTCAACTAATTTTGCTTTTTCAATATTAGTTTCTAATACAGCTACATCTACAACCGACATATTTTCTTCATACGCTTTTTTTGCTATTATAGCAGCTTTTTTATAACCTATATATTCATTAAGCGCTGTTGCAAGAATTGGATTTTTTGAAAGAACTTTATCAATATTATCTAATCTCACTTTAAATTTTAATATGGCTTTTTCAGCTAAATGCTCAGCTGAATTACCTATCAAAACTATACTTTCTAAAAGATTATGGGCTATAACTGGTAACATCGTATTTAATTGAAATAAGCCACTTTGAGCACCTATTGTTATGCAAGTATCATTACCTATAACTTGAGCACAAGCCATACAAACAGCTTCTGGTATTACAGGGTTAACCTTACCAGGCATTATACTACTTCCGGGTTGCAAAGCCTCTAACTCTATTTCATTTAACCCGGATAAAGGTCCACTATTCATTATTCTAAGATCATTAGATACTTTCATTAAACTAGATGCCATATTCTTTAAGCACGAAGATAGCTCTAAGCTATTTTCTTGACCACTCATAGAAGCAAAATAATTTCGACTAGGTTTGAAATCAACTGTTGTAATATCTGTAAGTACTTGTGCTATATCTTCAGCAAAATTGTCAGGAGTATTAATGCCTGTTCCTACAGCCGTACCTCCTTGAGCAATTCTGCTAAATCTAGGAATACAATCTTCTATGCGCTGAATATTTTCTTCGAACTGATATCTCCATCCTGAAATCTCTTGGGAAAAATCTATAGGCATAGCATCCATTAAGTGAGTCCTTCCTGTTTTAACACATCCTTTTAACTCATTTTCCTTTTTTTTGCATACTTCAATAAGTTTTATTATTTTTGGTAATAAATTTTTCTTTACTAACAATAAGGATGAAACCGTTATCGCAGTAGGTATTACATCATTACTGCTTTGGCCCATATTTACATCATCGTTAGGATCTAAGAGTATATTAAATTTTTTTTCTGCTATACCTGAAATGACTTCATTAACATTCATATTGGTACTAGTACCAGAACCAGTCTGGAATATATCTAATGGAAATTGATCCATATAATCATTCTTTCTAAGTTCTTTACAAGAATCTTGTATAGCATTTAACTTTTCATCAGATAGTTTATTAGCCTTATTATTTACAACAGCGGCAGCTTCTTTTATATAAAGTATTGCATCTATAAATTCTTTTGACATTTTTAAGCTACTTATTTTAAAATTATCTACAGCCCTTTGTGTTTGAGCTCCATAGAAAACTCCTTCTTTAACATTTACATCGCCTAAACTATCTTTTTTAATAGCCATATCTAAAACTCCTTTTTACTTAATCATTTATTATTTCACATGGAAAATAGGTTTTAATATTATGTTCTATCTTTTGATACATCTTTGTATTTCGTCCACAGAATAACTAGCATTAAGCATATGCTCAATTGTACATCGCTCTTCATACGTTATATTTTTTGCCATTAACACTACACACCTCCAACAATATGTTTATGTTTTACACTATGTGGTCAATTGCGTGTTTAATGTGCCCAGTATTATTAGTACTTTCAAAAATTTTATCTGCTGATTTTGCTACAAAACCTTGATATAACTTACCATTTTGACCTTTATAACGTTTAGCAAACTCATAATAACAACATGGTATAACTTTTGTTCCTTCAATAAACCTAACTTCAGTAAGACTCGACTTAGTACTAGACTGTTCAAGTAAATCTTCCGGCGTACCCTTTATTTCACCACTTGAAGAGTTAAGCTCAAAACTATTCTCCTTAAGAAAATCATTTACCTCTGCAACTTCTTGAAAATTGTCTAAATCATTAATAAATACCGTAAAATGATTTGCTCTAAATCCAAAAGCATAAAACCATGCTGCATATTCAGATTCTTCAAGAAGCTTTTGATAAGTTTTATAACTAATATTCGACCACGGTACACCTGAAACTAAAAGCTCCTCAGGATTTTTAATTAAACTACTTGGAATAGCTTCAAGACAAGCACTCATAGTCTTTTGTAGGAATTCACTAAAATTTGAAGTTAAAAGCTGACTAATAAATATTTTAGGCAAATCTATATCATGATGTTCAAGATGAATTGCTTTTAATTTTTTTACCTCAAAATCATAATCATTACAAATCTTATAACCATGATTTGTAAAAATCTTTGCTAAAGCATATATATCTATACATGAATCATCTAAAGTGCGTAAAGCTATATGATCATTTTGAGGATTTTCTCCCTTCTTCACAAATAACTCATGTATCTGCTTAACATGTGGATTACTAGCAACATACTGTTGCCATAGTTTATCTAAAACCTCTAAGCTCATACTAATCCTCCAAATTAAATTTTATGCCTTGTGCTAAAGGCAGATCTTTACCGTAATTAATAGTATTTGTCTGTCTACGCATATAAGCTTTCCATGCATCTGAACCAGCTTCACGACCACCACCAGTGTGTTTCTCACCACCAAAAGCACCACCAATTTCAGCACCTGATGTACCTATATTCACATTAGCAATACCACAATCACTACCTAAACTTGATAGGAATCTCTCAGCATTTTGTAAGTTATCAGTGAAAATAGAGCTTGATAAACCATAGTCAACAAAATTGTTGATAGCAATAGCTTCATCAAGAGTATCAAAGGGCATAATATATAAAATTGGACAAAAATTTTCTTGTTTAACTATATCCATATGAGTATTAGCTTCTATAATGGTAGGCTCTACAAAAAAGCCTTCTTTAGCTAGCTTATTACCACCAGCTAATATTTTACCACCCTGCTGTTGAGCTATTTTTATAGTAGCTAGAAAATTATCAACTGAAGCTTGGTCAATAAGTGGTCCCATTAGGTTTTTTTGATCAAGTGGATCACCTACAGTTATTTGCTTGTATGCATTAACCATTTTCTCTTTTACTAGCTCATAAATCGAACTGTGAATTACTAATCTACGCAAACTTGTACAACGTTGACCTGCAGTACCAACTGCTCCAAATACGGCTCCTGGTATAGCAATCTTCAAATTTGCTGATTCATCCAAAATAGTAGCATTATTACCTCCAAGCTCTAATATACATTTACCAAAACGCTCTGCTACCTGCTTCCCTACTTCGCGACCAACTTTAGTCGACCCTGTGAATGATACTAAATTAACTCTCTCATCATTTACCATCGCTTTTGATACATCTATATCTTTTGATATAACAGTATGGAAAATCTCAGGATAGTTGTTTTCAGCTATGATTTTTTTACAGATATTTTGTACGGCTATCGCACATAACGGAGTCTTTTCAGATGGTTTCCAAATAACACTATTGCCACAAATAACTGCAATAAATGCATTCCAAGACCATACAGCCACAGGGAAGTTAAATGCCGAAACAACACTAACCACACCTAGCGGATGCCATTGCTCATACATCCTATGCTCAGCTCTCTCAGAATGCGTGTTTACGCCATACAACATACGAGACTGACCAACTGCAAAATCTGCCATATCAATCATTTCTTGAACTTCTCCATCACCCTCTTGTTTTGATTTACCCATTTCAAGAGAAACTAAAGTTCCAAGTGAATCCTTATGTTTACGCAGTTCATTACCAATAAGTCGCACAAGCTCTCCCCGTTGTGGTGCTGGTATTTTACGCCACTGTAGAAAAGCTTCTTTAGCTTTTTCAATTGCATTTGTCATATCACTGACAGTTTGATTTTTTACCCTTGCTAAAAGCTTACCATTAGCTGGATTTAGCGTTGCGATAGCATTATCACCATTATAAATATAATCTTCTAGCCCAAGATTTAGACTTTTAATATTAATCATAAACTTCCCTCTTTTAACTAATCTGCTTGTACTAATAAACCAGCATTTTTGTAATAATCACCAAATTCATTTGCATAAAAATCTTTCAATGAAAGAGATTCTTGATTTATAAACCCTTTAAGCTTTGTTTGTGAGTTTAGTAATAAATCTATGCTTACACAAAGACTTGTAGCAGTAGTAAGTTGAAGTGCTGAAAAATGCTTATTAAACATCACTTTAGATGGAAATTTCTGTGCAAAATGACGCTCGGATTGCAATCTTTTACGAATACCACTCACAGATACATAGATAAGTACTATATCTTGATTGATGCGTGGAATTGCATTATCCATAATTTTTACCATAAGATCTAAGTCATATCCTAATTTCATATCTTGCATCAGAAATCTCATCTTCTCACAATGCCCTGGATGACGAATACTTTTGTAATTGATATTTTTAACTTTACCTTTATAGGTTTCAATCATTGAGCCTATACCACCGGAGGTGTTAAATGCCTCATAAGTAAGTCCATCAATCTTAATTTCCTCAACATCAGCTAATGGAGCTAGAGTCCTTTTATTACCATCTACAACACCTTCACATGGTTGCATATATTCATTAACCAGCCCTTCTGTTGACCAGGTTAAACCATATTGAAGTGTATTTGAGACATTCAGAGGTAAAGCTCCTACACGCATACGTACAGTGTCAACTTCTTCAAATTCTTGCATAAGGTTATTGGCAACTATACTGATAAAACCAGGTGCAAGCCCACACTGAGGAGCAAAAAAAGCCTCTGAGTTATTAGCTATTTGCTTTATAAACTCAGTAGTTTCGACATCTTCTGTTAAATCAAAATAGTTAAGTTTTAGCTTTGATGCAAGCTTTGCTATATCTTTATTGAAAAAAAACGGTAAACAAGAGATTATGGCATCAAAATTATTGGTTTTTATATGTTTCTCGAGCTCATTAGAATCGGTCGCATCTAATTTGATATATGTTAAATTTTTTTCATAATTATCAAGTTTTGGTTTATTTGTTGGAATCTGTTTATCTGCTAAGTGAACTTCATACCTGTGACTATTCACTAGTAAACACGCGGTTAAAGATCCTACTCTTCCTGCCCCTAAAATCAAAATCTGTTTCATTTATATTCACCTATTTACAAGCATGATCTGTACCTAAGTTATATCACTTAGTTGGGTGCGTGTAAATATATATAGTTCTTTAATTTTTAAGTAATATTTAAAACTAATTGGCTATTTTTAAAAACTTAGATATATTTTTGCACATTAAGCTATTGGGTTCATCAATTGTTAATTCTTGCTTTGTTATATCGTTTATAATTGCATTAAAAAAGCCAGTAAATAATACTTCCACGAGGTCTCAATTAATCTATTAGATTTCGAAAAGTAAAATTCAATAATGCCCTAAATTGATAGGAAATATCACATCATGTTTTTTTTATTAAAGTAATTTACTAAGTCTATAATATATCAAACTTATAAAAGTAATAAATATTTATGAAAATAGAAGATATAAGAAATAATGTATTCTCAATCCCAATAGTATCTCCAACAGCTATCAATATCGACTATAAATTCACAGATAGAGAATATTTTATTATTGAGTATGAAACAGATATGGAAGTTTTGCAATAATTTGTACCAGAGCCTTTAAAAGTTGTATCCCTAATAGTTAAATTCGAGTTTATGAAAATGCACGATTCAGATGGATTTGGTAGTTTCAATGAGGTTGGTCAACTTATTGAAGTTGCGTACGAAGGTCAAAAAGTTTTATATTCTCATATTATCTACTAGATAATTTACACTCAATTGCAGCAGGCCCTGAAATTTGGGGATTTCCAAAGAAATATGCGAACCCTACTTTGACTGTAGATTCAGATACTTTACTAGGTATAGTAAAATATAATAGTGTGCAAATTGCTTATGGTATAGCTAATTTGAAAGAGTTTTATTCCAATTCCATGCCGCTTTTATAGCATCTTTAAAATCACTATATTTGTGCCTTATTCTTCTTAAAATATTTTTTAAATTAGCCCAAACTTTTTCTATTGGATTTAAATCGGGTGAATATGGAGGTAAATAAATAATATTTATTTTAAAGGCTTCAGCTATATCATATATTTCAAGTCCTTTATGAATGCTGGCATTATCAA
>JBLFYO010000065.1:0-9778 GCA_047609165.1 Francisella sp.
GATAAGTGTTATAATGCTAGAGAAGTGTTACTACAAGCAGCTTAGAGGTTTGGAATATAAATATATTTATAACTGGTATTGACAAAGGGCGACAGTATAAATATCTATAAAAATGCGATTTTTAGAAAAGCTGAATTTGAAGATAATGTGAATTTTGCTTATATGAATTTGGTTGAAGGAGGATATTTAGAAACCTATGGAGTTAATATTGGAAAAAATAATAATGGGTTTGTGGCTGAAAAGAATTATGCCCTAGATTGGGATAAAATCTTTAAAGCTAAAGATAATATAAATGGCTGGGAAAAAGAAAGTCAAAATAAAACTCGTAGTATTATGATGTCACATCGCGATGCTCAAGAAACTTATAGAATACTTAAAAAAGAATGCGAGCATCATTATCAAAGTTTGGAATTGTGGAGTAAAGATTTTTTTAATAAGCTAATACTTTGGTTTGAGAGAAGTGTAAGTAGTTATGGGACATCTGCAGGTATGGCGATAATTATATTCCTTCTATTCAATATTATTATCTTCACTTTTTGTTTAGATTATTTAATGTTATTTGATAATTATGTCCTAAAGGGAATATAGGCTGTTGTAGATGATTTCTTTAAAACTTTAATTCCCACAATTAGTTATAGCAAAAATAGCAAAAATAGCATTTATAGCTATGCATGGTTAAAAGTATTACATTTTGTTGTAAATGCTTCATTGATTTATGAAATAATCAAAAGCTTTAGAAAATACTCAAGAAAACTATAGGGAGTAGGGCTTTAGCCCTACAAGAAAAAGATTAATAAAGGACTAAAGTCCTTTTTCCTTATGACTTTGATAAGTGCTATAGAATCTTTTGTGATGATCTTGAAGATTAGCTTTTAGAGCATTGTTTTCAATGTAATTGTATGTGATTTCAAAGTGTTTTTCATCTCTAATAGTTCTGTCAAAATAATCCGAACACCATAAACTGTCTTTACGCTTTAGTATATCATTTATCAGTTTTGCTGAGCCGCCTTTTATTTGTTGTATAGTTTTAGCAAGAGGCTGGGTTTGCTTAAATAGTATATGTACATGGTTCGGCATTATAGAAAATGCTGCTAACTCATAGATTTTGTTATCTAAATTAATCAGGTATCTATAGAGGCTATCAAGAATATTATCATTTAGATAAGAGCCTTTGAGAGAATTATCGAGATAGTTATCAATGTTGGCTTGTTTAGTGTTGTTTGGAGTGTTTTGAGATTGTAGATTTAGAACAAAACTATCAATACTGTCTTTTGTCCTAAATGTTACAAATTGATAACTATTTATCAGATTAACATGAGGTAGATTTTGCGTCAAAGTCATTATGATTAGGCTAAAATCTCAATTATCTGCTCAACCGAAATCTCTTGCTTCTCTTGAGTTTTGCGATTTTTATACTCAATCAAGCCTTGCTCAAGTAGTCTATCGCCAATTACTACATGATGAGAATAGCCAACTAAGTCCGCATCGGCAAACATAACACCAGGTCTTGCACCTCGGTCATCAAGTAGTACATCTATACCTTTAGCAGTAAGTTCAGCATAAAGCTTATCAGCAAGTACTTTGACAGCCTCAGATTTGTTGTAGTTGATAGGAAGTATAGCTACTTGATATGGAGCTATAGCATCTGGCCAAACTATGCCATTATCATCATAAGATTGCTCGATTGCTGCAGCCATTACACGAGATACACCAAAACCATAGCAACCCATAAGTATAGGCTTGGACTTACCATCTTGACCAATTACGGTTGCTTTCATCGGAGCAGAGTAGACATCTTCAAGCTCAAAAATATGCCCAATCTCAATACCATTAGTAAGCTCTAACGAACCTTTTCCATCAGGAGAGATATCGCCAGTCACTATATTTCTAATATCAGCAATTTGATAATCAAAGATATCCCTATCCCAGTTTACATTTGTTAGATGGTAATCATCTTCATTTGCTCCACAAATAAGGTCTGTAACTTCTACAGCACTAAAGTCAGCAATTATCGGAAGGAGACAGTTGTGTATACCAAGTGAACCGGCGTTAGCATTAAACAAAGAGTTTATCTCTTCTTTGGTAGCTAAATTGTATGGTGCGACTATTTGTGATAGTTTGTTGATTTTTGTTTCATTAAGCTCGTGATCTCCTCGTATTGCTAAAGCAAAGAAATTATCTTCAGCATCTTTGATAACCATAGTTTTGACTGTTTGCTTAATATCAAAAACCATTTCTTTACAAAGCCTTTCGATAGTTTTGATATTAGGTGTATGAATTTTTTCTATAGTATTTTGAGAAACTTCTCTTTTAGTAAGGTCAGGTTTTGCATAAGTCGCAAGTTCAATATTTGCAGCGTAATCACTACCGTTACTATAGCAAACTATATCTTCACCAGCATTTGCTAGCACTTGAAATTCGTGACTGTTATCGCCACCAATTGCACCAGTATCTGCTTTTACTGGTCGGTATTTAAGCCCAATACGATCTAATATATCACAGTAAGATTGAAACATTATTTCATAAGTATTGTGCAGGCATTCGATATTTTCATGGAAAGAATACGCATCTTTCATTATGAATTCTCTAGCACGCATCACACCAAAACGAGGACGGATTTCATCTCTAAATTTTGTTTGGATTTGATATAAGTTTAAAGGAAGTTGCTTGTAGCTTTTGATAGTGTCGCGAGCCATATCAACTATTGGCTCTTCATGAGTTGGTCCATAACAAAAATCACGACCATGACGATCTTTTAATTTCAAAAGTTCAGGGCCAAATTTATCCCAGCGATGAGTTTCTTGTAATAGCTCAGATGGTAATACACTGGGTAGTAATATCTCACTAGCACCTGCTTTAGCCATTTCTTCACGCACAATGTTTTGGATTTTGTGTAAAACTTTTACACCCATTGGTAGCCAAGTGTAGATTCCAGAAGCTAACTTTTTGATAAGACCCGCTTTTAACATAAGTTGGTGTGATGTTAAGACAGCTTCTTTTGGTAGCTCTTTTGTTGTAGCAATAAGCGTTTGTGATGCTTTCATAATGATGAGAAGTTTCTAAAATAAATATGTGCTAGATTATAGCAAAAATTTGATTATAAAATATAAAAAATGAAGGAATGATTTACTCTAGGAATTATAAATCTCTCATCCAGTAGCTTATTGGATCTGATGGACATAGATGCGGACCACATTCAACAAACATGCTTATAGTGTTCGCTAGAGTTAAAACTATAATCAGAAAAATTGCAATCTCTGGGATAAATCTCATTTTTTCTCTTCTTGGAGTGTTTGGTGAGATAAGTCCACATATTGATGCATAAAGTATAACTATAATACTTACTATACAATTCCAAACATGTGTAATGAAAGTACGGTGTCACCATAGCTACCTGTACTGGGAACTATATGCAGTAATATCTGTGTCATTGCCATAGATCCATTTAATGTGCCGTTCATGTAAGAACAATTGGTAATAAAAAGCCATAGTTAGAATAAATGTAATGCCGATTATATCTAAAGAATCAAATATATTAAGTATTTTATTTTTAATTGTATTTGTCATTATGATTCTCCTTATAACTGGATGTTAATGTATCTAATAGTATGTGGTATAAATACTATGAATAATGAAATTACGGCTATAGTAAAAAGAATTATTGCAAGCTTGTATTTGCTAGTGTATGCAAGTATCAAACTAGCAAGAGTTGTTAGGAATATTAAGAAAATCATTTTTATGTACCTATTTGTTTCGATAGTTGAATTGTATAGGTGTTTTAAAATAAGTAAAATCAAAATAATATATAATATACATCAGTAAAACTGATAAGTGTGGGGCTGAAGAATATTTAAATAAGTTCTTGTTATATATGTGTTTGTGGGATGATATTGAAGTTAAAGTATTTGAAAAAATTTGAATATTTTTTGTGGCTCCCCGAGACGGATTTGAACCGCCGACCAATTGATTAACAGTCAACTGCTCTACCGCTGAGCTATCGGGGAACTACAAGGAAGTATTCTATAGCTGTTTAGCTATACTGTCAATAGCTTTTTCACTTTTTAGATATATTTTATTAACAGACCTTACGCACCAAACACAAACTTGAGTGGTATAAGTTGCATCTTACTAACGATGCAATTGGACGTAAATTAAACCATCCTAAAGGACAAAAAGATAAAGCATCATCTGACGGTGTTAGAATTTTACTACCATAGCTACAGCTATGCCAATAAAAAGCTGCCTTGCATATGATACCTTCTCTTTTTTCTCAAGTTTGTGTTTGGTGCGTAAGGTTAGTTATTAAGTTTATAAGATTTGCGGTTTGTGATAGTATTAGAACTAATAATTCAAGCATAAAAGAGAAGTGTTTTTAAGAATGGAGAGTCAAGTTATTCAAAGACAACAGGAAATTGTTGAGGAATTATCTTTTTTTGATGATTGGGAAGATAAGTATGATTATGTTATTTCTCTAGCAAAAAAATTGCCACAATTTCCAGAAGATAAGAAAACTACATATAATCTTGTACGAGGTTGCCAGTCACAAGTTTGGTTTGATCATACTATGAATGCTGGTAAATTGAGTTTTATTGCAACAAGTGATGCTTTGATTGTATCTGGATTGATTGGTCTGTTGCTTCGAGTGTATAATGATGTAACACCATCAGAAATTACAACATCAGATACTGGTTTTATCAAAGAGATTGGGTTTGGAAATAACCTAAGTGCGACAAGAGCTACAGGGCTTAAATCGATGCTTGACTATATATATGCTACGGCAGGGAAATATTAAAATGAATGTATTGATTTGTAGACCAGAAGAAGATGCAAAAAGTCTGATAGAACTATTAACCGATAAAGGAATAAAGGCATTAGCTTTGCCAACTATTGAGATAAAAAATATTGCTACACCTATAGAGCTTGGTGAGTTTACGGACTTTATTTTTACTAGTAAGCATGCGGTAAAAAGTTTTTTTGCCCAACACGATGCTAAGCTTCTCGTGGATAAAAAGATTTATAGCATTGGGGCTGCTACAGCAAAAGAGTTGAAAAGTTTTGAGATAGATTCACAATGCCCAGATAAGCACAACTCTAAAGCTTTATTTAGTCTTATTGATAAAACTCCGTTTATAGACAAGAAGTTTGCAATTGTTTCGGGTGTTGGTGGAAATACTTACCTTGAAGATGAGATTTCTAAACATACGGCAATTACAAAAGTTACTGTATATGAAAGAGTTCTTGTTGATAAGGATTATTTGCAAAATGCTTATACTGCGGAATATAATGATGCTCAACCAGACTTAATAGTAGCGACTAGTATAGATGTATTTAAATCTTTGATTAGAATTTTTGAAGAGATGCCTTTACCCACTCAAGCAAAAGTTACAGTCACTAGCTATAAAATGCAAAGATTTGTATCTGCAAGTGGATTTAAAAATATACTGAAATTACATAAGATTGATAATGATTATATTTGCGAGCAAATATTGGTTGGTTTATAAAACTATAAGGAATGATGACAATGGCGGAAGAAAAAAACATCAAAAGTGAAGCATCAAAGACTACTAAGCCAATACGAGATAAAACAGCTAAGTCGACTTCATCTTTTAGTAAGCTTTCAGCTTTCAGCTTAGTTGCATCAGCAGTAGCTTTAGGAGTTGCTGGCTATGTGTTTGTGAATTCTGAGAATGAAGCAAAAAATATTTTAAATGCCAATCAAACTTATAGTGCTATTCAGAGCGAGCTATACAAGCTTAAAGCAGATCAGTCACAGCAAAAAGGTGTTCTTAGTGATGTAAGCACTCAAGTAGATGCTCAAAAAGAGGGTGTGAAAGCAGTGCAAGCTCAATTAGATGCTTTAAATGCGCAAATTGCTACTCCAACGCAAGATATGTACTTACAAATGAGTGTTGCAAATATTCAGTCTGCAATTGATTATCTAATCCTTGCAAAAGATGTCGCGTTGTTTAGTGGTGATACAGCTAAGGCTGAAGATCTTGCTGATACGGCTTTTGATAGAGTAGAAGCAAGCAGAGTTGCAAATATCGGATCTGCAAAGAGACAAGATATTAAGAAAGCTTTAGAGGGTTTTGTATCTCACAATGACATCGTAAAAGAATTTGTAAATATTCAACAGCAGTTTAGTGGGCTTACTTATCTAACTCCAGAAAATTTCGATACACCAAAAACTAATGAAAATAAATACTGGAAATATCTAAGCTCAGTAGTTGAAATTCAAGATATATCAAAAGATCAACAGCTTGTAGCTACGAAGTTATCTAAGCAATTTATTGCGGATAATTTATATGGTTCATTGATGGACTTACAAACCGCAATGTATATGAATGATGACAAAGCAATAGCACAAGCAAAAGCTAGCCTACTTAAAATACTCAATCAGTATTTTATACAAAATTATCAAGCAAAAGCATTAGAAAAAAATTTAGAAGCTATAGAGCCACAAAGTACAGTAAATCTTAGCAATAGCCTAGACAGTATAATTAGTGACTTAACTAATCAGCAAAATGCACTATTAGTGAGAGATCAAAAAAATATTTATACTAAAATTTCAGATATAAATACTTCAGATACAAAAGAGCAGATTAGTGATGAGCAAGAAGTTACTACTTCAAATGAGCCAAGTCAAAAAGTGAGCGAAGAAGGAGAATAAGATGTTAAAAATATTAAAATTAATACTTATAGTCGCTTTAGCTACTCTAGTAGGAATTTGGGCGAGTAAATATCATGGCTATGTGATGCTTGTGGTAGCAGATAAGGCTATCCGTATGAACTTGGTTGCGTTTGTACTTGCGTTGTTAGCACTATTGTTTTTGAGTATCTTTGGTTATAAGCTTATTAAGCTTATATTTAATCTACCTCAAATCACATTTAGTTGGTTTGTAGGGCTATTTACTGTGAGTAAGCAGGAGCGATTTGTTGATTTGGTGGCAGATATAACTCTTGAGCAAAATGTACTTCTTGGTAGAATGAGCGTTATAAAAATTATCAAGCTTACCCCTGTAGTATTACAAGAATATATTCTATTTAGAAAGCTTGCGATGATAGTTAAGCAAAAAGATATAAAAAGCTTAGAATCGGCTCTTAAAAATGTAGATAGTGAACTGTGTACGCATAAATTTTTTGCGATTTATAAGCTTTATTTAGAAAAGAATTTCTTTGAGGCAGAGTCAAGAGTTAAGCAGTTGTTGACAGACAAGAACACTAGATTAAAGCCAAATGTGGTCAATCTAGCAGCTAAAATAGCACTTGCAAATAATGATGGCGCTTTTGCCTTAGAAGTACTAGAAAAGTACGATACTTATCTAAGACTTAGCAACGAAGAGAAGCTTGTTGTTTTAGCATTAAAAGAATCGAAAACCTCAAATCAAGCAAAAGCAATCTTTGATAAAAGTGACGAAACTGCTTATTTGACAAGAGTATATGCTGAGAAGTTAATAGAGTTTAAAGAAGAACTTTTAGCTCAAAAGCTTATCAAAAAGCATATTTGCGACTCGAATGTTGAATCAAAAATGCTTAGTATCTTCGTGAATGCATTCAATGAAGCAACTGCAAAACTTTACTCTAAAGTGTGTAGTGAAAAAAATACTGATATGGATAGTATATTGACACTTCTTGATTTAGCTATGATGAAGTCGGATAACCCAACATTCAAAATGACACATGATTATATAGAAGCTAAACTTAAAGGTAAGCTTTTAAACCTACAGTCTGAGAGATACAATCATATTCTTTGTAAGTTTTATATAAAAAACGGCAATGTGCCGGGTATAGACCTATCAGAATCAAGATTGGTGTACGAAAATTACTAAGGTATTATTATGCAAGTAAAAAGATGGTTTTCAAATAACAGTCTGCGTAACTATCAGTACGCATTATATGATGATACTCGTGCTATAGTTATAGACCCCTTAAAAGCTAGCTTATTTAGTGATTTTATCAATGAGAATAATCTTTCGCTAGAGGCTATCCTTATTACTCATAAGCATGGCGATCATATAGCTGGTGTTAAAAAACTTAAACAAGAATTTCCTAATGTAAAGATTTATGCTTATACAGATAATGAATTATTTGCACCAGATATTTATGTAAAAGATGGTGATGCTATAGATTTGGGTTTTGTGAATTTCAAAGTGATGTATACCCCAGGTCATATATCAGATCATGTGAGTTTTTTGTTTGATTATGAAAAGGCACTATTTTGCGGTGATACCCTATTTAATGCAGGGGTGGGTGGAGTGCATGCTGAATCAGCGAATACACAAGATCTTTATAAGTCGTTGGTTGAGATTGCAAACCTTGATGGTGATGTAGTGCCGTATGCGGCACATGACTACTGGCAAAGTAATTTGGATTTTGCACTTAGTATACTGCCTGATGATGAGAGCTTTAAATACTACCGTGAAAATGTCGCAGAATTACCAGCTGAAGATAAACCAAGAGTTACACTAGCAGAAGAGTCAAAATTCAACATATTCATCAGATCAATTAATGATGTAAGGCTACTAAAGGCTTTACCTGATTATACTCTAGGTGAGGAAATGTTTGTGAAGCTTAGAGATTTAAAGAATAAGTTTTGATTTTTACAAAAACATGAACTATAGATAAAAAACATTGTCATCCTAGTGCTTGACACTAGGATCCATGTATAGGTTATAGGTACAGCTTAAAATAAAAATCATAGTCCTTATAATTAAGTTATAGATTTGTATTAGGATTGGTATGAGAACGATGGACAGCACAATGTGCTATCCCTACAAAAAAGTGCGTAATATCAGCTATTAAGACTGTAGTTCTAATTTAGCTGTTTCGGATTTATCATCGGTTATTTCTTTATCTTTGATGCTAGGGCTATCTTTTTTAGTAGCATCTTTCGGCTCAATTTTTGTACGACTAATTTCTCTAGTGAAACCACCGTTTAAGCCCATTTTTTGTAACTTAATAACATCAGGTGCAATTGCTCTAGTACTGTCATAAGGACCTATGTACATTCTAATCCAACTACCAACTTGCTTGAATTGTGGCTCTAAACCTTCAGCTTTCATTTTTTTGACATAATAGTTAGTTTCATTCATATTTCTAAATGAAGCAATCTGATAGATGTAAGAGTACTTGTACTGAGCTCTTTGAGCAGATGGTGTGGTATCAACTTCGACACTTTCATTTTTAAGATGATCATAAAAAGTAAATACCATCTTTTTACTGTCTGATTTGGCATTAGTATTCTTCTTTGTTGTAGTTTTTGTGTCAACAACCTCTTTATCATTTGCTGGGATTTCTGCTAGTAGAGCCTGTTCTTGAGCTTTTTTCTTTTTTAAATATTTATTGACAAGTTTCGAACCAACAGCAACAGTCAAAAGACATACTATAGCTATAATTACGAGTTTTTTCTTTCGAGTATTAATTTGCTCTTGAGGCTTTTCTGCTTCTTTAGCGTTTTCTGTATTTTTTTTTGGTATATTAAATTTGGAAAGGTCTTTCATAATCTACTGTGATAAAATAGACTAAACAACTAAATCGTTTAATCTATTAATGTTATACTAATAAGAGATTATAGTTAATAGTTAGATAAAAATATATAGGGTTACGCATGACTTTTAGTAAAAAAGATAAATTTATTGTCAAAGGCTTTGTTGAGGGCTGTCCAAACTCATTCAAAGACAAGATAATTGCAATGGGTGTGATAGAAGGGCAAGAGATGATAGTTACTAATAAATCTATGCTTGGTGGACCTATTGCTTTTGAGACAAATTGCGGTATG
>JBLFYO010000066.1:0-9511 GCA_047609165.1 Francisella sp.
TTGAAAACCCTAATGCTCAAATCTACGCAAGTCATAGGTTCTATGAAATTGGTTTTGATACTAAACACATTCCAATTATGATAAATGATGAGGATGAGTTGTCATATCTTAAAGCAGTTAAAAATTCTGGTGTTAAGAAGTATATGATGAGTTATCAGGATTTTATAAAAAAGTGGAATAAATCAGATGATTTGAATCTAATTGTCATTAGAAATAAACATAATCGCCATTTGACAAAACCTGATAAAGCTCTTGATGATTATCGGAGAGATATTTTATCAACCAAGTTTCATATTGTGGACAGTGATAGCTACGCAACGCTAGTGGCAAATAATGATGTTAGTATTTAACTATGTTTCGCGGCTTACTGCGTAAGCGATAACGCCTACTTGGTTGCTGATGGCAACCACACATCACCTCGCAAGCAAGGTACTCCTCTCACACATTCGACTACGCTCAGTGACCAAGAGGAGAATTTGTAAACTTAGATCCTTGAAACCTATTACGCTTTAAAAATAAAGAACTTACTTACAACAAAAGTATATATTGCAACTAGTGCCATAGTTATAAATAATGCGACTAGATATTGAATATGTAAGATGTGTAAAAGTGTATAATAAGTTATTTCATTTAGAACTAAGCCGATAAGAGCATTTATAAAAAACTGCATCCCAGCTGTTGTATGTGATTGAGTTGTAGTTGAAAATGTAAGAAATCTATGCCCAAAGTAGCTTACATTAAAGGCAATCAAAAAAGCAAAGAAATTTGCAACCAATGGTTTAGCTAAACCTAAATATACGATGATGAAAACTAAAATCAAATTTATTATAGAAGCTAATGCTCCGATGACTAGAAAATAAAAAGCCTGTTTTTTAAGCATTGTTAGTAGAGTTTTTGTTTAGTTGTTTATATTATATAGCTAACTATGCATAAAAGTACTATGTTTGTGAGTGATTAAGATAGTAGTGTAAGAAGCTAGAGCTGAAACCGTATAGATCAGCAGTTTACTTCGACAAGCTCAGTGACCGGAGGAATTCGTACTACTTTTATTACTAATAAGCTATATTCTTTTGAGAAAGATTTATAAGGATTAAATTATGGAAATAACAAAACATCAAGTTGGAATTACAGAGTGTGTGCCTTCATCTGCACTTTTTATGTCATTTGATATGAGAGAGCAATCACAAGTTGAGTTTGGTCTAAAAATCCTGCAGAAATTTGTAGATGGTAAGAGTATAGTTGCAGGATTTGGTAAAAATCTTCTAGAGATGTTTGATATTCCGCAGGATGAGAATTTTCAAAGAGCTAAATTTGATTCTGATAGAATGTCAGATGCCGATGGTTATGATCTTGTGCTATGGCTTCGAGGAGATGATAAGGGTGAGATATTTCATCAAGCTATAAATATTAGAAAAGCTTTGCAAGATTTCTTTGAGTTTAAAAAAGTAGTTACAAGTTTCACATATCGAAAGAAGTACGACTTAGCAGGTTTTGAAGATGGGATAGAAAATCCTAAGGATGAAGCTGTAATGCCCGCGACTATTGTAAATGCAGGTGCTACCGAAGGCTCAAGTTTTTGGGTGCTACAACAGTGGCAACATAATTTCGAATGGTTAAATAGCGTTTCTCAAGTTGAAAAAGAAGAGTGTATCGGTAGATCTATGGATGATTCACATCAGTTTGAGAAATTAAAAGATTTTGCTCATGTAAAGCGTTCTGCTAAAGAAAATTTCTCACCAGAAGCGGAAATATTGCGTAAATCTATGCCATGGGCAGATGATATTTTAAATGGAGGTTTTATGTTTTCAGGATTTGCAACTTCATTTAGGTCGTTTAATCTACAAATGGGCAATATGCTAGGTGGTAGTGATGGGATTGTTGATGGAGTATTTAAATTCTCAAGAATAATCGAAACTAGCTATCTATGGTGTCCGCCGTTCAAGACAGGTAAGTTGAATTTGTCTTTGTTTAAATCTTAGTGCTTTAAGGCTTTTCTATAGATGATAATTCCATTATTTGAGCTGTTATATTTGTACTATCAATTTGTGTAAAAAGAGATTTGGTGGTCATAGTACTTTTAATAAGCCCAATTTCTGCAAAATATATTGAGATATTGTTTATATTTAACTTAAGGGCATCTCTAAAAACTCATGAGCACGCATCTTAATGCCCAAATTCATCACATTTGCGTTGCAAATTTTAGCAATAGATATGCTATTACCCTCAATTTTTGCCCTGTTGTGATAAATTTAAAACTATTTAATCTGCATACACAGAGTTTTTAGAGATGCCCTACATATATAGCTTTGGCTAAAAAAGTTTACGAAAAGCAATTTTTTAAACCCTTATAAATCAAGGGTTTAAGAAGCCAGCGTAAATTTTTACCTTTTAAAGGAGCAGTTGACATTACATGCTTTAAAACGTATGATAACTGGTTATGTTATTCATCTAGAATGAATCTTCAAGTGAATATTAGGCTAGTAAAATCAATATGTAATAGCTGTTATAAGAATATCTAACGATGTGCTGTGACTGGTATTGTAGGTTTTTATAGGTAAATATGTGTGATTTGATAATTAAATTTAAGGTAAAATAATGTTTATAAGTTATAAAATGTGTAAAAAAATTATTTTTATTCCTTTCATGTTTGCGACTGCTTTTTTTAAGTAGTTGTGTTGAGCAAGAGAAGGTAGAAGAGTTTAGAATTAAAGAGAGTTGCATCGGTAATGTATGTAGTTTGACTTTAGTTGATTTAAGTATTAATAGGTCAAGGAATATAATAGGAAAAATAACTGATCATACGCTATCTAGTGATAATATAGATATAGGCCTAAACACTGATATTACTTGGACTATTGAAGCTGGAACGGTAGCTGACAGCGGAAGAATGGAAGAGTTAGGCTTAGAACATTGTACACCCAGTTGTATGCTCAATAATGCTAATCCTACCGGTGTGGTTTTTAACAGAGTTGGTCCACAGACAGTTCAAGTAAAGGGCACTGTGTTTGATGTTAATAAAAATCAACGAAATATCGATATTACACATCATTTTATTACAAAGATGGCTGAAGAATTACCTTCAATAAAATATGAACATACAGGAATGAATTATATATTTACTATTAATTTGGATGATTTAGGGCTTCTTGAAGCTGATCCTGAGCATAAGTGGACTATAATGAAAGGTGATGAAGAAATTAATACATCTACCGAATCAAATATGGAATTTAATTTTGGTGTAGGTATTGATCATGGCGGTGACTATACAATAATATATGAATTAATTGATGGAAATGACCCAAGTAACTCCTTAATTCAAACTCTCGACATAAATGTTGTTGATGTCTTACAACAGCTGACGAATAGTTTATATGCAGAATTCAAAGGCGCTGTAACTGCGAAAGGTATTAAAAATACAATAACAGCTACAGTGTCTGATGAATTTAAATCAAGTCACACAGGTGCGACTTACACATGGAGTATTAAGGATTCTGAAGGTGATAGTTTAGCAACCGAAGAGAATCAAGGCGACAATGTTACCTGGGATAAATTGGCTTATAATAATACCTACACTGTCAGAGTAGATGTATTATATAAAGATATAAAAGCAATGGCTACAGCAGATGTTACTACAGGAAAAATGACTCAAGCTAGTTTACAAGCTGATTTAAATAAAATTGGTATAACAGCAGTTCCAGTAGATAATACAATAACTGCGAACTTGAATAATAATGCTGAGTTGACTAACTTCAAAAAAAATCATCCAGAAGCCATTTATACTTGGAAGATCTCCAACACCAGCACAGAAGGTAATTTCTATACGGTACAATATGGATCAGGACCTGTTCGATGGACTGAATTAGATTATGATGTGGAGTATAAAGTCACCCTAAAAGTAAGTATCACCGGTATTGAGTCCACGGCTGACGTCTCAGTGACACCCACCATTAAGGACATATATCTTGTTAATGGGTTCTACACAAATATCAGCGCGAAAAAGATAGTAGATGAGTTAAACAAGTACTCGATGTATGCGCACGCCGAGTTCAAAAATAGGAATAATAGCGTCTACATGAATTGTGATGAGGGTTATTACAAGATAGATGATTTTGATAGTATTTATTCGAAGCTGGAATTAACCCACCCCAGCAAACCTGTTAAAGGCTATGCGCAGGTGACGGTGCGTGTTAATAATAGAAACGCAACTTCAGGTGCAACCGTCGAATATTCTTCTTGGGGGGGGATACAATGATCTAACTCAGTCTTTATATCGATATGGGGATGGTAAGCATAGAGTCTACTGGAAGATGGGATGTTGGGAAAAAGTAACTCCGTCGCTAACACACGCGTAGAAGATTAGAATTGAATCTGATATGTCCAATCCATTAAAATGCTCTCGCCATAGTGACAAAACCCATTCACATTTCTTATAAATTTCTTAATCATCTCCAATTCAAGCAGATTTATATAATCATATAGTTTTTTGCCTTTGGTATATGCTGTATTAATTGTATTTTTGCGGCTAGCTATTGCTTGAATGTACTCATAAAGTCTGACAAAACTGTCGTCATCCTAGTGCTTGACACTAGGATCCATGTTTAAGGATTTATATGTTTTATAGATATGGATTCCAGTGTCAAGCACTAGAATGACAGTGTAGTTTTCTTGATGTCCTTAGCACCATTGTGGTTAAATTCTACCCCTAAAAAATCAAAGGGTTGCTTCGAAACGAAATCCTCATTTTTGTTAGATGTTATTAGATTGCTTTCATGTTCACAATCTATTGCAAGTAATAAAGAAAAATCTTGATAGTTTCTGTAATCAGTTTTATCGGGATGCTCTTTAAATACCAATCCAAATACAAATTAATACATTCTCACTTTGTATTTCATACCTACTTTAATCCTTTGGCGTTTGCCAATAGCCGTGCTATTGCCTACTCACCAAAACCTTAAATCAGGAATAAACTCCTTTGTGATAATATGCCAATTTGTATTGGAATTGGTATAACTTTAAATTAGTGAGTATTTGTTTGCATTTTTTTACTGCCTTTCTAAGCTTGTGTTTTGTTTTAGCAAGTATGATCTACCTAACAAAAAGTTGTCATCCTAGTGCTTGACACTAGGATCCATTGGTTAAGAAATAATATCTTCATATAAGGGCACCTCTAATAACCCATGAGCACGCATCTTAATGTCAAAATTCACCACACCAGCGTTGCAAATTTTAGCAATAGACATACTATTACCCTCAATTTTCGCCTTGTTGTGATAAATTTGAAACTAGTTAATCTGCATACACAGAGTTTTTAGAGGTGCCCATAATTTTATTTATAGGCAAATCAGGTGTTATATTGTATGATTCGACTGTTCCAGTGTAAGTATACTTAGCACCAACATCTGTTGACATAAAATCACTACCTTTTAAACCGAAGCTGAAAGAGTATGTTGGTAGTGAAATGAGGATGATAGCTAATAAATTTATATTTTTCATTGGTAACGAATTTATGTGTTTTGAACTCATTCTATTTTTAGGTATCAAAAAAGCCATTTTTTTAAAAAGTTTTAGAGGGTTATCAGTTTTTATTTTTATATACAAACAGAACCTAACAAGTTAAAATATATGGGTAATTGTATAAAAAAATAGTATCTAATCTACGGAGGATAAGCATGTCTGATATTAAAAATATCACTAAACTACAAATCGAGGATAAGGGAAATAAATATTCTCTTTATAGCCTAAAAAAACTATCTCAAGAGCTAGGTAAGGATGTAAGTCGTCTACCTTACTCTATAAGAGTATTGCTTGAAAACCAACTTAGAAATATAGATGGTTATAAGGTAAAAGATGAAGATATGCACAAGGTCTTGGACTGGGATGCAAAAGCTACTTCTCGTCCTGAGATTCCGCACATGCCAGCGCGTGTTGTGATGCAAGATTTCACAGGCGTACCTGCTGTAGTCGATTTAGCTGCAATGAGAAAAGCTATCAAAGATGCTGGTGGCGATGCTGACAGAATCAACCCTCTAGTAGATACCGCAATGGTGATAGATCATTCAGTACAGGTAGATTATTACGGCACAAAGACATCTTTAGCACAAAATGTAGCAAAAGAATTCGAAAGAAATGGTGAAAGGTATAGCCTACTTAAATGGGCTCAAACTGCATTTGATGATTTTGTAGTAGTACCACCAGGTATGGGTATTATCCATCAAATTAACCTTGAGTACCTTGCTAAAGGCGCGTTGGTTAAAAATATTGCTGGTGAAAATATAATTTACCCAGATACACTTGTCGGTACAGACTCGCATACTACGATGATCAATGGTATTGGTGTAGTAGGTTGGGGTGTAGGCGGTATCGAGGCTGAAGCTGTAATGCTTGGTCAACCATACTATATGGTACTTCCAGATGTGGTCGGTGTGAAACTGACTGGCAAACTAAAAACTGGCGTAACAGCTACCGATCTTGTGCTTTTGATTACAGAAACACTTAGAAAGCATGGTGTAGTTGGTAAATTTGTTGAATACTACGGTGATGGTATGGTAAACCTATCATTACCCGATAGAGCTACTATTGCAAATATGGCTCCAGAATATGGTGCTACTATTGGTTTCTTCCCTATTGATGAAGTTACAATGGACTTCTTTAATAACACAAACCGTAGTGAGCTAGTAGATGCTTCTCGTGAAATGTATAAAGAGCAACTTTTATTTAGAGAAGATTCAGCAGAAGAGCCAGAGTACTCTAGCATCGTTGAAATAAACATGTCTGAAATTGAGTCTAACTTGGCAGGTCCTAAGCGACCTCAAGATAGAGTAGCTTTCCATAGTATGAAAAGTTCATTCGCTGAAGCTTTAGTTCATGAGCAAGGTCTTCATGGCTTTGGTCTTACGCAAGAGCAATTAGATATAAGTGTACCTGTAGTAGATATGGACGAGACTATTACTCATGGTTCATTAGCTATTGCGGCAATTACATCTTGTACAAACACTTCTAATCCATCTTTGTTAATAGGTGCTGGATTATTGGCTAAAAAAGCAAATGAGTTAGGTTTAAAAGTTAAGCCGTTTGTTAAGACTTCTTTAGCCCCTGGTTCTCAAGTTGTTACGCAGTATCTTGAAAAAGCTAATCTTTTAGGTGAACTTGAAAATCTTGGCTTTAATCTTGTAGGTTATGGTTGTACAACTTGTATCGGTAACTCTGGACCATTGGATCAACCTGTTCTTGATGCTATCAATGAAGGTGATTTGGTTGTAGCTTCTGTAAGCTCAGGTAACCGTAACTTCGAAGGTCGTATAAACCCGCATGTGAAAGCAAACTACTTAGCATCTCCTATTCATGTAGTGGCTTATGCTTTAGTTGGATCTGTTGATTTTGATCCTGTTGAAGATGCTATCGGTACAGATAAAGATGGTAAAGATGTTTTCTTGGCAGACTTGTGGCCAACTACAGAAGAAATTGCTGCAATTCAATCAGCCGTAGTAAACTCTGCAATGTTTGAAAAAGCATACAAAACTGTACTTGACGGTACAAAAGATTGGCAAGAGCTAAAAGTACCTACAGGTAAGTTGTATGAATTTGATAATTCTTCTACTTATATCCAATGTCCAAATTTCTTTGAGAAGTTTGCTGATGGTGGTAGTGCTGATCTTGACATTAAAGGTGCTAGAACGCTACTTATGCTAGGTGATTCTGTAACTACAGATCATATATCTCCAGCAGGTGCTATCCCTGAATATTATCCGGCAGGTCAATACTTAAAATCTCATGGTGTTGATAAAAAAGACTTTAATTCGTATGGCTCACGTCGTGGTAATCATGAAGTGATGATGCGAGGTACATTTGCAAATATTCGTATCCGAAATTTACTTCTTAGTGGTGTAGAGGGTGGTTATACTAAGTATCACTTTGATGGTTCTCAACAGTATGTATTTGACGCTGCGATGAAGTATAAAGAAAGAGATATTCCATTAGTTATACTTGCGGGTAAAGAGTACGGTACTGGTTCATCTCGTGATTGGGCAGCTAAAGGTACATTCCTTTTAGGTGTGAAAGTTGTGATTGCTGAAAGTTACGAGAGAATACACCGTTCTAACCTTGTTGGTATGGGTGTATTGCCTCTTCAGTATATGAATGGGCAAACTGCTAAAACTTTAGGCTTTGATGGTTCTGAGATGTTTAATGTTAAAAATATAAATAATATAAAGCCTCGTCAAACAATAATCGTAGAAGCTGTTCATCCTGTAACTGCACATATCACAACTTTTGAAGCTCTAGCTCGTTTAGATGCTGATGTAGATGTAGATTACCTAAAAAATGGTGGTATTCTACAAACAGTACTTATGGATATGATGGCTAATTCAGGTGTTGCAGATAATGCTTCAACTTCAAAAGAAGCAAAATGTACATCTGGTGATTCTGAAACTTCATGTCCATTTGCAAAAATGGCTAATTTCTTTAAGAAGTTATTTAAGTAATTTCTATTGTCATCCTACGGCATCGACCGTGGGATTCAAGATCTTATAAATATATTAAATCTTTTATTCTCTTTGTTTTATAATAATGATAAAGTTTATCCATAATCATACAAAAAAATTGTATCTAAAATGATAAGACAACTTCTTACAATATGTGTGCAGAAAAAAGCATCCGATTTACATTTATCTTCTGGCTGTAAAGCTAAATATAGAGTTGATGGTGATTTGATTGACATTGAATCATCACCATTGTTAAATGATAAGGCTATATCGCAGATGTTGTTAGAAATAATGACAGATGATCAAAAAACTGAACTTATAGAAACATTTGAATGTGATTTTTCAATTGATGATAAGGATAATGACTCTAGATTTAGGGTAAATGCTTTTTTTCATAATCGTGGTTATGGAGCAGTTTTTCGTAGATTAGAAAATAAAATTCCTACACTTGATCAGTTTGGTGCTCCTGCGGTGCTTAAGACAGTTCAATCAAAAAAAGGTGGTCTAGTGCTTGTAACAGGTCCAACAGGTTCTGGTAAAAGTAGTACGCTAGCTGCACTTGTAAATGAGCTTAATCATAAGGAAGATGTCCATATACTTACAATTGAAGATCCAGTTGAGTTTGTACATGTAAGTCAACGAGCATTGGTAAATCAGCGTGAAGTAAAGAGAGATACCAAAAGCTTCAACCATGCACTTAAATCAGCTCTTCGTGAAGATCCAGATTGTATTCTAGTGGGTGAAATGCGAGATTTAGAAACTATTAAGTTAGCTTTAGAAGCTGCTGAGACAGGGCATTTAGTATTGGGTACACTTCATACAATGTCTGCGATTAAGACCGTGGATAGGGTTATATCAGTATTTCCACCAGCTGAGCAAGAGCTAGTAAGAAATATGTTAGCAGAATCTTTGGAAATAGTTATATCTCAGCGACTACTTAAACGCAAAGGTGGTGGTCGAGTAGCCTCGTATGAAGTTTTGGTAGCAAATTCTGGTATTAGAAATATGATTAAGGAAAATAAACTTCCTCA
>JBLFYO010000067.1:0-9157 GCA_047609165.1 Francisella sp.
TAATAAAGATAAGCAGGATAAGCAGGATAAGCAGGATAAGCAGGATAAGCAGGATAAGCAGGATAAGCAGGATAAGCAGGATAAGCAGGATAAGCAGGATAAGCAGGATAAGCAGGATAAGCAGGACGAAAATTCAAAGGAGCAAGAGGCTAAAGCTGCTGAAGCTCGTGAAGATGAGATGAATAAAAAAGAAGCAGATAAGCTTTTAGCAATGATTGATGATGATCCGGGTGGTCTTTTGAAACATAAATTTGCAAGAGATTATCAAAGAATAACAGGAAGTAGAAAAGAGTAATAGGAGTTAATTGTGCAGATTAATTTAATAAAAAAAATAAGTGTCTTGATTTCGCTAATATTGTTTAGTGCGTCAATTAGTTTTGCTACAGTGTCAGCAAGTATAAGTCGTACTAATGTTGAAAATGGTGAAACTATAGACCTTACGCTACATCTTGAAAATTTTAATACTCAACCTAACTTTAGTGTTTTAGATAAAGACTTTACTGTATATAACACTAGCACTAGTAGTAAGGTCAGCACTATAAATGGTAAAACTACGGTTCAATATGACATGATAGTCACAATAATGCCAAATAAAATCGGCAAATTAACTATCCCAGCCATAAAAGTTGGTAGTGAATATACTAAGCCAATATCTATAAATGTAGATAAAAAATTATCTAATGATGAAGAAGATAAATACCAGGATATGTTTGCCATAAGTACTATTACCAGCGATAGTATCTATATAAATATGCCTGTACTTTATACAATAAAAATTTATTACTCTATCCCGATACTCGGCTTACAACCAAAGCCTTTTAAGATAGATAAATCAGAGATACGCCCGACAGACCATAGAGTTACTTATCAGAAAAGGATTAATGGTAATCTATACGATGTGATAGAAGAAAGCTTTTTGATAGTTCCACATACTACAGGTAAGGTTGAGATTCCTCCAATGATGTTACAAGCTAAGCTATCCAATGGTTTTGGGCAACTTGGTGTTAAGACAAAATACACATCAACTAAGGGTCATACACTAAATGTAAAGCCTATTCCAAAGAATATAAGTATAAAAGACTGGTTCCCATCGTCTGATGTAAATATAGTAGATGGTTGGTCTGATGATAAAAATGTCACTACTGGTGGTTTGATTACTAGAACGGTTAAGGTCACAGCTAAGGGGGTGCTTAGTAATGATATCCCTAAACTTGATTTTAAATCTATAGATGACTTCAATGTATATGCTGAAAAACCAGTTTTAGAAGATATTAAAAAAGATGATCAGCTAACAGGCACTGCTACTTATAAGGTTGGCTATATGCCAACTAAAGAGGGTAAAGCGGAAGTTCCAGAGCTAGATTTGAAATGGTATGATGTTAACTCACATAAATCAAAAGTTGCGAGTATTGCTGCAAAAGAATTTGATGTAAAAAAAGGTAATGTTGATAATACTAATTTTTTAGGCTCGATAACTCCAGAAGCTACAAAAGCGGTTGAAAAAACTGTAGAAGATCCTTTTTGGAAACCCCTAGCTATTGCATTAGCAGTGCTTTGGGTTATAATTATATTGCTTCTTATAAAATGTAAGCTCTCTAAGTCTAATAAGATAAAAGATGATGAGTTGCTAGATAACAATATTAATAATAGTTACAGTATAAAAGATATTAAAAAAGCTTGTGGTAAAAAAAATAATGTAGAATTGCAAAAGGCACTAGTTGGTTGGGCAAGCATAAGATTTGATAAAGAGATTTTCTCAACTCTTGATATAGCTAAAATTGTACCAGAGTTAAAGCCGATACTCAAAAATCTTAATGCTGCGATGTATTCTGACCAAAAATTTGACCAATATACTGAGCTTTTGAAGATAGTTTCTAGTGTAAATAAGGCTAAGAATAAAAATCAATCTGATGAGCAGATTAAGGGGCTATATGATTAGTATGAGAAAATTTTTTATAATTGTAATGACTTTGTTTATAAGTGTATTTGTATATTCGAAGACTGTTTTAATAACAGGATTTACACCTTTTGGTGATGAGAAAATCAATCCATCTTTCGAGGCTGTGAAAGGTTTGCCAAATAAGATAAAAGGTGCAAAAATAATAAAAAAAGAAATCCCAGTGACCTTTAAGGGAGCTGCTGAAAAGCTAGATAGCTTAATCAAAGAGTATAATCCTGATGTTGTTATAAGTGTTGGAGAGGCAGGAGGTCGTTCAGATATATCGATTGAGCGTGTAGCTATAAATGTTGATGATGCTCGTATTCCAGACAATGATGGTTATAAACCTCATGAGAGTAAAATTTCAAATCAGGGTGATAATGCATACTTCTCAACTTTACCTATAAACAAAATAGTTCGATCAATCAATACAGCAGGAATCCCAGCTAATATATCAAATACAGCAGGGACTTATGTTTGTAATCACATTATGTATCACTTACTAGAATTATTTGGTAATAAATACCCGGATAAAATAGGTGGGTTTATTCATGTTCCATACGCTCCACAGCAAGTAGTAAGTAAGAAAGATATTCCTAGTATGAGTATTCCAAATATGACTTTAGCTTTACATAAAGCTATAGAAGTATCGCTTGATACATTAAGATAGTAGTTTTATCAATAGATTAAAATTAGTATTTAAATTTCACAATAATTAGCTTGTTAATTTGATAAACTATCTTTAGTAACATAAACTCAAAAAGTTTTAATGAAAGTTGAATTTCAAATTTTTCAAACAGCTAGTATTTCTGATGTTTTAAATAATATCTGTGAATACATAAGAGCTAATTATAATCATTCTAAAAAGCTAGCAGTACTTGCACCTCAAGGCATAGCAAAAGAATTAGATAATAAATTATGGCAAGTTGATACAGAAAGTTTCTTACCACATTTTTGTGCGATAAACTCAAGGCAATATAATTCTCATACAGATATTCCTGTATTGATAACGGACAATATGTTTATCCTTTCGGGATTTGATGAATTGATTAACCTAATGGATATAGTCATCGATGAGAGTAAGATAAAAATTTCTAAATTAACAGAAATTGTTTATCAAGCTGATAAAACATTAGAAAGCTCTCGCAAAAAATATATATTTTATAAAAAAGCTGGTTTAGAGGTTAGTACTTCTAAGTGTTAGCAGGTTTTTAGAAAGAGTTTAAATTAAAGGAAGAATGTGGTGGAGTTAGCAATATCGATACTCGGGTATATTACCTAATTTACTCAAGTAATGGGGTGGAGAATTAATCTATTGTTGGGAACATTTTTGTTTGGTAGTTTATCAGCATTCACATTTACAGAAGGCTTATATGCAAATTCTATAATTAGAGCAATAGCTGCATTTATGTGTTTAATGTGCCATTCATAAATAGCACTGCGTTTAGCGTAGGGGAAATTTATCTGTATTGTTTCAGTTAAATCATCTAAGGGACTCCATGTTGATTAACGAATAGATGCTATTATGTCTTTTTCGAGTTCGGTTAATGCATAGTTGATGTTATGAGGTCTTGAGCTAACATCTACTTCGAAGTCTCGTGTGTGCCATTTTTCTGATGTTTTGACATCTATGTTATATCTCAAAGACAACTCTTTGGTTGTCAATTCTGATGATTGGATTATTACTCTTATATGTTGGTTTGTGGTAGCATTACTATGGTAGTTCTGTGGCATATCTTGTCCTTTCTGGTTATTTGACTTGATATGTTACAGGCTATTGACAAAATTTGGGATAACGTACCCAAACTAGACAGTAAGTAATATGATTTAAACACAATTTGAACAGATACCATGAACTTCCATATTCCAGTTTTTCACTAAAAAAGCTTCTTTTTTTCTAATGTTTGCAGATATGGTTAAATCATTAATACATATTTCATTAGTTAAACCACACTCATCACAAATTAATACCTGTACCCCTTTATGCTTATGGTTTGAGTTACAGGCTATATAACCGTTCATACTTTCGACCCTATGTATAAAACTATGCTGTGACCAAAACTCTATTGCTCTATAAATAGTAGGGGGATTTATATTTTTTTTAACAGATAAAAGTCTTAGAATATTGTAAGCAGTAATGGGGCTGTTTTGTTCAACTATAACTTCTAATACACGCTGTCGAGGTTCGGTGAATCTATACTTGTAAGATTCACAATAAGATTGGGCTTTATTTATCAGACTCATAAAATTAGCTAAATTATTTTTTATATTTAAGTATAAACTAAAAAAATAATTTTATAACAAACTGTTATATTGTAACACTTGTTGTTTTTGTGTATTATGTGCAAAGAATTACCAAACAATAGTTGAATAAACAATGAAAAAACTACCTGTTACAGTACTATCTGGCTTTTTAGGGGCGGGAAAAACTACATTATTAAGCCATATTCTTAGCAATAGCCATAACTTAAAAATAGCAATGATTGTAAATGATATGAGTGAAATAAATATCGACGCTGAACTGATAAAAAATCATGATTCACATGTATCAAGAACAGAAGCTAAAATGGTTGAGCTTACTAATGGTTGTATATGTTGTACTCTAAGAGAAGATTTATTGACGGAAGTTGAGAACTTAGCCAAATCAGAGAAATATGATTATTTAATTATTGAAAGCACAGGTATATCAGAGCCTCTTCCAGTAGCAACAACATTTGAATTTAGAGATGAAGATGGTAAAAGCCTAGCTGATGTTGCTTATATCGATACTATGGTAACAGTAGTTGACAGTGTAAATTTTTTGAAACATTATCATTCATTTGAATATTTGAAAGATGCTGGTGAAAGTATTGGTGAAGATGATGATAGAGCAATAGTAGACTTAATGGTTGAGCAAATTGAGTTTGCTAATATTGTTGTTTTAAACAAGGTTGATGATTGTTCTTTAGATGATAAAAAAATAGTTAATTCTATAGTAAAGGGTTTAAATGTTGATGCTGAAATAATAGAAGTTAACTTTTCTAAAGTGGATGTGAGCAAGGTTATTAATACAAAAAAATTCAATTTAGAAGAAGCTGAGAATCATCCTTTGTGGAGTAAAGAATTATACAGTTTTAAGGAACACATTCCTGAAACAGAAGAGTATGGAATTAGATCTTTTGTTTACCACTCAGTAAACCCATTTAACCCTGAAAAAATTATGAATTTTTTCAATAATGTTGATTGGCCTGGGATTATCCGAGCAAAAGGTTTTTTTTGGCTAGCTACAAGACCTGACTATGTTGGCGAAGTTTCACAAGCTGGAGCACTTCTTCGCCATCATGGTATTGGAGTTTGGTGGGCAAGTCTTGATGAAGACCAGTGGCCTAATACTGAAGAATTTGAGCAGCTCAGAAAAGATAGGTGGCATGAACTAAGCGGAGACAGAAGGCAAGAAATAGTATTTATAGGTCTTAAAGATGAAATAAATGAAGAGCATATAAGATCGTCACTTGATGAGTGTTTAATAAATGATTATTGGGATAATCAAGAAAAATATTCAAATCTTGTCGATCCTTTCCCTAACTGGTTTATTGACAATGATGATGAGGAATAAAAGTGAATAATTTTCAAATAACAGTTCTCTTGGTAATTTTAGTGGTTACTGCTGTATCAGGGATATTTCCATTTGTTAAAAAAGCTTCAATGCCAGCAGGTTTTAAATTTCCCGCTGGAGATGCTTTAGCTAATGGTATTTTTTTAGGTGCTGGTTTAATTCATATGCTTGGTGATTCAGCTAATGATTTTGCAGATTTACATATAGATTATCCATTTCCTTTCTTAATCGCAGGAATAACTATTTTATTCTTTTTATTAATAGAGCATGTTGGAGGTGCATTATCTAAAAACAATAAAGGTAATCTGTCTTTTATAGCAATTATGGCAACTATAATGCTATCAATCCATAGTTTCTTTGAAGGTGCTGCTTTAGGACTTTCAGAAGAGTTGAGTGTGGCTTTTGTAATATTTGTGGCGATTATTGCTCATAAATGGGCAGCGAGCTTTGCATTAGCTATAAATATAAACAAAACAAACCTTAAATTTATTGCTAGGATTATGCTTTTCTCAATATTTGTTATGATGACACCTTTAGGAATATTATTTGGTCAAGCAGCCCAAAATTATGTTTCAAATCCTTTTATTGAGCCAGTGTTTACTGCTATAGCTGCTGGTACATTTATTTATATGGGTACTTTACATGGTTTGGATAGATCAATACTTATCAAAGACTGTTGTAATACTAAACAATATACTTTTGTAATGATAGGTTTCGCAATTATGGCTATAGTTGCTATTTGGACTTAATAATAAGTTTCAATTATATGTTGCAGTATATGATAGGTTTAGCAATTATGGAGTGATTGCAGCATAAAACTGTTCGAAATATTGATATTTGGGAATAGTACTTTTGTTACAACTTTGCTAAAATTACCCTCATAAATTTTCTAATAATCTACATATTTACGGTTGTATAAATGACTCAAGAAATAAACAAGAACTATAATCCAAAAGAAATTGAACAAACTAATTATAAGAATTGGGAAGAAAGTGGTAAATTTGCCTGCGGGAATACTGACTCGGCTGAGAAGTTTGCAGTAATGTTACCACCGCCAAATGTGACAGGTACGCTACATATGGGTCATGGCTTTCAGATGACTTTGATGGATATCCTTACTCGTTATCATCGTATGACAGGTAAAGATACTTTATGGCAACCTGGTACAGATCATGCTGGGATAGCTACTCAAATGGTTGTGGAAAGACAACTTAATGCGCAAGGTATATCTCGCCATGATTTAGGTCGTGAGAGTTTCTTAGATAAAGTTTGGGAGTGGAAAGAGCAATCAGGTGGCACGATAACTTCTCAAATGCGTAGGATTGGAGCATCTCCAGATTGGGAGCGTGAGAGATTTACCATGGATGAAGGTTTATCAAAAGCTGTGACCAAGGCATTTGTGAAACTCTATGATGATGGTCTTGCTTACCGTGGAGAAAGACTTGTAAATTGGGATCCAAAGCTTAAAACAGCAGTATCAGACCTTGAAGTTGCTCAGATAGATAAAAAAGGTTCACTTTGGCATTTTGTATACCCTGTAGCTGATAGTGATGAGAAGATCATCATCGCGACAACACGCCCAGAGACAATGCTTGGCGATATGGCAGTGGCAGTGCATCCTGAAGATGAACGATATACTCATTTAGTTGGCAAGATGATAAATCTACCGCTTACAGATAGACAAATTCCGATTATTGCGGATGACTATGTCGAGAAAGATTTTGGTACTGGTTGTGTGAAAATTACGCCAGCACATGATTTTAATGACTATGAGATGGGTAAACGCCATAATCTTGAGATAATGAATATCTTAACTGATGATGCGACTTTAAACGATAAAGTGCCAGCAAAGTATATTGGTTTAGATAGGTTTGTCGCGCGTAAAAAAATCGTTGCAGATATTGATTCTCTTGGTCTTTTAGATAAGGTTGAGCCGCACGATCTTAAAGTACCAACTGGCGATAGAACTGGTGAAATACTAGAGCCGTATCTTACTAAGCAATGGTTTGTAAAGGCAGATATACTTGCAAAACCAGCAATAGAAGCAGTAGAGTCTGGTAAAGTTAAATTTGTGCCGGATAATTGGAAAAATACTTATTACTCATGGATGCGTGATCTTAATGATTGGTGTGTATCTCGCCAACTTTGGTGGGGTCATAGAATCCCAGCTTGGTTTGATAATGATGGCAATGTATTTGTTGGGGAATCAGAAGAGCAAATTCGTACTAAATACAATTTAGTAGATAGCGTAGAGCTAACTCAAGATAATGATGTGTTTGATACTTGGTTTTCATCGGCACTATGGCCATTTAGTACTTTGGGTTGGCCTGAGCAAACGCCAGAGCTAGCGAAATACTACCCAACAAGTGTACTTGTAACTGGTTTTGATATTATATTTTTCTGGGTTGCTAGAATGATGATGTTTGGTATGTACTTTATGGATGACATTCCATTTAAAGATATTTACATTACAGGGCTTATCCGCGATAGTGAAGGGCAGAAGATGTCTAAGTCTAAGGGCAATGTACTTGATCCTGTTGATTTGATAGATGGTATTTCACTAGAAGGTCTTGTGGCAAAAAGAACTACAGGGCTTATGCAACCACAAATGCAGGCAAAGATTGAAAAAGATACTCGTAAAGAGTTCCCAGAAGGTATAAATGCGTATGGTTCTGATGCGGTGAGATTTACATTTGCGGCATTAGCATCTACTTCTCGTGATATTAGTTTTGATACTCCGCGAGTAGAGGGCTACCGTAATTTCTGCAACAAGCTTTGGAATGCTTCAAGATTTGTAATGATGAATTTAGATGGCTACAAAGTTTGTGATAATTATGAGTTAGGTATTGCAGATAAGTGGATTTGGAGTGCTTTAAATAACGCCGTAGCTGATATTCATAAGCATATTGCTAATTATCGTTTTGATTTGGTAGCTAATACTATTTATGATTTTGTGTGGAATAACTACTGTGATTGGTATGTTGAATTTGCAAAAGTTTCTCTAAAAGATGAGAGTTTGTCTGATGCTCAGAAAAATGGTGTGAAATATACACTAGCAAAAGTACTTGAGAATATCCTAGCTTTGGCACACCCGCTTATTCCATTTATTACAGAGAGTATTTATCAGCAGTTAAAAGCTCATCTTAATAATGCTCAAAGCTCGATTATGGATGTTGCATATCCGCAGTTTGATGAAAACCTTCAAGATGCTAAGTCAGTAGATTCTATCCTGTGGCTGCAAACTATTACTAATGCAATCAGAAATATGCGTAGTGAAGTTGGCATTAAACCATCGCTTAAAATTGATTTAATTATCAAGGAGTTAGATAGTAATAGTGAAGAGCTTTTGAACTCTACGCAGATGTTTATAAAAGCATTAGCTAGAATTAAATCTATAACTGTAAATGCTACACCACCGACTTCATTGTCACAGATTGCAGAGGGCATCGAGCTAAACATCCCGTTAGAAGGCTTAGTTGATGTGAAGCAAGAGCTAGCTAGGCTTGATAAAGAGCTTGAGAAACTAGCTAAAGAAGTTGAGCGAGTCGAGAAAAAACTATCTAATGAGAGATTTGTGTCATCAGCACCCGAAGCTGTAGTAGCTGTTGAAAAGGACAAGCTAG
>JBLFYO010000068.1:0-9069 GCA_047609165.1 Francisella sp.
ACCCTGTTTTTCAACATGTAAATCAAGCATAAATACTACAAATAAGAACATAACTAGCACAGCACCTACATACACCACTATCAAAAGTAGTGCTAAGTATACTTGCTGAAAGATTATCCAAACAACTGCTGTACATATAAATGTAAATATCATTGCGATCACAGAATTAACTGGATTACCGCTTAGCACAAGCACTAAAGCTGATATAATGGCTAGCGATGAGAAAATATAAAATAAAATATCTGTTACACCCATTTTCCTACCTAAAATCCTTATCTTGCAATCTCGCTGCAGCTATTTGAGGCTCATATTTATCACCTACTGCAAGCAATTTAGCTTTAGTCATGATGTTTTCACCTCGCTCTTCAAAATGATACTCTAAGATATCTGTCTCGACGATTGAGTCAACCGGACACGATTCTTCACAGAACCCACAGAAAATACATTTAAATAAATCGATCTCATAGCTAGAAGTTCTACGAGAACCATCTTCTCTTTCAACTGATTCAATTGTAATGGCTAATGCTGGACAAACCACCTCACACAGCTTACATGCAATACATCTCTCTTCACCGTTTTCATAGCGTCTAAGAGCATGCAAGCCTCTAAATCTATTTGATATAGGAGTTTTCTCATCCGGGTATTGAATAGTGACCTTACGAGTAAAAAAATGTTTACCTGTAACAGTAAGCCCTTTCAAAAGTTCCCAGAGTAAAAAAGTCTTCAAAAAACTTTTTATATTTTTCATCATAATTACCACCACGGTCCTAAGCCAAACCTTACCATACAAGCAACGACAACAACCCATACAAATGTTAGCGGAATAAATATCTTCCAACCTAAACGCATAATCTGATCGTATCTGTACCTTGGATAAGTAGCTCTTATCCATAAAAACATAAACATAAATATACCAGTTTTACCAAATAACCATACTGTAGCCGGAACCCAGTCAAACCAACCTTGTAAAGGCGTACCTTCAAACGGTGAATTCCATCCACCTAAAAACATTATCGCAGTTAATATACTTATCAAAATCATATTTGCATATTCTGCTAAGAAAAATAATGCAAATCGTGAACCTGTATACTCAATATGATGCCCTGCTACAATTTCAGATTCACCCTCTACCACATCAAATGGAGCGCGATTTGTCTCAGCAAGACCCGATATAAAGTAAACTATAAACAACGGGAATAATGGGATAAAATACCAATGCAGTATACCACCCTGTTGAGCATCTATAATTCCTGAAATACTCATAGAATTAGCAGCGATCACAACACCAACGATTGAGAAACTCATCGCCAGCTCATACGATATAACCTGCGCACCTGCTCTTAATGCACCAAAAAGTGAGTATTTACTGTTTGAAGCCCAACCAGCAATCACAATACCGTAAACTGAGAATGAAGTCATCGCCAAAATGTATAGCAAACCAAGATTCATATCTGAAAGCACTACGCCAGGAGCAAATGGAATAACTGCCCATGCCGCATAAGCTGGAGCAAATGCCAGGATTGGAGCTATAAAGAACAAATATTTGTTTGATTTTGTCGGTATGATTATTTCCTTTAGGAAAAGCTTTAAAGCGTCCATAATCGGCTGTAACAAACCAAAAGAACCTACTCTATTTGGTCCAAGCCTATCCTGCATATAGCCGATAACTTTTCGCTCAGCGTAAGTATAATAAGCTACTACCAAGATCAATGGGATGATAATAATCAGCGAATATAACGCTGTCCATAAGATATACTCTAACATATCTAGTTATCTCCCTCTGTTACTAGCTTGATATTGATATTGTCACTAAGAAAAAAGTTTTGCATAAGATTTCTTGGTAGCATAAAGTTCTTTGCCTGTAAGCTTTTATCTACTGCTACATCAAATTCCACTTCATTATCTATATCATAGATTTTTAGCATACCAGTTTCATTGGTAAGACCAATTTGGTCAGCTAAGTCTTGAGATATTCTAACCCCAGCATAACGCTGAGCATCAGCTGTTTGCTGTAATGGTACGGCTCTTCTAAGTAAGCTAGTTGAGTCATACATTTTATTAGATATGACAAAAGCTATAGCTTTTTGATAATCTAAATCTGCACTTAATACTTGTCTAGCATGATTAGGTGACACACGAGCTCGACTTGAGTGAGCTTCCTCTGTAATTTCTGTGATAGCATTATAACCAAAACCATCTAGTTCCAGTAAATTACCCACTACACGCAATATTCTCCATAGCTCTTTATTCTGAGCATACGGTTTTACAACTTGCTTAAATTCACGCTTATTACCAAACAAATCAACGAAACTACCTTCTGTCTCATAATGCTTAGCTATAGGGATAATGATATCTGAATTTTCTTTTGTGAATTTATCAGCAAAAGCTGTAAATGACACAACTATATCGATTTTATCTAATGCTTCTTTTAGTTTAGCTTCACCGTATAGGCTATCTTTTGCCAATTCAGTATTAGCTGTTAAAAGTAGCTTAGTATTAGTTTGACCATTCAAACATTTATAAGTGCTAAACTGTGACTCTGATGAACTTAAGATTCTATCGGCAGCTACTGAATTGACATTACTCGCTAACACACCACCTTTGATATTAGAAACTTTTTCCAATATAGAAAGCACACTAAACACAGTCTCAAAACTATTTGCATTTACAATGTCTTGACCTATTATAATTTTAGGATTAGTTGCAGCCATAATCTTATCTGCGACTTCTCTAACTTGACTAGCTGGATCCACCTTACGAAGAATATCATCAAGCTCACCATAAGGAATATTTGATCTAACAAAAATCGCCTTTAATAAAGATAAAGCAAGGTACTGGATATTATCAGCAGCTAAAGTAATTTGATCAACCTTGTAATTAAAGTCATAATCACAAACATTCCAAGCAACTACTTTTGCATTGTTTTTTTCTGCAGCATCTTTAACTGCTATATTTATAAGCGGGTACTCTTTTCTAAGGTTTGAACCAAAGACTAATACAAAATCACTATTTTCAATTTCTTCAAGTGAACAGTTAAGTCCTTTACCAGAACTTACACCTGCGATATCTGCATATTGACGAATACGCCCATCAATATTTGTAGACCCAACACTCTTAAGAAGTTTTTTCATCAAAAACATCTCTTCAGAAGTTGAGCTTTCAGAAACTACTGCCGAAATAGCATCAGCACCATCTTTTTCTATCGTTTTCTCAATCGCAACCTTTACAAAATCTAAAGCCTCTTCCCAAGATACATCGACCCAACCGCCAGATTTTTTAATCATCGGGTTTTCGATTCTCTCTTCGCTATATAGACCTGTGTATTCAAATCTGTCTCTATCTGCAATCCAAGTACCCGTAATTTCGCTTTCACGAGGAACTACACGGATTAGCTTATCGCGATAAACATGAGCATGGATATCTACAGCTAAAGCATCCCCTGCTGAGGTTGCTGGAAACTGCTTAAGCTCCCAAGGTCTTGCTTTAAACCTAAACGGCTTAGAAGTGAGCGCTCCAACTGGGCACAAATCTATCACATTACCTGAAACTTCAGAATCAACCATGTCACCTGCGATATAAGTACTAATCTCAGAATGATCACCGCGACCCATTACACCTAGCTCTTTTACGCCAGCGACTTCTTCGCCAAAACGCACACAACGAGTACACAAAATACATCTAGTCATATCTGTAGCAATAAGAGAACCTAAGCCTGGATCTGGAACAGCTCTTTTTGATTCTTTGTAATCTGAAGTAGTTTTACCATAACCCATAGCTACATCTTGTAGCTCGCATTCGCCACCTTGATCACATATAGGGCAATCAAGTGGATGGTTTATAAGTAAAAACTCCATCACATCTTTTTGCATCTGCAGAGCTGTCTCAGAACGCGTCTTGATCTTCATACCTTCCATAACCGGAGTGGCACAAGCAGGTGAAGAGCGTCTAGCACCCTCTACATCTACCAAACACATACGGCAATTTGCTGCCACAGATAGTTTTTTATGATAGCAAAATCTAGGAATGTAAATTCCATTAGCATCTGCTATTTGAATAATAGATTGACCAGGATTTGCCTCAAAGGCTTTACCATCAATCTCTATACTTACTTTTTTGGATTCTTTAATGTCTGACACCGAAACCTACTCCAATCAACTATTGATCAACTATACTTTTGCCACCACTCTCAATCATATATACAAATTCATGTCTAAATTTAGCTATATAACTTTGAACTGGCCATGCCGCAGCATCACCTAGTCCACAAATAGTGTTACCTTCGATATTTGTTGCCACCCTTGTAAGTGTATCAATATCTTCTAATTTACCGCCTCCATCAATTATGCGATGAAGTGTACGAGCCAACCAACCAGTACCCTCTCTACAAGGAGTACACTGACCACAAGACTCTTCATAATAAAAATCTGCCAACCTAGAAAGTGTCTTAACCATACATACCGTTTCATCAAGAACCACAACAGCTCCAGAACCAAGCATTGATCCAGCAGCACCTATAGATTCATAATCCATATTTACAGCCATCATTTCTTCACCCGTAAGAATCTTGGACGAACTGCCACCTGGAATTACAGCTTTGATTTTATGACCTTTACGAACACCGCCACACATTTTTAGAACTTCTGTGAATGGAGTGCCAAGATTTATTTCCATAACTCTTTGGTTGACTACATGACCAGATATACAGAACATCTTAGTTCCGCCACTTTTTTCTGTACCAAGCTTACTAAACCACTCGCCACCGTGCTGCATAATTGCAGGTACTGAAGCAAATGTTTCTGTATTGTTTATATTCGTTGGCTTACCGTACAAACCGACAAATGCAGGAAATGGTGGCTTAAATCTCGGGCGACCTTTTTTACCCTCCAGAGATTCTAAAAGAGCTGTCTCTTCACCACATATATAAGCACCAGCACCTATAGCTGAGTACAAGTCAAAAGATATACCCGATGACTTAATGTCAGAACCGAGCAATCCAACTTGATACGCCTCTATAAGAGCATCTTCAAATCTAGCTATCGGCTCATAAAATTCTCCACGAGTATAGTTATAGCCTTTTGTAGCTCCAACCACATAGCCTGCGATAGCCATACCTTCTATAAGTTGGTGTGGGTTATTACGCAAGATCTCTCTATCTTTGCAAGTACCTGGCTCGCCCTCATCGGAGTTACACACCACATACTTTTGACCCGGCATACTGCGAGGCATAAAGCTCCACTTCAAACCTGTTGGGAATCCTGCTCCACCACGACCTCTAAGACCGGATTTTTTTAGCTCACCAATAATAACTTCTGGAGATATTTTCTCTTTTAGTATTTTGTTCCAATAAGAGTACCCACCCACAGACAAGTAAGCTTCTAAACTATAAGGCTTATCCAAATGTATCGTGCGTAAACAAACTTCATTTGCCATCTATAAACTACTCCAAAGAATCAATAATTTGATTTACTTTTTCTACAGTCAAATTCTCATAGAAAATTTTATCCACCTCTAACATTGGTGAACCACAACAAGCACCCTGACATTCCACTTCTTTTAGAGTAATTCTACCATCTTTGGTAGTTTGTCCAGGTTTTATATCTAATTTTTTCTCAATATGAGATAAAAGCTCATAAGCACCATTTAACATGCAAGATACATTCGTACATACATTTAGCTTATGCTTACCAACCGGATTAAGCTCATACATACAGTAAAATGTTGCCACCTCATATACATCGATTTTGCTCACACCCAAGTATTCAGCTAAAGCCGTTTGCAAATCATTTGTTAAAAAACCTCCATTCTGGTCTTGCAAAACATGCAAACCCTCTAAAATAGCTGATTTTTTTTGATCTACTGGGAATTTAGTCAAAACCCTATCTATATCTTCTCTCGCTTTTAGCGATATTAGCTCTACTAAAGACATCTTTTTTCCTATCTATCTACATCACCAAACACTACATCTATCGTCGAGATTATAGCTGGGGCATCTGCCAACATATGCCCCGAAAGCATCTCATTCATTGCACTTATATGTGCAAATCCAGGAGCTCTCATTTTCAATCTATACGGCTTATTTGCACCGTCTGACTTAATATACACACCAAACTCTCCCTTAGGATGCTCAGTAGCCACATAAACCTCGCCCTCAGGGGTACAATAACCTTCTGAGAAGTGCTTGAAGTGGTGGATTAACTCTTCCATATCGTTTTTCATATCATTGCGTTTTGGTGCTGTGAACTTATGATTATCAGAAAGCACTTCACCCGGATTAGCTCTTAACCAATCTATGCACTGCTTGATAATTTTGTTAGATTCTGTCATTTCTGCCATTCTCACAAGATATCTATCGTAACAATCACCTGTAGAACCAACTGGTACATCAAACTCTAACTTATCGTAAATTTCATAAGGTTGAGTTCTTCTAAGATCCCAAGCAACTCCACTAGCTCTAAGCATAGGACCCGTAAAGCCAAGCTCTTTTGCTCGCTCTGCAGTTACAACACCTATACCCACATTTCTTTGCTTCCAAAGACGATTGTCTGTAAGAAGCGTATCTATTTCTTTTAATGATTTATCAAAACCTACCACAAAACTATCAAGGAAATCTAGCATACTGCCTTGCCTATTTTCATTAATTTTTTTAGTTTTACGCTTACTTGTAAATCTACTTTCCTTGTACTTAGGCATTTGTGTAGGCAAATCTCTTGCCACACCACCTGGTCTAAAGTATGCTGCGTGCATTCTTGCACCAGAAACCGCCTCGTAGCAATCAAATAGATCTTCTCTTATTCTAAATGCATACAAGAAAACAGTCATCGCACCTAAATCTATACCACAAGCTGCTGCCCATAGCAGATGATTAAGAAGCCTAGTCATCTCTGCAAACATCACTCGAATATACTTAGCTCTTTCAGGAACTTCTAGCTCAAGCAATTTCTCAATAGCCATCACATATGAATGCTCATTACACATCATCGATACATAATCAAGCCTATCCATATAACCAATGCTCTGATTGTACGGCTTAAATTCAGCCAACTTTTCTGTACCACGATGTAGCAAACCTACATGCGGATCAGCTCGAACCACAGTCTCACCATCAAGTTCTAGTATAAGTCTCAATACACCATGTGCTGCAGGATGTACCGGACCAAAGTTCAGTGTGTAGTTTTTATACTCTGCCATTACATAAATCCATAAATTTATTTACTACGAATAACTCTCGCCGTATTAACCCTATCGTCAATCTCAACCGGTTCGTAAACAACTTTGCCAAGATTTTCGTCATAACGCATTTCCACATATCCCATTTGAGGAAAGTCTTTTCTTAGAGGATGACCTACAAAACCATAATCTGTAAGCACTCTTCTTAGGTCGGGATGATTGTTGAAATAAATACCAAACATGTCGTAAACCTCTCTTTCAGACCAGTCAGCCGAAGACCATAAATCCGCCACTGATTCAACCAAAATCAAAGGTTCATCTTTAAGCTTACATTTAACTCTTAAACGGACATTTTTTGATATACTCATTAATTGATAAATTACTTCAAATCTATTATCAAAATTACTTACATTATCATCTTGCTCGCGACCGCGTGAAAAACCAGTCTGCGAAACAACCCTGCCAACTTGCCAATCCGACTGACCATAAGTTAGGTAATCTACCGCTGTGATATCTGATAACTGCTCAAAGAAATATTCTTCTTTTAGCTTAGACAAAATAAGATGTATATCTCTTTGATCTCGTATAGTTACATTTAACTCTCTATTTGCAATAGAGCATTTAACCCCAAAACCCTTCAAGATTTTAGTTATGCTTTCAAGGTGTTGCTGTAATAAAATATTCACAACTATTTCCTCGCTATCGTATTTGTTCGGATAATTTTATTCTGTAATTGAATAATACCGTAAACTAAGGCTTCAGCCGTTGGTGGACAACCTGGCACATATATATCTACAGGGACAATCCTATCGCAACCACGAACCACAGAATACGAATAATGATAGTAACCACCACCATTTGCACATGAACCCATCGAGATAACCCACTTTGGATCAGGCATCTGGTCGTAAACTTGCCTTAGAGCTGGAGCCATCTTGTTACAAAGTGTACCAGCCACGATCAAAACATCCGACTGACGCGGAGATGGTCTAAATACCACACCGAATCTATCAAGATCATACCTGGCTGCACCTGCATGCATCATCTCAACTGCACAACACGCCAAGCCTGTAGTTACCGGCCATAAAGACCCTGTACGCACCCAATTAATAAGGGCATCAGCACTAGCTGTGATAAAACCCTTGTTTTCGTTATTTATTCCCATTCTAATGCTCCTTTCTTCCAGCCATATATAAGACCAAGAAACAGTACTCCTAAAAATATAAGCATCGCCACAAAAGCGTGATCCGAGATAGCTGGCATGCCAACTGTAGCTCTAAGATTTATACCCCAAGGGATTATAAAAGCCAACTCTAAATCAAAAATTAAGAATAACACTGCCACCAAATAAAAACGCACATCAAGCTTTTCTCTAGCGTCGCCAAACGCAGGAAAACCACACTCAAATGTTTCATTCTTTGCTTCACTGGGGTTATTTGCACCAACTAAGACTGATAAAACTTTACCAGCCACCGCAAAAACAGCACCTAAACCAAATGCTATAATCAAAAAAATCAATATCGGTGCAAATTGCAGATAAACACTATTGTCCATATCAGAAAGCTATAAATATAATTTGTGCGACAATAATAGCACAATTAAGTGCTAACTACAAAACGCAGTCTTCTCCAATATGAAATGAGTCTGAAGCAGAAGCCTCATTCTAATACGAAATGAGTCTAACCTAATTTAATTATTTTGTTCATCCTTACTGGATGAAAATAAACATGAAAATAGAAAACCTAAAAACAGTAGAAGCAATCAGTGCTTTTCTTGATGGTACTAAAAATATAGCTTTCACTATAATAGACACTAAACTAGAGCGTTATGAAAGGATACAAAAAGTACTACTTAGCATTAAGTACAGCTCACTATCTAAACATGAGAAAGGCATTGTGATTA
>JBLFYO010000069.1:0-8940 GCA_047609165.1 Francisella sp.
ACAACCTTTTTAGCACCTGCATTTATATGAGCATGAGCTTTTACTTTTGATGCATAAAAACCAGTACATTCAAGAACAACATCTACGCCTAAATCACCCCATGGCAAATTAGCAGCATCTTTTTCAGCATATATTTTAATTTCTTTACCATCAACTATTATAGAGCTGTCTTTAGCTGAAACAGTAGATGCTTTAGAGAATCTACCTTGAGCCGAATCATACTTGAGTAAATGCGCTAGCATTTTAGGATTAGTTAAATCATTAATTGCTACTACTTCTACGCCAGTTTTGTCAAACATTTGACGAAATGCTAAACGACCAATTCTACCGAAACCGTTAATTGCTATTTTAATCATTATTTTCTCCATTTATTGATTTATTGATTTATTAATTTATTGATTTATTGATTTAAACTCACAAGTACTTCTTGACGATACTTACAATATTTTCTACTGTAAAGCCAAAATGTTTCATAAGATCTTCTATGGGAGCTGACTCACCAAATGTAGTCATCCCCTTTACTTCACCGCCAGCTTTTGGCATATATTTATACCACATATCACCTTGAGCTAATTCAATAAATACCGCTGGAATATCTTGTCTAATTACGGCATTTTTATACCCTACTGACTGCTTCTCAAACACCTCGACACAAGGTATAGAAACTATATTAATATTTATACCTTTACCAGTAAACTCTTTTGCCGTATTCATAGCAAGCTCGACTTCTGAGCCTGTCGCAACTAAAGTAAGCTTAGCATCTTGATGTTCACTCACTAAGTAACCACCTTTTGCAACATCTTTAGCTTTCTCCAAACTATCAACGCACGGCTCTAAACCTTGACGAGTTAATACCATAACAGATGGAGTGTCTTTAGAACTTACAGCTTCACGCCACGCAACCATTGTCTCGATAGCATCAGCTGGACGCCATACATTCAAGTTAGGAATAAGTCTTAAACTTGGCACATGCTCAACAGGTTGATGAGTTGGACCATCCTCACCAAGACCAATAGAATCATGACTCATCACATGGATTACAGGTTGCTTCATTAGTGCAGACATTCTTATAGCATTACGCGAATAATCACTAAACACTAAGAATGTACCGCCGTACGGCTTAAGTCCACCATATAAGCTCAAACCATTCATAATAGCTGCCATACCAAACTCACGCACACCGTACGATAGATAGTTAGCACCGTCATCAGTATTGTTTAACCATACAGACCCAGACCAATTAGTATTGTTTGAGCCTGTAAGATCTGCTGACCCACCAAACATCTCTGGCATGTGAGTACAAAGCACTTCTAGTGCCATTTGCGATGCTTTACGAGTCGCTACTTTTAATGGCTTAGCAATTTGCTCTTGAATGTATTTATTTATTTCAGTTTCAAGCATACTTGGCAATTCTCTTGCAAGCACTCTTTCAAGTTCTTTATACTTAGGAGCAGATTTAGCATTTTCCCACAATTTAGACCAGTTAGCTTCTAAAGCTTCACCCTTTTCTGTTGCGTCCCAAAATTTATATACATTTTGTGGGATCTCAAAGGCATCGTAATTCCAGTTTAACTGATTAGCTGCAGAAGCTCTTTCCGCAGCAGATAATGGTGAGCCATGAGCTGAGGCTGTCCCTGCTTTTTCTGGAGAGCCAAAGCCTATAACTGTTTTACAACAAATAAGTGTAGGCTTAGAAGTTTCAGCTTGTGCCTGAACTATAGCCTGCTCTATCGCAGCCATATCATGCCCATCTACAGCCTCGATCACATTCCAACCATAAGCATTAAAACGCTCAACTGTATTGTCAGTAAACCAACCTTTTGTATCACCATCAATCGAGATACTATTATCATCCCAGAAAGCAATCAGCTGGCTTAAACCAAGAGTTCCAGCTAATGCACAAGCCTCATGTGAAACACCCTCCATCAAACATCCATCACCTAAAAACGCATAAGTATAATGATTTATAACTCTAGAATCTTGCGAGTTATATCTCTCAGACATAAGCTTTTCACCCAATGCCATACCTACAGCATTTGCAATACCTTGCCCTAATGGTCCAGTTGTAGTTTCAACACCAGGAGTATAGCCATACTCAGGATGCCCTGGAGTTTTTGAATGGAGTTGACGGAAATTCTTTATATCTTCAATCGACACATCATAACCACTAAGATGCAACAATGAATATAAAAGCATCGAGCCATGACCGTTTGAAATAACAAATCTATCACGATTTATCCAATTAGGGTTTTTGGGGTTGTGCTTCAGAAACTTAGTCCATAAAACTGTAGCAATATCAGCCATACCCATCGGCATTCCTGGATGACCCGAGTTAGCTTTTAAAACAGCATCAATTGATAGAAATCTGATAGCATTTGGAAATTCTTGAGGTATTTGTAAAGACATTATTGTTTGATCCTTTAAATAATGATTATTTAACACTAGTAAACATAACTGGTAGAATGATACCGTAGGTGCTTTCATAAAACAAGAAATCAAGGTAGAATAATCATCAATATAGCAAATTTATAAGGCCTAGAAACAAAATAAAATGACAAACCGAACTACAATCAATTACGCAGCTTTAGCCAAGCAAAAACGAGAACTTATCGATTACAACATAACTATTAACGACCTTAATAATTTTTATAGCGTCATCGAAGATACTCCACACACATTTACTTGTGACCTATCTTTCTTTCAAGAAAAGAAGCATACCTGCATAAAGTACTCTATAAAAGCAACCCTGAAACTAATATGCCAAAACTCCCTTGAGGTTTTTGATCAAATTTTTAATGTAAGTAACACTATAATCCTAGTTGAAGATGACAGGCACGCCGAAAACAGCCAGTTTGAGCCGTTTATATGCACTGAGGATGTGGTAGATTTACGCGAAATTATCAAAGAAGAAATTTTGTTAGACCTACCTTTAGTACCAAAAAAAGACAGTTACACTTGTAAAAATACAAAAAAACATTCATACTATGGCGAACAAGAAAATGTTGTAGAAGAAAAAAAGAATCCTTTTGAGATTCTCAAGAAACTTAAATAGCATCAAATTTATAACAATTAACTAAACTAGTAAACAAAATTTCTATCGGAGGTTTATTTTAAAATGGCTGTACAAAAAGTAAGATCAAGCAGGTCTAAAAGAGACATGAGAAGATCACACGATGCATTAACTGCTGCGACTATATCTACGGATAAGTCAACAGGCGAATTACACTTAAGACACCATGTATCACCAAATGGTTTTTACAAAGGTAAAAAAGTAGTAAACACCAAAGCAGAAGACTAATATTTTTCTAAAAGCACTCAAACTTGAGCATGCACTTTTCAACAAATAAAAGAATAGGAAGTTATATCTAATATGGGTTACAAAATATCTATAGATGCGATGGGCGGAGATCACGGTCTAAACACCACTATTCCTGCTACTTTAGAAGCAGTAAAAAGAGATCCTAACCTACAGGCTATTCTTGTTGGAGACCATCATAAAGTAAAAAGAGCTTTAGATAGATACTCAAAAGTAAAAAAAATAAAACTACCTACCTTACAAAGAATAGCTATTCATCATGCTAGTGAAACTGTAGCAATGGACGAATCACCTGCTGATGCCGTTAGAAAGAAAAAAGACTCTTCTATGCGTGTAGCTATTAATTTGGTTAAAGACGGATCTGTTGATGCTTGCGTAAGTGCTGGTAATACTGGTGCTTTAATGGCAACATCCAAGTTTGTCCTTAAAACTGTAAATGGTGTAGATCGCCCAGCTATAGTTTACGCTCTCCCTGCTTATAATAGAGAAACTAAGACAATCAGCAAGACTTACATGCTTGACCTTGGTGCGAATGTGGTATGTTCTTCTGATCAGTTATTTCAATTTGCTATTATGGGTTCAATTTTGGCTGCAAGCTCAAAAGGCATTGCTGAACCTCGCGTATCTCTATTAAATATCGGTGAAGAAGAAATAAAAGGTTTAGATAATATCAAAAATGCTTCTAAACTTTTACAAGGTTGTGATTTTATAAACTACCAAGGCTATATCGAAGGCAAACACATATTTGATGACTCAACTGATGTGATCGTGTGTGACGGCTTTGTTGGTAATGTGTCGCTAAAGACAATGGAGGGTACTCTTCGTTTGATTGAAGCACTTATCAAAAAGTCTGTCACTGAAGGTTCTTGGTTGATGAAGTTACCGACCATAATGGCTCTACCAATTTTTAGACGAATGAAAAAAAGCATGAATTTAGACAGCTTTAATGGAGCTTCTTTACTAGGTTTAACTGGTATAGTAGTTAAAAGTCACGGTGGCGCAAGTGCTAATGCTTTTGAAACTGCGATCTTTGAAGCAGTCAAAGCAGTTAAGCACAATATACCTAAAACAATTCAAGAATCACTAGAAAAAGTTCTTTAATCTCTCTCTTTCATGCTACAATAATTCTCAATTACAGGCACTTATATGCTCAGTAAGTAATATTTTATTATTAATCTTAATTAACATAGGTAATACTAAATGTTTGCACAAATATTAGGTACAGGAAGCTATCTACCTGAAAAAATATTAAGTAATGACGATCTTTGTGAGTTCGTTGAAACCTCAGATGAATGGATTAAGCAACGAGTTGGTATTGAAAGACGCCACTGTGCTAATGAAACTGAAACAACTAGCTTCATGGCAACACAAGCTGCAAAAAGAGCTTTAGAGTCTGCCAATCTTCATGCTCAAAAAATAGATGCCATAATCGTAGCCACCAGTACTGCTGACTATATCATGCCATCTACCGCATCCACCGTTCAGCACAACCTTGAAATAGAGGGTTACAAAGTTCGCTGTTTCGATATATCTGCTGCTTGTAGCGGCTTTGTTTATGCCTTAGATATAGCAAAACAATATGTCGAGACTGGTGTCTGTGAAAATGTGCTAGTTATCGGTGCTGAAAAAATGACTCGCGTCCTTGATTGGAGTGATCGAAATACTTGCGTATTATTCGGCGATGGTGCTGGTGCTGTCGTAGTATCAAAAAGCGAAGAGAAAAAGATACTATCTTCACTTCTTTTTACAGATGGTTCATGCTTAGATATGCTAAAAGTTCCAAACAACCTACCGGCCACTCGCGGACAAGTTGTTGATATAGATCCCTATCTGACAATGGAAGGCAACAAGGTATTTAAATTTGCAGTCTCTCGCTTAGCCTCTTTGGCAGACCAGCTTATTCAAGATGCCGGCATAAAAGCTGAAGATATTGATTGGTTAGTACCACATCAAGCAAACTTCAGAATCCTTACTTCTACTGCGAATAAAATCAATATGCCAATGTCTAAGGTCATTACGACCCTTCAAGATCATGGTAACACTTCTGCCGCTTCTATACCATTAGCACTAGATCACGCAATAAAAAACAACACCATAAAAATAGGCGACACCATCATATCTGAGGCATTTGGCGCAGGTTTTGTTTGGGGTGGATTCATCGCTACAATATAAAATTACTCTACATTTTAAAATTTGATAAAAAGGAGAAAATTATGTCACAAAAAACTGCTATTGTATTTCCTGGTCAAGGTTCACAAAAACTAGGAATGCTAAAAGATTATTACGATAAATTTGATACATTCAAAAACATCTTAGATGATGCAAAAAATTACCTAGGTTATGATTTATGGGATATTATTCAAAATGATGAGATTAAGCTAAGCAAAACAGAATACACACAACCTGCCCTTTTAGCTACTAGCTACGCTATTTTCAAAGTACTTAAAGAGCAAAAGCCTGATTTGGCGATTTCGTACCTTGCAGGACATAGCTTAGGTGAATACACTGCCCTTTTAGCTGCAGGTTGCATATCCTATAAAGATGCTCTTATACTAGTATCTACTCGCGGTAAATTAATGCAAAGTGCTGTAACAGACAAAGAATGTGCAATGAGTGCTGTTTTAGGTCTATCTAACGAAGATGTCGTAGCAAGCTGTAAAGAAGCTTCTGATGCTGGTATCGTAGAAGCTGCAAACTTCAACTCAACAGGTCAGGTAGTTATCTCTGGTGAGAAAGTGGCGGTAGAAAAAGCAAATGCTATTGCAAAAGAAAAAGGTGCAAAACGAGCTCAGATATTAGCCGTAAGCGTACCATCACACTGCTCACTAATGAAAGATGCTGCAAGCAAGTTTGAAAAAGAACTCAATAATGTGGAATTTAATGCACCTGCAACAGCTGTAGTACAAAATTTTGATGCAAAATCACATAGTGACCTTAATGAAATAAAACAGGCTGTAGTAAAGCAATTATACATGCCGGTACTTTGGACTCAATCGGTTCAAGAGCTAGCTAGCTTAGGTGTGACAGAAATTATCGAATGCGGCCCGAATAAAGTGCTTTGTGGGCTTATGAAAAGAATCGACAAAAGTTTGGTTTTAAAAGATACAAACTCTATTGAAAGTTTAGAGAATATTTGATCATCAACATCTTAATTAATAAAAGGAGCAACCATGTCTTTAAATGAAAAAACCGTACTAGTAACCGGTGCAAGTCGCGGTATAGGTCATGCAATAGCACTGACTCTAGCAAAGCAAGGTGCTATGGTAATAGGTACTGCCACCTCTGAAGGTTCTGCAAAGAAATTTGAGCAAGACCTAACAGCACAAGGTTACAAAGCAAAAGGAATGGTTATAAATATTTCTGAAGCTGAAAGTATCCAAAACTTTTTTACTGAATTAAAATCCGAAAAAGTCACTATCGATATATTAGTAAACAATGCCGGTATCACTCGTGACAATCTAATGATGAGAATGTCCGACGACGAGTGGAATACGGTAATAAACACTAACCTAAGCTCAATTTTTAAAGTATCTAAAGAGTGTGTCCGTGGTATGATGAAGAAAAGATGGGGCAGAATCATTTCTATAGGCTCTGTTGTTGCGTCAGCTGGCAATCCTGGTCAATCTAACTACTGTGCTGCTAAAGCTGGTGTGATTGGCTTTTCCAAGTCATTGGCTTATGAAGTCTCTACTCGTGGCATAACTGTAAATGTAGTTGCTCCAGGATTTATAGCTACAGATATGACTAACAAACTTACAGATGAGCAAAAATCTTTTATCACAACTAAGATACCATCTGGTCAAATGGGCGAACCAAAAGATATAGCTGAAGCCGTAGCTTTTCTAGCTTCTGATGCAGCTAAATACATTACTGGACAAACTTTACATGTCAACGGTGGAATGTATATGGCTTAATTTTTTGTAATTTTATTGCAAATTCCATTAAAAAATAATATTATTACTTAAATTATAGATTTTCAAACAACAATAACAATAAAAAAGGAAAGAAAAATGAGTACAAATGAAGTATATGCTAAAGTAAATTCTATCATAGTTGAACAACTAGGTGTTAAAGAAGAAAACCTTAAACCTGAAGCTTCTTTCATTGATGATTTAGGTGCTGATTCACTAGATACTGTTGAACTAGTAATGGCTCTTGAAGAAGAATTCGATACTGAAATCCCTGATGAAGATGCTGAAAAAATCAAAACTGTTAAAGATGTTTACGATTATATTGATGCTAAAGTAAACTAGTCAAAAATACCCTCTAAGTTGCAAGACATATATTTATCTTGCTTTTTCTCAAAATATTAAACAGGTTATTTTGAATATGAAATCTAATCGTAGAGTTGTTGTTACTGGCTTAGGCATGGTGACAGCTTTAGGACATGATGTACCGACAACATGGGCTAATGTGCTTGCAGGAAAAAGTGGTGTTGAAACCCTTACAGGTTTTGATACTGCTGCTCCAGATATTAGTGAATTTAAAGTTAGGTTTGCAGCTAGAGTCCAAGACTTTGATGTAAACACTTTAGTTGGCAAGAAAGATTCTAAAAGAGTAGATCCTTTCTGCTATTACGGTATTGCCGCTGCTAATGAAGCTATGAAAGATGCAGGTATCGAAAAGCTTACCGAAGAAGAAGCCTTTCGATTTGGTGTTGCTGTAAGTTCTGGTATTGGTGGAATAGAGACTTTAGAAACTACTAAAGCTGTAATAGACGCTAAAGGTCCTTCTAAAATATCTCCTTTTTGCATACCATCATCAATCATAAACATGTTATCAGGCGTTATATCCATAAACCATGGTCTACGCGGACCGAATGTACCTATAGTAACTGCTTGTACTACAGGCACTCACAACATAGGTATGGCGGCTAGAATAATTGCTTATGGCGATGCTGACGCTATGCTTGCAGGCGGCTCTGAAAAAGCTAGTAATGCTATTGGAATGGGTGGTTTTGCTGCTGCTCGTGCATTATCTACTCGCAACGATGATCCAAAAAGTGCTTCACGCCCATGGGACAGAGACAGAGATGGCTTTGTACTAGGTGACGGTTCTGGTGTAGTTGTATTAGAAGAGTACGAAAAAGCAAAAGCTCGTGGCGCTAAAATTTACGCTGAAGTTGTTGGTTTTGGTATGTCTGCTGACGGTTATCACATGACTATGCCTTATGCTGCAGGTCAAGAAAGATGTATAGCAAACGCTCTTGCTGATGCGGGTCTTGATAAAACCCCTGATGCTATTGATTATGTTAATGCTCATGGTACTTCAACTCCACTAGGAGATGTTCAAGAGAGTCAAGTAGTTGAGAAAATGATTGGTCAGTATAGAAAGGGCTTAGTAATGAGCTCTACAAAATCTATGACAGGTCACCTTCTTGGTGCTGCTGGTGCGATTGAATCTATATTTAGTGTACTATCTATCAGAGACCAAGTTGCTCCACCAACTATAAACCTTGATAACTTAGATGATGGCTGTAATTTAGATTATGCGGCAAATGCTCTCAAGAAAATGAAAATTGATTATGCACTTAATAATTCCTTTGGGTTTGGCGGTACAAATGGTTCTGTGATTTTCAAGAAAATTTAAATTTTCTGTTATATTTATGAATCCTACTAAAGCCA
>JBLFYO010000070.1:0-8936 GCA_047609165.1 Francisella sp.
CTCCAGTGACTTAGAGAACTATAAAGCAGGTGGTGAGAGTATTACTTATAGCCGTTTGCCTTCCAATACAGCAGAATGGTATAAAAAAAGCTTTACTAACAATCAGTTTCAACCAGCTCCTATGCTTTCTCAAGCTTACTTTGTCTTTAATATGAGAAAACCAAAGTTTCAAGATATCAGAGTTCGCAAAGCATTGAGTATGGTTATAGATAGAGAGGGAATAGCTGAGGGTGTTAAAAAGGGCTTAGTTATACCGTCTTATTTAAATGTGCCAGAAGCTCTAGCTGGAGGAAGATACAAAGATTTAGCAAAAGATATTCCAGATTATAATTGGATAAATCAGTCAATACCACAAAGAATAGCGGAAGCAAAAAAGCTTCTTGAAGAAGCCGGTTACTCAAAAAAACATCCACTTGAGTTTACAGTAAATTTCAATACCTCAGATATCAATCGCTTAACTGCTCAGATTTTACAAGGCTCGTGGCAGCAAGATTTTGGGGATTTGGTTAAGGTTGATGTTTTTAATGAAGATTGGAAGGTTTATCTTGATAGCTTAAAAAATGGTAATTTTGATGTTGGTAGAATGGCTTGGATTGCCGATTTTAACCAGCCGAATACTTATACCGAGATGTATGTTTGTAATAGTGGTAATAATAAAGGTGACTATTGTGATAAAGAAGCAGATAAGATTTATGATAAATCACTTATTACAAATTCAAAAGAAGAGTTTTACGAACTACAACGACAGTTGATTATCAAGCAAACAGCAGGCTATCCAATAGTACCTCTATTCACTGAGCCAGCTATACAGCTTGTGCAACCTTATGTAAAAGGCTTTGATCCTCAATATAATGTGATGGGTCGTTATAGAGCTAAGCAGCTTTCGATAACACAATCAAAAATATAATTTTCTAACAAGGTATAAAATATTATGATGAAGTTTATTTTAAAAAGAATGCTTGGGGCGATTCCTACTGTATTTTTTGTTATTACAATTACATTTTTGTTAGTGCACCTAACTCCAGGAGATCCGTTTTCTTCAGATAGAGCAATAAGTCAGCAAGTACTAGATAAGCTGCATCATCAATATGGTATGGACTTACCTTTATGGCAACAATATTTGAGCTACCTTAAAAATTTGATATTCCATTTTGATTTTGGCTTGTCGTATAAAAATATCGGTGCATCTGTTAATGAACTCATTTTCCCAGCAGATGGAGATAGTGGTTTTTGGTTGTCTGTGAAATTTGGGGTTATAGTTTTGATTGTAACTACTATATTTGGCTTAGCTTTAGGTACTATAGCAGGACTTAAGCAAAATGGCATCATAGATAGAATTGTGAGTATTTTTTCTGTGACATTTATCGCTATACCAACTGTGATTACAGCTCCAGTTTTGATACTTATATTTGCAGTAGAGTTTCAATTATTACCACCTGGTCAATGGGGTATGGACTTTAGTCATCTAATATTGCCAGTCATTGCATTGAGTTTACCATTTATATGTATACTTGCTCAAATCCAAAGAAATAGTATTATAGAAACTCTTAACTCTCCTTTTATCCGTACGGCTTATGCTAAAGGATTATCTAAAAAAAGAATTGTGCTAGTACATGCTATGAAGGCATCATTGATGCCATCTATTTCATTCTTAGGCCCTGCAGCAGCCGGTATCTTGACAGGTACTATCATTATTGAAAAAGTATTTGCATTACCGGGTATGGGTACGCAAATGATAAATGCTGCTACAAATAGAGATTATGCTATAGTGTTAGCATTGACGATTATTTATAGTATTTTGGTTGTGATTTTTAATTTGATTGTAGATATTATGTATGGATTTATAGATCCTAAAGCGAGGATAAAATAATGGCAAATAATAAACAGAGTCTTTTCCAAGATGCTTTCGCGAGATTTAAAAAAGATAGAGTTGCTACACTTTCATTGCTTGTGATTGTGTTTGTTTTGGTCGCGTGTTTTGTTGTACCGTGGTTGTACCAAGATAATTATTTCTCGCATATTGATTTGTATAGTACAACTCAGGCACCATCTTTTGAGCATTTCTTTGGTACAGATGCTATAGGTAGAGATGTGTTTATAAGGGTGCTTGTCGGTGGACAAATTTCTTTTGAAGTAGCGATAGTAGCGACGATTGTCTCAGTTGTGATTGGTACGCTATGGGGTGCATTTGCAGGATTTGTAGGTGGTAAGGTAGATGGCGTTATGATGAGAGTGGTAGATGCGTTGTATGCTTTGCCATTTTTGTTCTTTGCGATACTGTTGGTTACTCTATTTGGTAGAAACTTCATACTAGTATTTGTCGCGATTGGTGTAGTATCTTGGCTAGATGTAGCTAGAGTTGTGCGTGGGCAAACTATCGCTCTTAGACACAAAGAATTTGTCGAGGCTGCTAAGGTAAGTGGACTTACTAATCGCAAGATTGTGACTAAGCACATTATTAGAAACCTTATAGGAATTATTATTGTATATATCACTCTTACAATCCCTACAGTATTGATGCTATCAGCATTTTTGAGCTTCTTAGGGCTAGGAGTGCAGCCACCAATGACAGATTGGGGTGAGATGATAAGTGATGGGGCATCATATATAACTTTGGGCTACTGGTGGTTATTAGTATACCCAGCGGCTTTTTTAACTATAACCTTGTTGGCTCTAAATTTCGTTGGTAATGCAATGAGAGAGGCACTAGATCCAAAGAGTAAGAGGTAGATGAGAATGGAAGATTTAGCACTTCAAATTAAAAATTTAAATGTAGGTTTTAAGACAGATGAAGGTTTGTTACCAGCAGTTAGAGATATCAGCTTTGATCTCAAAAAAGGTCATACTCTAGGTATAGTTGGCGAGTCTGGTTCGGGTAAAAGTCAAACTGTACTATCGCTTATGGGATTGCTTGCAGGTAATGCTGTTGCATCTGGTGAGGCGTTGTTTCATAATCAAAACCTTATCAATATGCCTGTTAAAAGCTTGAATAAAATTCGTGGCGATAAAATTGCGATGATATTTCAAGATCCAATGACTTCTTTGAATCCATATATGAATGTGCATAAACAGCTACTAGAGCCTTTGACTGTCCATAAGGGAATGTCTCATAAAGATGCTACTCAAAAAGTACTACACATATTAGATGCTGTGCAAATACCAGATGCAAAAAATAGACTTAAATTGTATCCTCATGAGTTTTCTGGAGGTATGCGACAAAGAGTTGTAATTGCTATGGCTTTATTATGTGATCCTGAGATATTGGTTGCGGATGAACCTACAACGGCTCTTGATGTGACAGTACAGGGACAGATTTTGCAGTTATTGTCAGATTTACAAAAAGAATTTCACATGTCGATGTTGTTTATTACCCATGATTTAGGCGTTGTGGCTGAGATTTGTCATGATGTAATGGTAATGTATTGTGGTAGTGTTATGGAACAAGGTACAGTAGATAATATATTTGCAAATGCTCAACATCCTTATACAAAAGGTCTGCTCAATACCATGCCAAGTATTACCAATGAAGTTGAGATCTTACAAACTATCCGAGGGGAAACTCCAAGTATTCACAATATGCCAAAAGGTTGTCCATTTGTTACAAGATGTGATTTTGCAAAAGATATATGTAGAGAGGTTAAGCCAGCTTTAATCTCATTAGGAGATCAGCGAACAGCTTGTCACCTTATTAGGGAGTATAGATGAATATTTTAGAAGTCAAGAATCTAACCGTAGAATTCCCGATCAAAAAGACTATCACAGGCAAAGTTACCCAAAAGGTGACAGCGGTAAATGATGTAAGCTTTGATGTCAAAGAAGGCGAGATTATCGGTATAGTAGGTGAGTCTGGTTGTGGTAAGTCATCACTGTTAAGGGCTTTGATAGGACTTAATCATATAACTGATGGAGAAGTAATTTGGAAAGGAGAACATCCGCTTCATAAGTACAAATCACATAAGCAGTGGTTAAGCGTAAGAAGAGATATTCAGATGATTTTTCAAGACCCATTTGCTTGCCTAAACCCTCGAATGGTAGTTAGAAACATCATCGCAGAGCCATTGATTAACTTTAATAAAGGTCTTAGTAAAAAAGAGGTTGATGAAAAAGTACTTACGATGATGAAAAAAGTTGGGCTAAATGAATCACAAATGTATCGCTATCCACATGAGTTTTCTGGTGGTCAGTGTCAAAGAATCGGGATTGCAAGAGCTTTGATTTGTGAACCAAAACTACTTGTGTGCGATGAGCCAGTCAGTGCATTAGATGTATCTATACAAGCACAAGTTGTAAATCTACTCAAAGAGCTGCAACAAGATTTTAAACTTACGATATTGTTTGTCGCTCATGATTTGAGTATTGTAAAGCATATTTCTGATAGGTTATTTGTAATGTATCTTGGCAGCCTTGTAGAAGTATCTTCTAAGCAAAAGATTTATAAAAATCCTGTACACCCGTATACCAAAGTTCTCTTAAATGCTATCCCAATTGCGGATCCAAAACTAGCAAGACAAAGAAGTGTTGAGATTGAAAAGGGAGAACTACCATCTCCGCTAAATCCTCCTAAAGGTTGTGCGTTTCACACTAGATGCAAAATCGCTACAGATATCTGTAAAAAAGAACACCCAAGTTTAAGGCTTATAGAAGATGATGTTTATGTTGCATGTCATAATGTTTAGTTTGTGATAATTGTATCAATATGTATTGGTATAAGCTTTTATTGCTTGTTGTGATTTCGAGTTAGAGATCTATGCATAACTAGTGCAAAGATAAGGCAAGCAACAAAGCTTAGTGAAATGCAAGTATTCATACTTATATCAAGAAATTTTCCAATATCCATAGAAATTCCTACACCTAATTGCCCAATTTCCATGACTAAAGTTATAATCATGTTTGTTACAGCTATTCCGATAGCCGCAATACTAGGTGGGCAAATTTCATTAAAATGATGCCATACCAAAACTTGCGAAGCTGAGACAGCACCAAACAAAAATACTAAAATCATAGCATAATTACTCATTATACCAGCGTTAAAAATCAAGATTATAATTATTGAGAGTAGCACAGATAGTCCTATAATCTTGTTAGCAGAGATTTTCTTGCAGAGTATCGTATTTATTGGTGAAAATATAACCCAACCAATAAATAGAGCGGTAATCATAGTTGCGGAATAAATAGTATCGAATCCATAAGCGTCTTTAAAATATAAAATGCCGTATTGTGAAGTTATCACTACAGTTGGTATGTAAATCAAACCACCCCAAGTAGCATTTTTCCATAGTTGAATATTCTTTAGTAAGTCTTTACTTATAGTAAATATATCGTTTAGTTTTGGCATTATTTGCATTGAGTTTGCTTGTTTTGGCAAGATTATTTGGAAAAGAAAAGCTAATGGTATGGCAAACAATCCTGAGTAGATAAATATCTCAATCCAAGAAACATCGTAGCTTGATACTATTACGCTGATGTTTTGCGAAAAAGCCGCGGTCAGCGTACCTAGTGATATAACTATACTTGTAACAAGCGCAAAATGTTTTCTAGAGAAATTTTCTAATGCTAACTTTAGTACACCAATAAATGCAAATGATGAGCCTATACCGACAAGAAGCCTACCAATAATTGCTAGCTCAAAGCCACCCATTATAAATATGATATTTCCAATACCGCAAATTAGTGTTGCTGCAATAAGAACTTTTTTGCTACCGTATCTGTCTAGTAGTATTCCTGCAGGTATTTGCATAATTAGGTAGGTGATGTTGTAGCTTGATATTAAAAAGGAAAAACCAACATGACTTTGGATATGAAAGTAATCTACTATCTGATCTTGGTATGCACCTGTGAGTATTCTCAAAAAGAATTCATAACAATAAAAACCAACCCCTACAAAAAGGATAAGAGACATTTTGAATTTGTTCATCTAGCATGCTAATGTATAAAAATATTTTTATAGGATATATAATGTTTAGTATGACTGTCTAGTTAAATTTATTTAATAATAGTAGTTATGTGTTTTTTGGCAGGGGGTATTATGAAAAATTATATGTTGATAATAATCTTATTTTTTCTCTCATGTGTTGTTTATGCAGATAATTATCTAAACCCTCAAACAGGTGAGTATTATATTACAACCAATTATTTGTTAGATAATTTAGCCATTCAAGAAAACAAGGTAAAGACTGAGGGTGAAGATGCTTTTGACTTTATGCAGTCCAACACAAAAAACAAATTAGACATAAATAAAACTCTGACTTTAGATACAGGAGCTACTAATATAGCTTTTGAACGGGCAAATGAAACAGTTGTAACTTCAAAATTTCATACAGAAGAAGCCAAGCTTATGAAAAAAATCTGGAATGATAAACTTGAATTATATGGAAGTGCTGTGTTGGGAGCATCTTATTATAGGCTTAATAGTGCGGATGGCAATCTTGACTCTGCAGATAGAATAGCGACTCTTGCAGGTAGTAGGACAGGGGCAAAATATAATGTATCTGATAATTTCGGTCTAGTTGTTGAAGGGCAGTATAATTTGACTGGTGAAATGGCTGGTAATTCTGAGGTGATTAAAAATTTTAGAGATACGCAATACAATGGCTCAAGAGTTCTAAAAACTAGTTTTGAATGGAAGTTTTAGGCTCTTACTTATATTTACATATAGGTGTTTTTACAGCATAATCATTATAAATCTTATCTTATAGAAATTGTCTTATGCAGAGAGTTACTAAAACAGGTTTTATAGTTTGGTTCTTATGCGCCTTTTTTTATGCGCTTGAATTTATAGTTAGAGCATCGGGGAACTCTTTGTTTCATAGTTATTCGATAGCTCCATACAATCTTTCACCAGGTGATATTGGTATTTTTAGCTCGGCATTTTATTGGGCTTATGTGGCATCACAATTACCAGCAGGTATTCTTATAGACAAGCTTGGTATCAAGAAAGTTATGCTTGGAAGTACATTTCTATTTTCTATAGGATTGCTTATAGCAACACTCTCCACATCGGAGCAATATTTAATGCTATATAGAGTGCTAGCAGGATTTGGTGCAGGATTTGCATTTTTATGCTCATTAAAGGCTATAGCTATATGGCTACCTTCACGACTTTTTCCAATGTTTACTGGTGCTACACAGATGCTTATGTATGGAGCCGGTACATTGACAGGGTTGCCACTTGTCATATTGGCAAATAATTACAGTATTCAAATAATCATGGCAGGTATATTTATTGTCTCGATTGTTTTATTTGTCTGTGTGCTTATATCTATGCCTAAAGAAGAGCCTCATAATCAAAAAGATACAGATGTTTTAGCAGATACTCATACACATCTTAAAGATATCCCTGTTGTATTTAAGATTAAGCAGATACTATTAAATGGTTTTTTCTGTTTTACTATTTATGGCACTACGGCACTTTTTGCAGATTTATGGAGCTACAGATTTTTGAGTCTAGACGGTTATTCTGAACAGTATGCAGGACTTGCTGCATCGATGATATTTGTAGGTATAGCGATATTTAGTCCATTATGGGGCGTGATTGCAACTATTCTCAATAAAGAAAAACTACTACTTATTTTAGCTTCTATACTTGGTTTTTTCATAGTTATTGCAATAGTGTATCTGCATGTAAACCCTATTCTTATGTGCCTACTGTGTGTACTTTGGGGTGGAATGCAAGGAGTCCATGTACTTAACTTTACAATTTTGCGTTCGCAAATTAGCCCAATGTATATAGCTACCGGTCTAGCAATGGTTAATTTGTTTATACCTTTGAGTGGAGCTATTTTGCAGCCGTTTGTTGGTTTTATGGTTTCTTTGTTAGAGAGTTATGGTTTTGGTGAGCTTCAATCATTTAAAATAGCTTTGCTTATTTTGCCAATTTTAATGGCGTTGTCGCTACTGATAGCACTCTTCATTAAAGAGAAAAAAAATTAAAAAAGTTTATTTTTATTAGATTTTTCAAACCATCGTTATATAATATCTATAGTTTATATATTTTAATAAGGTAATTATATGTCAGGAAAGTATATTTTGGCGATTGATCAAGGCACAACTAGTTCGCGTGCAATCATATTCGATAAGCAAGGTAATATCAAAAAGATAGCTCAAAAAGAGTTTACACAACTCTATCCTAAGAGTGGTTGGGTAGAGCATGACCCTATGGAAATATGGGCTTCGCAAAGTAGTATCGTCAGAGAGGCTTTAGAGTATGCAAGAGTTTCTCCTAGAGATATTGTGGCTATAGGTATTACAAATCAAAGAGAGACAACAGTTGTTTGGGATAAAAAAACCGGACAACCAGTCTATAATGCAATAGTATGGCAATGCCGTAGAACATCGTATATTTGTGATGAAATAAACAAAGACAAAGATACTGTAGATTACATTCGTAAAAATACTGGTCTTGTTGTTGACGCGTATTTCTCAGCAACTAAGGTTAAGTGGATTTTAGATAATGTTGAGGGTGCTAGAGAAAAAGCTGAAAATGGAGATCTACTGTTTGGAACAATTGATACTTGGTTGATTTGGAATTTTACAAAGGGCGAAGTTCACGCAACAGATTATTCAAACGCATCAAGAACAATGCTTTTCAACATTAATACCCTTGAATGGGATAAGAAAATTTTAGAGTATTTTGATATACCTATGTCAATGTTGCCTGATGTTAGATCATCAAGCGGAGATTTTGGATGTACTCATGAGAGTACTTTGGGTGGGGCCAGAATCCCTATCACCGGTGTAGCAGGTGACCAACATGCAGCATTATTCGGACACTGCTGTTTTGAAAAAGGTATGGCTAAAAATACTTATGGAACAGGTTGTTTTGCACTTATGAATACCGGCGATAAGCCAGTTTTTTCTGATGCTGGGCTTCTTACAACTATCGCATGGGTTGAGGATGGTAAGCCTACTTATGCAATTGAAGGAAGTGTATTTATAGC
>JBLFYO010000071.1:0-8627 GCA_047609165.1 Francisella sp.
CGAATCTATGAATATGACTATGAGAAAGGTAATTAAAAATAAGCGTATGTTTCCTACTGAAAACTCAGTATTTAAAATCTTATATTTAGCATCACTAAGTATCACTAAAAAGTGGACGATACCGATTAAAGACTGGGGTGAGGCAATCAGTCACTTTAGTATCAAATTTGAAGATAGGATTACTAAATATATGTAAATAAATAAACTATTTACACAAAGTAGTTGTCAGACCCATAAATATGTAGATCTAATAAATAATAGACCTAGAAAACGATTGAATTAGCTAAGCCCTAATCAAGTTTTGATAGGAAATTAAATTCTGTTGCACTTGGAGCTGGAATCTAGGTTTATGTCTTCTAGATTGCATCGCCCATTTGGAACATCGGCATATACATACTCACTACTAAGAAGCCGACTACACCACCAAGTACTACCATGATGATAGGCTCAAGCATTGAGCTTAAACTATCTACGATAGTATCAACTTCTTCTTGATATACTCGGTTTAGGTTACCAAGCATAGTTTCTAATGCACCGGACTCTTCACCTACTGCGATCATCTGCTCAACCAAGAATGGGAAGTTTCCAGTATCTACAATAGCTTCTTTAAAAGATGCTCCTTCACTAATGCTTTTTTTAATATCGATAGCTGATTGGTCATACTTAGCATTACCCGTAGCTAGAGCTACCATGTCAAGGGCACGAGTTAAGCTCATACCAGATTGGACTGTAATCTCAAGAGTACTTGCAAACCTTGCTAAGGCAGATTTAAATAGAAGCTCACCAATAATCGGGAATTTTAACATTATGTGATCTTGATAGATTTGGATTTTTTCGTACTTAAATTTTAGTGACTTAAAAACAGTTACAAAGATAAAGACACCTAATATCAATTTCCACCATGACTCTTGCATGAAGTTTGAGGCATTTACAGTTATTTGAGTAATAGCGGGTAGCTCTTTACCTGAGTTGATAAACATCGCTGAGAATGCTGGTACTGCAAAAGTAAGCAATATGCCTGTCACACCAGCGGCAACCACACAAACTATAATAGGATACGAAAGTGCTTTTTTCACTTTCTTTTTGATACTTTGTAAAGCTTCTCGTTGATCAGCGATTTTGTTAAGCATCAAATCTAGGTTACCGGACTCTTCACCCGCCGTGATAAGACCTATATACAGCTTATCAAAAATTTTAGGATAATGCTGTAGAGCTTTTGATAAAGATTCACCACCTTCAATCAAGGTTTTTACGTCAATAACCATTACTTTTAAACGATTGTGCTTTCTAATTCCCATGATAAATACTTCAAATGACTTAATAATAGGAATACCAGCTTTTACCATTGTCGCAAGTTGTCTTGTCATTTCTGTTATATCATTATAAGCAATCTTTTTAGGCATTAAATCTTTTGGCTGTTTTTTGAGAGTTATATTTGTATATCCCTTTTGTCTGAGAAGTATTTCGCCTTTTTCTTTTGTATCTGCATCGATAATACCAACAGTTTTTTTACCACTTTTCAGCTTAGCTTTATATTTCCATGATATAATAACTATTTTATTTTTTTCTTTTTTACCAAATAACATAATAATTTATCCTTTAACTTATACGGTATGCTTCTTCCATTGATGTAAGTCCTTCAGCTACTCTAATTAGAGCTGATTGACGCACATTAGCAACATGCTCAAGTTGAGCTTGCTCTGCAATTTGCATTGTGTTTTTATCTTCTAGTATCATTTTTGAAATCATTCGTGATACTGGCATAACTTCATACAAACCTACTCGACCTTTGTAGCCTTTGAAGCATCTTGGGCAACCTTTTGGATTTGGTTTGAAAATTTCAGCTTTTTTAATTTTATCAAAACTTGTATCAAAAGTTTTTAGAATATCTTCTGTCATGCCACTATCATCTACCAGCATTGCAAATTGAGTTTCCTTGTCATCAAGCTTACATTTAGGGCATAGCTTACGAGTAAGTCGTTGAGCAATAATAAGAGTTACAGATGTTGCGATGTTGTATCGTGGTAATCCCATATCAACTAGTCTGTTTAGTGTCTCAGGAGCACTGTTTGTATGTAGTGTAGATAACACCAAGTGACCCGTTTGTGATGCTTTAATCGCAATCGAGCCTGTTTCGATATCACGAATTTCACCGATCATGATTATATCTGGATCTTGACGAAGGAATGACTTCAAAGCTGCAGCAAATGTAAGGCCTTGTTTATTGTTTACACTTACTTGGTTTATACCTTTAACTGCTAGCTCAACGGGATCTTCCGCTGTAGAGATATTTCTCTCAGGTCGGTTTAGTATGTTGATACCTGTATAAAGTGTAACTGTTTTACCAGAACCTGTAGGACCTGTAACTAGCACCATGCCTTGTGTCTGGTTGATAGCTTCAACATAAATTTTCTTTTGATACTCAGAGAAACCTAGTGCTTCGATTGGAATCTGAGTGGAACTAGAGTCGATAATACGCAGTACCACTTTCTCACCGAAGCTGATAGGGCAAGTACTTACACGAAAATTGATGGATTTTTCACGCGAGAGAGAAATCTTAAACTTACCATCTTGAGGTATTCTTTTTTCAGCAATATCAAGAGAAGACATAATCTTTAATCTTGATATAATTTTTGGACCTAAATTTTTTGTGGTATTGAATGTTTCCATCAAAAGACCATCTATACGATAGCGAATACGGAAGTTTTTTTCATAGGGTTCAAAATGTATGTCTGAAGCCTCTTTCTGTATAGCGTCAACAATAGTGTTGTTTATAAATCTAATGATAGGAGCTTCGTCATCATCTCTTCTGCCGATTAAGTCGTCACCCTCACGCTCTCCCTCATCGACAAAATCAATATCCATGTCAACTTCACCCATTTTCTCATCAAGGGCTGAATCATCAATTCTTTGACCTTCATCTTTAAGATATTCTTCAAATTCTTCAATTTTTTCTTTGAGATGGTTTAGCTCACCAACTATAGCGATAAACGGACGGTCATATTTGGCACGAAGCTTTTTAAGAATCTCTTGACTATTAATGGGGTTTGAAATAGCTACATAGACAACTTGTTTTCTTACAAATAGTGGTAGGCATCTATTTTTTGTGCAAAAATCAATCTCAAATAATTCTTGAGGAAGAAATTTTATATTGATAGCAGTTAAATCTATATATTGAAGACGCAGTAGTGTAGCTGAATCAATCATAAATGATCGGCTATTGACTATACCGTTTTCAATTACGAAGTCTAAAAAGCCTTCTTTAACTATAGCTTTTTCAAGGTTTACTTCATCAAGTTGCTCTTTTGTTATAAGCTTACGATGCAACAAAAGTGACGCAAGCTTTTTACAGATGAGAGGGTTGTTTACCATTTGCTATATATATAATCAATAAAACTATTAAAATTATAGCATGATTAGTTATTTTTATGAAAAAACAAAATTTTTTTTAATTCTAATTATGAAAAGAGTTTTATTGTCACTCGCAGATAAGTATAATCGCTATGAATTAACTTACTTTAGCAAGATATGAAGGTTGACAAATTTATCTCTCATCGTGGAGCAAAGACAGATCATGTTGAAAATACTATCAAAGCATTTGAAATAGCTAGAATTAATGGCTTTAACTGGTTTGAAACTGATGTTCAAATAAGTACAGATGGAGAGTTGTTTTTATTTCATGATGATGATTTAAAAAGACTTGCAGGATTGGACCTAAAGCCAACTAAGATGACATGGGCAGAGCTTCAGCCGATAGATTTGAAGCATCTCTCTTTAGGTGCAATTGACAAAATTCCAACATTGAAAGAATATTTAGATTGGATTATGGCTAATAACCTTTTTACAAATATTGAGATAAAAGTACTCGATAGTGCTGGTGAAGATTATATTCAAAAATTAGTTACAAAAGTTATATCTTTACTTGATAGTTATGATGACATAAAAAAGCAGATTTTTATATCGAGCTTCTCTAAGCTAGTGATGAGAGCTTTGAAAAAATATAAAAAATATCGTAAAGGTAAACTGTTTTATACAACAAGTTGGTCGAGAGATTTTGAGTATTTAGATACTAAGTTATACAAACATTACAAAGATAATGACTACATGGCAATCATTATAAATTATGACTGTTTGAATAGAGCAAGGATGCAGTACCTAAAGAGTAAATTTGGCAAGGTCTTTGTCTACTCTGTATATACTGATTATGAAGTTAAGAAGCTATTAGAGTGGAATGTTGATGCTATGTTTATCGATAGGAAAGAACAACGAAATATAACTCTTTAAATTAGCTTTATAAATATTGCTTAAGTAATAGCTCCACGCTAGAGATGATATCTTCACTATGCGGGCAGTGATTAGGGTAAAAGTATTTCAATTCTATAAACCCATCATCTAGGCGATATTTAAAAGTAACAAAAGGATATTCTTTTTTTATTTTTTCTAATTCTTCTGCTAAGAAGCTTTCTCCAATTTCTTTTATATTCCAACTTTTGCGGATAATGTTTTTAGTTGCAGTAGGTTTTGAGAAAATATTTTCAAGCATAGGAATGCACTCTCTAGGTGGTCCTGGTAAAACATAAATTTTGCGATTATCATCAAATTTTAATTCAAAACCATTAGCAGTCCCATTTGGGTTTAAGATAACCTTTGCACCATTTGGAAACATTGCCTGTTTTTTTGTACCGTGGGTGATTTTGCCATACTTCGCCATCATTCTTTTTTCTAGGGCTAACCAAGACGGCTCATCAAGCTCTAGCTCTTTATCAAAATGCTTTGCAACAGCCTCAGAAGTTAGGTCATCCTCGGTAGGACCTAAACCTCCTGTAATGATTATATTTTTATGATTTGCTTTGAGAAATTCTATAGCCGAGCAGATGTCGTCAAACGCATCTTTACAACTTATGTGGCTACCTGTTTGAAAACCTTTTTTAATTAGATGTTTTGCAAAGTTGGGAGTATTTGTGTTAACAATGTCTCCGTCTGTAATCTCATCACCAATAGCGATAAATCCAAAATCATATTTCATTTTGTGGCCTTTTAATATTATTGTGCGCAGAGTAAATTCTATGCGTGATTTTAATTAGATTTTCTAGTATTATGTTTTTAAGTATATATTACCTTTTACTAGATTAAAATCTAAGGAGCTTATTGATGAGAATATTATCCACCAATGTTTATGTTGGACCTAATGTCTACGCTAATTTTCCAGTCATAAGAAATGTGATTGATTTAGGCATTTTAGAAGATTGGCCATCAGCTAAAATAGGTGAAAATTTTATCGATAAGTTGGTAGAGCATTTACCTGGGCTGCAAGAGCATGGTTGTTCGTACCGTACAGAAGGTGGCTTTATCCGTAGACTTCGTGAAGATGAAGGTACTTGGATTGGGCATATCTGGGAGCATGTAATTCTTGAGCTTCAAGGTGTAGCTGGCAGTGATGTTTCATTTGGCAGAACTCGTTCAGCTGGTGAAGTTGGGCAGTACAACATGGTTTATGAATATAAGCAAAAAGATGTAGGTTTGCGTGCGATGGAGCTTGCTCGTGATCTATTGCTTTCCATATTGCCAGTAAATTTACAAAAAAAAGTTGGCTATAAAAATGATGACTTTGATTTTGAATGTGAAAAAATTAGATTTATAAAATTTGCTCAAAGTAAAGAGTTTGGTCCAAGTACTGGGTCGCTAGTTGAAGCAGCTAAAAAAAGAGATATTCCATATATTAGATTGAATGATCAATCATTGGTGCAGTTTGGTTATGGTAAGTATCAGCAACGCATACAGGCAACCATCACTAGTCAAACCACTCACATTGCAGTTGAGATGTCTTGTGATAAAGAGCAAACAAACAAAGTGCTTGGTGGGCTTGGTTTACCTGTACCTAAGCAAAGAATGGTACGTACTGAAGAGGGTGCATTATCCGCGGCTAAAAGCTTAGGCTTTCCATTGGTTGTGAAGCCGCTAGATGGTAATCATGGTCGTGGTATCTCTATCAACCTAAACTCGATGGACGAAATCAAAGAGGCGTTTGTTGAAGCAAATAAAATTTCACGATATGTACTTTTAGAACAGTTTGCAACAGGTTTTGATCATAGAATGCTAGTTGTAAATGGTAAGTTAGTAGCAGTTGCTAAAAGAGTGCCGGGGCATGTGGTTGGTGATGGTAAGCATACTATTGAAGAGCTTTTGAATATTGTAAATGAAGATCCTCGTCGTGGTGTAGGGCATGAGAAAGTTCTAACTAGATTAGAGCTTGATTATCAAGCAAATACTTTGCTAACAGCAGCAGGATATGACAAGGACACTATTTTAAAAAATGATGAGATTTGCTACTTGCGTTCAACAGCTAACCTTTCAACAGGTGGTACAGCCATTGATGTGACTGATATTGTTCATCCTGATAATAGAGATATGGCAGAAAGAGCTATCAAAGCAGTTGGCTTGGATGTTGGTGGTGTGGATTTCTTGATTGATGATATTGCAGAGTCTTATCATGAGATTGGTGGAGCAATTTGTGAAGTAAATGCTGCTCCAGGTTTTAGAATGCATGTAGCTCCAAGTGAAGGAAAGTCTCGTGATGTAGCTGGTGCTGTAATTGATATGCTATTTCCGCAAGAGCTAGGTAATGCTAGAATTCCAATTATGGCAATTACAGGTACAAATGGTAAAACCACAACTTCCCGTATGGTTTCACATATGTGGAAAAACGCAGGTAAGATTGTTGGTTTGACAACTACCGATGGGGTTTATATCAACGGTAAATTAACTGTGGCTGGTGATACTACAGGTCCAGCTTCAGCTCAAATGGTCTTAAAAGATCCATCTGTTGAGATGGCAGTTTTAGAAACTGCACGAGGTGGTATTTTGCGTAGTGGTATGGGTTATGACTACTGTAATGTTGGTGCTTGCTTGAATATATCAGCAGACCACTTGGGATTAAAAGGTGTAAATACACTTGATGATCTAGCTAAAGTAAAAAGTGTAGTAGTAGAGGCTGCAAAAGATGTAGCTGTATTAAACGCGGATGATCCTCATGTATTGAAAATGTCGGCAAAAGTGACTGCTAAGCATATATTTTATGTGACTCTGAACCCAGAGCATGCTTTAGTTAAGCAACATATCCGTGCTGGTGGTAAAGCTTGTATCGTCGAAAAAGGTGTAAATGGTGACATGATTACAATCTTTGATAATCATATCCATATACCTGTGCTTTGGACTCATCTAATTCCTGCAACTATGGAAGGTAAAGCAATTCATAATGTGCAAAATGCTATGTTTGCAATTGCTATATCGTATAGTACAGGTATGAGTCTTGATGATATTCGTGATGGTCTAAGAACTTTTGTAACATCTTTCTATCAAGCGCCAGGTCGTATGAATTGGTTTGAAGAGCATCCATTTAGAGTACTAATGGACTATGCACACAATCCTGCTGCGATAAAGTCAGTGAGTCAAATGGTTACTAATATGGAATTTAGCGGTAAAAAAGTATGTGTAATTGCCTCTCCTGGTGACAGAAGAGATGAAGATGTCTATGAAATGGCAAAAGCTGCGGCTCCACATTATGACTACTTTATCTGTAAGCGAGATGATAGCTTAAGAGGTCGAGCTCCAGATGAAATCCCAGCAATGCTTAAAAAAGCACTTATAGAGTTTGGTGTAAATGCTAATAACATCGAAACTATCGAAAGTGAAGAAGAGGCTGTAAATAAAGCATTGGCAATAGCTAAAGAGGGCGATCTTGTAACTATATTCGCAGATAAGCTAAAACGCACTTGGAAGCAGATTATTTACTTTAATAAAGAAAATAATACAAGAAAAGAAAAAACTGAAAGTAAGAAGCAAGAACCGTTTTCAGCATCTATGATTGCTCAAGATCCTAGTTTATCTCAAGAGATAGCAGATGTGATTAAGGGCGGTATTTTCTCTGATGAGAGTGGTGTAAGAGTTATCTATCAAGATGAAGATAGTGATTAATCATTTGCGTGGAGAAAAAGTATGATTGACGAAGGTTATTCGCGTAGGTTGGTTGGACCGAACTTGTTTTTTAAAGAGACAGGTACTGTTTTGGATATTCCTTTAACGGAAGATAGAGAAAGACTAACAGAGCTTTTTTATCAAGAAGCCAAAAGGATATTGCCGGAGCTTGGTTGGGTTGATATAAAGATCACGCATAAATTTTTTAATAATGGTGTCCGCTATGCGATGATTGCACCTGTAGATATCACAATGCCTGCGTGCGATGTGATTGACTTTATTTGGCTTTCTGTAAGGCAGTTTGTTGAACAAGGTAGTTACAAAACAATTGAAGAAGCTAAAGATGAGCTTATGAACTTTATTCTTGAGGATCAAAATTTAACTTATCGAAAATTATATGATCTGGCTAAGTCTAAGGGTTTTAATGCTTTTAGAGAGAAAAATAAAGCTTTCATCGGCTCTGGTACTGGTTGTTATGAGTTTGATTTGGATAATGATGAGATTGCTAGTATTGATTGGTCTAAGGTTTATGATATTCCGGCTGTAATTGTTACAGGTACAAATGGTAAAACGACGACAGTTAGATTGACTGATTTTATCTGTAGATTTGCTGGTAAGCTTACAGGCTATACATCTACAGACTGGGTTAAGGT
>JBLFYO010000072.1:0-8503 GCA_047609165.1 Francisella sp.
CTATTTTATATCATGAGTCCATTCATTACTTTTGTCACACATATTATTCAAACCATCACACTATAAAATCACAAAAAAAAAGATTTTAAAAATTATATATTTATATACATTTCTTAATTTTAATATTATATCGTTATAATAAGCTCTAAGTATATTTATATAAAAAATGTATTTAGAATAAGGTTTTAGTTGTTTTAATTACGAATATATTTTATAATTTAAATGAGTATTAATTAACTAAATTAGGGTACCATGAATTTTAAAAAATTATCATTAGGTTTTATCTATACTGAAACTTTTCTTATAGTTGTATCTTTTATTTGGTGGAATCTAGCTTTTGGTTCTTATCTCAGTCATATGTATGAAAAGGCGGCACAGCTAGGTTATAGCTCAGGGATGGTTCAGCGTATGAGAGAACCATCCTCTATGTTAGATTTTAGTGGCTGCTTACTTACAAGCACATATGGAACTGTAGATGGATATGGAAATCATATTGCCAAAAGTTGTGGCTCAATAGCATCATATAGCCCAATATTTATTCAATTGGGTTTATTTATGCTTACTTTAGGTATTATACTTTTATATTCTATACCTAAAGATAAAAATAAATAATATTATCACTTTATTTTTTAAAGAATTCCTTAACCATCTACTGATTTAAGCTAATCGCAAAATATTACGGCTGGCACTTTGGTTTTGCTGCTGCTGCTTTAGGCATGGGACTTGGTCTTTGTACACTTCTTATTGGTCAGGTTAAAGGACTTATTCCTAAAGACCATATTAAAGTAACTAAAAAAACTCACTTTTACTCTATTGCAGGCGGAATACTCTGCACATTAATATTCGGATACCTAATTTCTACTGCTAACAACACTGCTTTAGTGCTGTATATCGCAAGTGGATTATCACTTTTATACCTTGGATATAAAGCTATAAAAGGTGGAAGAAAATATCTAACCCCAATACTTGCTGTTCTTAAAATTTCGATTATTGTAATGCTTTTTTGGGCATTATTTGAACAAACAGCAACTAGTGTACTGTTATTCTCAAAGAGATTTGTCGATTTAAATGTATTTGGCTTCGATATATCAGCTGGTAATATCTCTGTTGCTAATAGTCTATTTATCATCTCCTTATCACCAATATTTGCTAGCATTTGGGCTAAGTGGAATATCTCTATATTTAAAAAAATGGGAATTGGACTTGTCTTTACAGGTTTTGCTATGGCTATCTTTGCACTTGCAGCCTTTCAAGCAATTCAAGGAGACAAAGCGTCTTTAATAATCATCATATTTGGGTATATGCTTATAACAATGGGTGAGCTTTGTTGTAGTCCTACAGGTCTTGCTGCTATCAGTAAAGTAGCTCCTAAAGATATAGCTGCTCTACTATTTGGTATTTGGGGTATCAAATCTGGCATTAGCAACTATATGGCCAGCTATATAGCGACTTTTACAGATACTAAAGATAGCGGCGATTCTCTAGTCATGCAAGCCCAAGCTTATTACAGCGTATGGCTCGGTCTTGCAATAACCGCAATAGTCATCGGAATAATAGTGACTATAAGCTCCAAAGTATTTGCTAAAATATACAAAATATAATCCTAAAAAAATAATTTCACTTTGATATCTTTTTCTATAAAATGGTAGTATATCATTTTAGGAAAAACAGAATGTCTTTTTCTATTCGCATACAAACTTTATTAATTGCTTTACTATTTACAATTATTTCATCTTTTCTGCAAGTTTCTCCTAGTGTTAATACTGACTATTTAATGTACTCTTTAGATATTGATGATGACCTACTTTTAAAACTCACCACCCTTTATTTTCTTTCGTATGCTATATTACAAGTACCTAATGGCTATATATTAGACTGGAAAGGTATCGAAAAAGTATTCCCTATATCGATTTTTATAGTATTTGTAGGGTCAGTAGTATATTGGCTTTCTTCAAATAGCATATTAATAGGTTTAAGCAGACTAACTGTCTAGTTTGGGGAGGTTGCTCAACGGCTTACATAATATCTATCTTCATCGCCACAAAATATTTCAATAAAGCCATAATACCATTACTCATAAGCTTTGCTGAAATTGCCGAAGGCCTAGGTGACCATTTAACCTAAAGTAAGCTTACTATAAAAGAATTATTTTTCAAAAAACCTTGAGTACAATCCAGCTCTATAAGAATTTACTTGGTGTGTTTTTATCTTCAAGTGGTGAACCTTCCTTGAAAGAATTCCATAAATCTACTTTTAATACATCCCATTTAGAAATGTTCTGATTAAATTTCTCAGCATATTTAAACATCCCCAACATCTTTGTAACATGAGAGGTGCAAATTTTAAGCGTTCCATCTATAACTTTACTTAATATATCAGGATTTTTAATACCATATCTGCCGTATCCATCTTCTACGACTTGATATTTTTTATATTTATCATCATTATTCTTTATAGTAACTGCACTGCCTATTTCATCAGCATCACAAACTATACTATTAATATTTAGAGCTACCAACTCATTATACAAACCTAATGAATAAACTATATTTCTACTATAGTCAATCGATCTATGATCAATATCATTCTGTTTGCTTTTAATTTGTCCACCACTTATGGATATAGTCTCTTGAACAGGATAATCCCAATCCTTATATTCAAAAGTAATAGAATTACTATCTTGTAAGCAAGCATCTAAAACAGCTCGATGTCCATAAAATAATTCAAAGTCTTTACCTTCTTTGAAGCTTAACCAGGTTGATTCCAATGTGGTGATATGTAATGGAAATATGCTACCATCTTTGGTAGCATATTGATTATATACAACAATTTTACCACCACTTTGAGAGTTGTTTTATTAGCAGCAGCCAAGCCAAACAAAATAAGCAAAAACCCTGCAATCAATATATTTTTCATTTTATTAAATTAGATTGCAAATAATTATGACTATAACTAAATTATATCTTTAATATATCTCATACGATAATTTAATAAGAAAAATATACTTTATGAGATTTATGAGAGTATAAATAAGGAAATAGCAAAAGAACTTTCACTAAATCAGGTATGAGATACCAAGTGAGAAGACATTAAGATTTATTATGATTGGTATTACTACATCATACCTGGCATTCCGCCCATACCGCCACCCATAGGCATAGCAGCAGAGTCTTCTTTGATCTCAGCAACCATTGCTTCTGTTGTGATCATAAGACCAGCGATTGATGCAGCATGCTGTAAAGCAGAACGCGTAACTTTAGTAGGATCTAATATGCCCATTCCAACCATATCACCATAAGTATCATTCGCTGCATTATAACCATAGTTACCAGTTTTAGCTTTCACTTCATTGACAACTACAGATGGCTCACCACCTGCATTTTGTACGATTTGTCTAAGTGGTGCTTCAACCGCTCTTTTTAGCAAAAGGATACCATGATTTTGATCTTCATTATCGCCTTTTAAATTTTCCAGAACCTTTTGAGCTCTAATGAAAGCAACACCACCACCTGCAACGATACCTTCTTCTACAGCTGCACGAGTGGCATTAAGAGCATCATCGACACGGTCTTTTTTCTCTTTCATCTCAGCTTCTGTGATAGCTCCAACTTTGATTACAGCTACACCACCAGAAAGCTTAGCCAATCTTTCTTGAAGTTTTTCACGATCGTAGTCAGATGTTACATCTTCAATATTTGCTTTTAACTGCTTAACTCGATTTGCAATAGTGGTCTTATCGCCAGCACCATCGATGATAGTAGTATTATCTTTGGTTACTTGCACTCGACTTGCAGTACCTAAGCTTTCCATAGTTGCTTCTTCTAGCTTCATGCCTAGCTCTTCAGAGATAACCGTCGCACCTGTTAGGATTGCGATATCTTCAAGCATAGCTTTACGGCGATCACCAAACCCTGGAGCTTTAACAGCACATACTTTTACTACACCACGCATATTATTGACAACTAGCGTAGCTAAAGCTTCACTTTCGATATCTTCAGCAATCACAAGTAATGCTTTACCAGATTTAGACACACCTTCTAATACCGGCAATAATTCACGAATATTAGCGATTTTTTTATCCACAAGCATGATATATGGACTTTCTAAATCTGTAGTCATATTTTCTTGATTAGTAGCGAAGTATGGAGATAAATAACCTCTATCAAACTGCATACCTTCAACCACATCAAGCTCATCTTCAAAGCCTTTGCCTTCTTCGACAGTGATTACACCTTCTTTACCAACTTTTGCCATCGCTTCTGCAATAATTCTACCTACACTAGCATCTGAATTAGCAGAGATAGTAGCTACTTGCTCAATAGACTTAGCATCAGAACAAGGTTTAGAAAGTACTTTTAACTCTTCTACTAATTTAATAGCAGCTTTATCGATACCTCGTTTTAAATCCATCGGATTCATACCTGCTGCAACAGCTTTTAAGCCTTCTGTAAGTAATGCTTGAGCAAGTACAGTAGCTGTAGTAGTACCGTCACCAGCCACATCAGCTGTTTTTGATGCCACTTCTTTTACGATTTGAGCACCCATATTTTCAAACTTATCTTCAAGCTCGATTTCTTTTGCTACAGACACACCATCTTTAGTGATAGTTGGTGCACCAAATGATTTATCTAAAACCACATTACGACCTTTTGGTCCAAGGGTTACTTTTACTGCATTTGCTAAAGTATTTACACCATCTAGCATTTTTGCACGTGCTTCATCTGAAAACAAAACTTGTTTTGCTGCCATTGTTATTCTCCTTTTGAAATTTATATATTCCGCAATCCTGAACTCGTTTCAGGATCTCTTCATTAAATTACTTAAAAACTATAATTACCCAATGATTCCCATGATGTCATTTTCTATCATCATTAGAAGGTCTTCATCACCAACTTTCACTTCACTGCCAGCAAACTTACCAAATAGTACTTTATCACCCGCTTTCACATCCATTGGTTGTGTTGAACCATTATCTAATTTTTTACCGTTGCCAACTGCTACGATCTCACCTTCACTAGGCTTCTCTTGAGCGCTACCAGTTAGGATAATACCACCAGCTGATTTAGTCTCTTCTTTTGCACGACGGACTAATACTCTATCTTGTAATGGACGAATATTCATAATCATTTTACTCCTTTGTTGTATTGTAAATATTTAAATTATTTGTAATCATGAAACTATCTAAGCCTTATGAACTTACAAGTCTATATATCGCACCTAAAGATAAATTTTCAAGTAGAATTTTTATTTTTTGATATTTTTTATGTGATAAACTTTATAGCAGTTAGAAACTGCTCATAAGCACCCATAGCTTAACTGGATAGAGTATCGCCCTCCGAAGGCGGTGGCGTGGGTTCGAGTCCCGCTGGGTGTACCATCATATAATAGAGTTAGAGTTCATTTGAGTGCTAATCAAAGTTATGCTCAATCTCCTCAAGAGTTTTACCAGCAGTTTCAGGCACAAGTCTCTTTACAATCAAATAATAAAAACTGGAGCTTACAAGAAGTATCAAAAACATCAAGCTATAACTGTAGTTTTCACCCACTCTCAAAAAATATCCAATAAAATAAAAAGCAAATAGCATCGAAATAGTTCCCGCCATAAATATCTCTATAATTCTTGCTCTTATTAGGCAATAGCTCATTTATTAATGTAATAATGACCCCTGAAGGGCCAAATACCAATCCTGAAACACATGTAGCCAATAAGAAAATCACTACTAAATAACTATAGGGCACATCTAAAAACAACTTTTTAATCTATAGATATGGGTTAAAATGACTATTCCAAATGACACAATACCATCTTTATTTTTTTTGTAGATGTAAAATGCCAGCTAATCTCAGTAAGTTGAATATTTTACCTACTTTTATGAATTTGCTCAATTTGTATAAAATATCTTTCCAAAAATGTTCATAAAAGTATGAAAAGCTAGCGATTTCAACTCATTGATATTAAGTATAAATTAAATATGTTACTTATTTTTCAATAGATACAGTAATCCCACTCCAACTAAATGAAGTCTAAAAAATTTACACTATTTGTGGGGGTGGATACTCATTTCTTTCAAGATGAAAACATAACATATGCTCCCAACTATCAAACAAATAATATTTAAAATGATAGGTTAAGTCAGTCCATAAATTTTTAAAGGTTCTAGATATTTCTCTACATTTTTTAAATAAATAATCAGTCATATCCAATATCTGATGTATGTAAAAAGCTAACATAATCAAATTATAAATAGCAAAAGATTCTCCTTTAACATGTCCCCAATTATCAGTTAGTTCATAACCACTATTTTTTAATGCATTAAAACATTCATTTTCTATCTTCCATCTAGTTCTGGCAGCTCTTGTAACTTGATAAACATTTCCATCGTCTAGTGTAATATTAGTGGCCCAAACACCTACTAAATTTGAAGATTGCTTACCATTTTTATCTTGAGTTATTGAGTAAGCCTTAATAACATTTACTTTTATATTACTACTTTTATTCAATGGTACATCTTGATAGTAGTGATGCACTATAGTGGATTTACCTGAAACGTATCTATAGCTTTGATGCTCAGCTGTTTTTATATGCTCATATAGGTGTTTATGATCACCTTGTTTTATCCTAAATATAAAATCTCCTTTTGCTTCTAAAATAGATCTAATAAAAGGGTCTGTAGCATAAATACTATCTGCCAACCATACAAAATCCATTTTTGGATGATTCTTACGAAGCTTTGGTAACAGTCTTTTAGCTGCATTAATTTCACAATCTTGCTTCTTAGAGCCATCAGAGTTGTTAATGTCTTCAGGCATAAATTGGAAGTATTTGCTTTTGATCTGGATGACATATTATTGGCTGCAATGCACTCTGGCTATAATTAGTAATATTGCTTTTTTATCAGTCTTGGTTAAACAACATGAACAACTGATTTTAGATGAGCTGTATCTTGGCTCAAAAGCTCTCCAGCAGCATGCTCATTATAAAAATCAAAAAATGGAGCTAACCCTGTAAAATGCGTCAACAAATCGTTTATAGTTGGGATATAATCAGTATTTGCGAACTTAAAATGAGGGATATATTGTGTTGTTAAGGCATCCACATCAATCTGCCCTTTTTCATACAAATACATAATCGCATAAATTGTTGCAAAGGAGTTTATGCCTAATTTAAATTTTTAATGAGCAGGTAATAGCAGTAGCTATTGCCAAATATGAAAGAGTTAAATTAGGCGTGAAATACAAAGTGAGAACTAAGTGATTTGTGTTGGGATTGGTATAACTTAATATGAAGTGCTGACTTAGCCTATCCACGGCACAAGTATCAATTGTTACCGTTGCTTCCTTCCGGATCTGGCGGGATTGGCAATCTATCATTGCGTGGGACCAAGTCAGCACAAAATATAATACTAGAGATAACGCTTAATTACAAGTGGACATTTAGCAAACTCTGTATCTTTTCTAATCACGCTTATAAATATCTTCTAAACGCACAATATCATCCTCACCAAGATAATCTCCAACTTGTACTTCAATTATCTGAATATCACTATCTGTAAAATTCTCTAATCTATGCACTGATTCTTTTGGTATAAATACATTTTCACCCACATTATATTCCTTTACACTATCATCCACTGTGATAGTTGGCTTACCAGTCACAACTACCCAATGCTCAGCTCTTTTGAAATGCTTCTGCAATGATAACTGTCCTTTTGGCTTCACTGTGATGATTTTAGTTTGACTTTTTTCTGTGAAATTAAGAGTTTGATATGTGCCCCATGGACGCTCATAAACCTTACCTGTCTCATTGATACCTGACATAGCTATAGCTCTTTAGTTTAGTTAATATTTCGATAATTAATTATCAACCATTAGGTTAGTGTATTCAAGTGTAAAATAATTTAAGAACATACTGTTATTTTTTATTGACATATTCTAAATCAGGAATATAATTCGTTCACTTTTTAGCCTTACTGGAATAGCGTATGAAATTGGCAAAAAGTTTAAAAGCGAGACACATTGAGCTTATAGCGGCTCTTCTCCCGTTCTAGGGGTTAATTACCATACACACTGTATCCCTGTAAATCCAAGAATAATATTTGAAAATATGATTCGCTTTTGAAGAACCCATAACACCTTCTTTTCATGACTTTAATTTTATTATTTAGACCTTCTACAAAGCCACTATTTCAACACTGTCTATCCATCTATTAATTTTTGTTATAGCTGCCTTTCTACTGCTGTGAGTATTGAATATATGTGTTAATTTCAAAGCATAGCTATGGGCTTTTTTAAGTAAAGGAGAATGTTCGTAGAGAACTTCGAGCTTTACTTTATTAGCGTGTGTTAGGCACTCATGCTGTTTCCTTAATACCCACATCATTCCCACCAGTCGAGCATACTCCTCATGAGCTAGTTCTTCTTTAAATCTTGCCATTTCTTTGATTCTGAGCTTGTCCAATAGCTTTCTATATAACTTAGCTACATGATATCGATCTACAACAAC